>CAYNGK010000118.1:0-1548 GCA_964396935.1 uncultured Methanosarcinales archaeon | reverse complement strand
TCTGGTTGCATCCTATATTAGCCAAGGGGTGGCCCCGTGGACCACGCGCCGATGGGGCGCACGAGGAGAGCAGAGGAAGAGATGAGAACGCAGGATGAGATCGTCAACAAGATCCGTGGAGCGCGCGGGTTTCTGGACTTCACCACGGACGCGCTGCTTCATTACCTCGACTTCGAACACGCGCGCGAGTTCCTGAAGCCGGAAGCGACGGCGGAGGCGTGGGCGGAGATCCACACCCCGGTCGACGACGACAAGGTGATCGCCGAGATGCGCGACTACATGTCCTTCGCGTGGGAGAAGGTGGAGGACCACCGCGGGATCTCGGCGTCGCGCAGCGTGGACAAGATGACCGCGTGGGCATGGCTGCTCGGCGACGGCGGAGCCTACGCGGCGATCGAAGCGGCTGGGTTCACCAACTACGGCGCGCCGAAGCTGGCCGCGGTCTGCACCGCGCTAGGCTTCCCGATCCCGGACGATGAAGGGGTGCAGCGCATGATCGCCGGGCAGGCGTGCGGAGCCTACGACGGGTGCGGGTGCGGACAGTAGCGCGTCCGGTCAGCCAGCGCAGAGGAGAGCCTGATATGAGCGTCACAACCACCGCAGACGAGCACGTGGCGCGAGCCCGTGAGCACATCGAGAAAGCGCGCGAGGAGATCGGCGCGGTGCTGCTCGGGCGCAAGACCATGTGGGGCGCCGACGACTTCCGGGACGGACACATCCGAAACCTGTTCGAACGTCTCGACGCCCTGTCTCGTGCTGCTGACGGTGACGACCGCGAAGGCGATGCGCGGTGTGCGCGCATCGATGAACCGTAACGAGCGCGCCCGGGTTCGACCCACGGCGTTGGCTCCACGGAAGGTATGAGGAGCGGAGAGTATGAGCAAGAATCGCAAGCTTGAGATGGTGAAAGAGATCCAGTGCGCGGGCTGCGTATCCGGCCATGACCCGAAGACGTGCAGCGCGTTCCGTATGGTGGAGTCCTACGGGTTTGCGTGCTCCGCGCATGTGCTCGGCACGATAGCAGGCGGCATCGGATCGTTCGCGCTCGGACTGCCCAAGGGCTTCTGCCGCCCTGGGTACGATCTGCTTCCAGGCGGAGAGATGGCGCCGGATGGTTTGCGCTTCACGATCCCCATTCGCATGTGGACCGGCGGCGCGGTGCCGCAGTACAACCGTCTCAACGTGCCAGTGTGGGCGATGGAGCGCGACGACTTTCTGTTCGTGCGCACATTCTCGCCGCGCGTCAGCCTCACGTTCGTTGACGTGATCGACGGTGGCAAGCGCGCCGACATCTGCCCGAACGCGATCGACGTGGGCGAGTTCATCAACGAGATCGACTGACATGACCACCAAGCGCAGAAGCAAGTCCACCACGCCGGCGCAGCCCGCGCCCCCGGCGTACCCGAGGGTCATCGAGACCTTTCGCGAGGTCTGTAATTACGACATCACGCAGATGACCGCCGCGCACCCATCGGTAGGCAATGGCAAGGTGAGCGTGCGCCGCTACCGCATCACGATCGAAGAGAACTCCGAGCCTGTGGAGGTGCT
>CAYNGK010000117.1:0-1583 GCA_964396935.1 uncultured Methanosarcinales archaeon | reverse complement strand
AGGGTGCAGAGCACGGTGCCCGCTTCGACGCGCTGGCCTTCAGCGACGTGCCAGGTGATGCGGACCTGCGGATCGAGCGCGCGGAAGCAGGCGTCGAACCAAGGACCGCCGGCGATGACCGCCGACTCCTTGCAGACGACGTGTGCGGTGGCCGGGACACCCTCGAGCAGTTGAGCCGTCGCGTCGCCGACGCCGAGGTCTTCGGCGAGGGCGGCCCGTACCGTCGCTTCGATGGTCTCCCGTGGCGGCGGCGTGAGTTCCGACGCCATCAGCTCATCCTTGCCGTCGAGACCGATGGCGATGATGCCGTTCTTACGCGTGTTCTCAAAATCGGTCAGTTCGCATTTTTTGATCTGACCCATGCGCGTGACCATGACGAGGAAGCGGCCTTCCTGGAACTTGCTGACCGGTATATAGGAAGTGACCTTCTCCTGCTGCGCGAGCGAAATGAAATTTCCGATGAACTTGCCCTTGGCCTGGCGCGACGCCTGCGGGATCTCGTGCACCTTGATCATGAATGCCTTGCCGCGCGAGGTGAAAAAGAGCAGATTGTCATGCGTCGAGGCGATGAACAAATGTTCGGTGAAGTCCTCGTCGCCCGCGTTCCCGCCCGTGATGCCCACGCCGCCACGGCGCTGTTTGCGGTAGGTCGTGACGGGCAGGCGCTTCACGTAGCCGTTATGGCTGATCGTGACGACGACGTCCTCGTCGGCGATCAGGTCCTCGACCTCGAGCTCGGTGTCGACGGAGCGCGCGATCTCGGTTCGGCGGTCATCGCCGTATTTTTCTTTGAGCGTGTTCAATTCTTCCTTGATGATCTCGATGACCTTTTTCTCGCTCTTCAATACACTCTCGAGATACTCGATGCGCTTGAGCAGTTCTTTAAATTCCTCTTCGAGCTTGTGGATCTCAAGGCCCGTGAGCTTCTGCAGCTGCATTTCGAGAATGGCCTGCGCCTGGCGCTCGGAGAACTCAAAGTCCTCGACCAACGCGACCTTCGCGTCGGCGGGCGTCTTCGACTTGCGGATGGTCTTGATGATCTTGTCGAGGATATCAACGGCCTTGATGAGGCCCTCGACGATATGCGCGCGGTCGCGCGCCTTCTCGAGGTCGAATTTCGTGCGGCGGATAATGATGTTCTTGCGGTGGCGGATGTACTCGGTAATGATGTCCTTCAGTTTCAACACGCGCGGACTGCCGTCGACCAAGGCCAGGAGGATGATCCCGAACGTGTCCTGCATCTGCGTGTGCTTGTAGAGCTGGTTCATCACGACCTGCGCGACCGCGTCGCGTTTCAGGTCGATCACGAGCCGCATACCGTCCTTGTCCGACTCGTCGCGGACATCGGAGATGCCCTCGATCTTTTTGTCGTTCACGAGGTCCGCGATGGACTGTATGAGATTGGCTTTATTGACCTGATAGGGGATCTCTGTGACGACGATGGATTGGCGGCCGTTCTTGGCCTCTTCGATCGAAGCCTTCGCGCGGATCTGAACGATGCCGCGGCCCGTCTCGTACGCCGACTTGATCCCCTCGGTGCCGCAGATCGTGGCGCCGGTCGGAAAATCCGGGCCCTTCACGTG
>CAYNGK010000116.1:0-1659 GCA_964396935.1 uncultured Methanosarcinales archaeon | reverse complement strand
AGGTCGCGCTTCCACTGCGGATACATAACGAACGCTATGTTCAGCGTGTCGAAGACGTCCGCGACACGTCTATCAGAGAGTATCGCATTGAGCTCTTCTTTCGAGCAACCCATAAAATATGTTCGCGGTCCCGACGAGGGAGGCATCTGTGATCCGAAATACAACGGCGACAGCGTGCGGCCGTCAGCAGTGATCTCCGCTCTCTCGCGACGCAACGTGGGCTGGCTCTTGAGCAACGGATGACGCGGCGCATCGAGCAAGCGCAAGAACAGGTGTGTGATATCCGAACCATCGGGGATCTGCGCGACTCGTTCACGAGCAGCGATCAGGCGCGATTGACGTGCAACCTCATCTCGAGCCAGAAGCGCACCGAGCCGTTCTTGTCGTAGGTGCGCATACTTCGGAAAGAGGAGTTGGAGCAAACCCATTACGATACGCATGAACGCGTACGTTACAAAAATCTTCCGCTAGAACTCGTCCATCGAGTTCATCTTCTCGAGGAACCCGTTGCGCTTGAGCCAGTTGACCTGGACAGGACGGTACTTGAAGACGATGTCGCCCTTCTCGTCGCCCTCGAACTCCCACGGTTCGACGAGCACGATGTCGTTCTCGCGCACCCACAGCTTGCGTTTGAGGCGACCGGGGATGCGGCAAATGCGTGTCTTGCCATCCAGGCATCGCACGGTGCAGCGGGAGGCCCCATTGCGCTGCAGGAGCAGCCCGAGCAGTTCGTTCTCGCGCGGCCCGCGCACGCGCGCGAGATCCTGCGCCTCCTGCTCTTGGGGCGTGAGTTGTGGTCTACGGCTACCGAATGCCATCCAACTGGTGAGAGACCCCAGGTCGTTTATAAATCCATCGGCGAGAGGCAGAGGCCGCCAGAACCATTAAAAGCGCACGGCCGGCCCGGACAGCTCATGAAGGAGTATTTGCGCCTCTTGCGGCCGCGAAGCACGATCGTCGAGTCGCCCGCGTCGTTCTGGCACCGGGCGCTCGCGCTGCTCGTGGACATCCTCATCATCGATCTTATCGTGACCGCACCGTTCACGGCGCTCTTCGCGCCATTCGTCGACAGGATCCAAGCCGGCTCCTGGTGGACCATCACGTACACGAACGCGCAGTTCGCGGGCATGATGGTCCTGCTCCTGCTCGCGTACGCGTATTTCGCGCTCTTCGAGTACACTCTCGGGCAGACGCCAGGGATGATGCTCGCGGATACGCGCGTGCGCGGTCAGATGCGATTGTGGCAAGCGGCGGTGCGCAACGCATTTCTCATCCCGTTCACGCCAGTTCTCCTGCTGTGGATCGCGGAACCGATCCTGGTCGCGATCCGCCGCGAGAGCCTGCTCGAGCGGCTCACCGGCACGCGCACGGTCCGCGTGCGTCACGTCATCATCTGAGTACCGAGGTCCACCATGGCACGACTCCCAGCACAACCGGCAGCACCGTCATTGCGCGCACGCATCGGCGTGACGCTCCTCATCCTGTTGGGATTGCTCATCGTCGGGAGTATCCTGGCGCTCACCATCGCCGGCAGTGACGCGGAGATCGGCGCGAACACCGCGATCATCCCCGTCGTCGGCGTGATCACGACCGCCGAGGATACGGGCGTGTGGGGCGGGGGCGCCGCGAGCAGCGGCGCGATCGTCGAGCAGATCGAAC
>CAYNGK010000115.1:1120-1743 GCA_964396935.1 uncultured Methanosarcinales archaeon | reverse complement strand
GGAAGCGGACCACCGCTACGGCGACCAGCACGATGAGGACGCGACGTACCTGTTCTCGATCGACGGGGGCAAGTGCATCGACGCGACGCACGCGGACCATATGTTGAAGTACATCAACCACTCGTGCGACCCCAACTGCGAAGCGACCGAGGAAGACGGCCGCGTGCACTACCACGCGCTGCGCGACATCGCGGCCGGCGAGGAGCTCACGGTCGATTACCAGATGATCGCCGAAGAAGAGGATGCGCAACTGTGCCGGTGCGGCGCGGTGCGCTGCCGCGGCACGATGAAGGCGCCCAAGGAAGAGTAACGGCCTTCTTCTAGCACAGGAACGTCACGACCTTGAACACGCCTTGCGAGGCGATGCTCAGCTCGTTCGTCATCGCATCCACGCCCGCGTCGTTCTTGAGCGGGACTGGTGTGAGCGTGCAAGAGGCGTTCGCGCCTGGCTCGACGGTGGCGGCGGTGCAGTGGCTGCTAAAGGGCAGGTCGCCAAACAGCACGCGATCGTTGAAGCGTACCACCTGGCCGCTGTTCATCTCCACGCCATTGAGGGAGAAGATCGCGTTCGCTTGGCCTTTGGGGGCTGGGAATGGCACTTCCTTGTCGAGGTGCCACGTGAA
>CAYNGK010000115.1:0-1110 GCA_964396935.1 uncultured Methanosarcinales archaeon | reverse complement strand
TGCGAAACGTCAAGGTACTCGTGGCGCGATCGCACGCGACGTACGTGATGGGGCCGTCGAACGTGACGCCAGGCGTCGCGTCCTCGAACGGCACGGTCGGTGCTGGCACCGGTACGGTAGGTTCCGTGATCTCCTCCACCGGAGGCACGACCGGCGCATCCTCAACGATTGGCGTTGGAGCTGGCTCGTTTGGCGCCACTGGCGCGCACGCAGTCAGAATGAGCAGTGCAGCGAGGAGGACGAGTACGGTGCGCATAGGAATGTCCCGATGTCGCGGAGTATAAGAGTCTTGCCGTCGTCGGGTAGGTTCACGGTTTGATGAACAGGTCGTCGATCGCCGCTTTCGCGCGTGTGAATCGTTCCTGGTAACTGCCGCCGATACGCAGGTATCGGAAGCCACGCTCGTCGTACATGTGCCGGAGGCGCTCGTCGTTCGCGGCACGCACAGCCGGGTCGCCCGCGAACCGCAATCCATCCGCGACCCAAGGCACGTCCGGGTCGAGGTACAGCAAGAGATCGAACTGCTGCGTTCGTGCGATCTCCTCGATGAGCGGCGATCGAGCACCGTTGAAGTACATCCCGAGATAGTACTGGGTGATGACCGCATCACTGTCCACGAGCAGCACCCGATCGCTCTCCTCAGCACGTCGTTCGGTCAGGAGCGCGTGCTCCATCGCGATGCGGTCGAACATCGGCACGGTGAGCTGGTTCGCGTACCGCGCGCAGTAGTCACGACCGACCTCGTGGACCATAGCGGTGTTGTAGAATCGCGTGAGTTTTTGTGCGAGGGTGGACTTGCCGGTGCTCTCCGTGCCGACGATCCCGACGCGTTTCGTGAAGAACGAGCGCACGCTCGCGGGGAGCTTGTCCCAGTTGCTGTACAGGTCGCGGCGCATCTCGGTCGCGCTGATCGTGACCGTCTTGCGCTTGTCATCCACCACCTCGTGGCGCGACGTCGGGTAGTGCTTGCGGAAGTGCTCACCGTATGCGGTCTCGGAGCTGAAGACCACGTCAATGGGCTTGCCGATGGCGTGCTTGATCGCGTTCGCACCCTCTTCCCAATCGTAGTCGCTGTCCCAGTGGTCGTCCTTGACATCGATGACCTTGATG
>CAYNGK010000114.1:0-1780 GCA_964396935.1 uncultured Methanosarcinales archaeon | reverse complement strand
TGAGGATGTTCGCGTTCGTCGCGCCGATCGCTTTCATTATCCCGATCTCTCGACGGCGTTGGAGGACGGAGGTGTACATCGTGTTCATGATTCCGATGCCGCCGACGATGAGCGAGATGCCCGCGATGCCGACGAGCACCGCCTGGATGACGCCGATGATCACGAACACCGTCTCGAGCAGCTGCGCGCTCGTCTGGACGGTGAAGTCCTCCTCGCGCTCCTTCACGTCGCGGTGCCGGCGCAGGTCGCGCGTGACCGCGTCGGCGGCGAGCCCGACGAGCTGGTCGCTGTCGGTCTTCGCGGTGATGATGCTGTACTCATCGGGCTCATCGAGCGCGTCGCGCATCGCCTGCTCGTTCACGAACAGCGCCCGGTCGAACCCGGGGTTGCCGGTCGCTTCGAGCACGCCCACGACCTCGAACGCGATGCCGTTGATGATGAGTTTCTGTCCCGGCGCGATGGGACGGCCAAACGAGTTGTCGCGCCCCCAGTTGCGGCCGACCACGACCTTGTTGCGGTCGTTGATGTCTAGGAGGCGGCCTTGGGCGATCTTCGATTTCGTGATCTCCTCGACGACCGCTCGCTCTTCAGCGCTCGAGTCCGGCATGCTGCCCAAAAAGAGCGTCTCCTCGCGGTTGTTGAACTCTACCGTTGCGGGTTTCAGGAGACGGCCTGCCGCGACACGCACGTATTGCGCACGTTGCACGACCTCGAGATCGTCTTTCGTCAGCGTCGCCGCCGCGTTCTGCCCCGGCGGACCGAAGTTCGCGCCCTTCGCTTGGATGATGAGCCGATCGCTGCCAAGGGCGCTGAACTGCGTCTTGACCGCGGTCTCGAGCCCTTGGCCGAGACTGATGAGCGCGATCACCGCGGCGATGCCGATGATGATCCCGATCATCGTCAGGATGGAGCGTGTCTTGCGGTGCGCGAGGTTGCCCACCGCGAGCTTGAGGTACTCCGTGCTCATCCTGCGCTCCCGCGACCGGGTGGTCGTGACGCGATCATGTGCCGCACCGCGCTCACTTGCGGCCGCGATTGCGGCGGCGCAGGAGGAACCACACGCCCAGCGCCACGATCACGATGATACCGGCGATGAGCCAACCGGAGACGCCGCTGCCGCTATCCGACGGTCGGTTCACCTTGATCGCCACTTGCGCGGAGAGCGGTTGGTTGAACGCGTCCGCATACGTGAGGGTCACGGGGATCGACACCTCATCATCGGAAAGCGAGATCGGGATCCGTGCGGTCTTGTAATCGTCGCTGTCGATGTTCCCGACGTATTTCTCGCTTCCGCCCGAGCGCACGCTGTACCCTTCCGCATCACCGAGCGTGAGCGTAGCGAACTTGATCTCACCCAATCCCTTGTTCGTGACGCGCACGATGAGATCAACCGCGTCCTTGCCTTGCGCGGTCGAGACATCATCGAGCGTGACGCCGACATCAGGGACGGCGCCGATGCGCAAGCCGATCGTCTGCGTGATCGTGCGTTTCGTGCCGCGCTGGTCCGTGAAGTTCAGGACCATCGGGAGGGAATACACGCCGGGCTCGAGGCTCGGGCTTGGGATGATCGGGAATTCGTACGTGCGAGAGACGCCGCCCGAGAGTCCCGTGAGCCGCTGCTGGTCGGTCGTGCCATAGGGCACGATATCCAGACCGGAGAACATCAGCTGGAGGTATCCGTCCGTGATGGAGAGACGCGCGTCGTTGCGCACCGTCACGGAGACCTTACCGACCGAACCGGGCGCGATCGTCTCCGGCGTCACCTTGACCTGCTCGATAG
>CAYNGK010000113.1:1478-1821 GCA_964396935.1 uncultured Methanosarcinales archaeon | reverse complement strand
GTGCGGAAGTTGTGCTGCTGCTCCTGGAAGCGCATGGCATCCATCTCGGACTTCGCGCGTTGCGCCGCGTTCTCGCGGTTCCAGTCCAACGTTCGGTCGAACTGGTCCTCGCGCGTTCCTTGCTCCATGACCCACCGTTGCCGAGCGGCTTCACGGTCGGCTTCAGCCATCTCGCGCTGTTGGCCGATCTGGTACTCCATGTCCGCGCGACGGGCAGCTTGCGCCTGCTCCGCGATCTGCTTGTTCAGCATCGCCTGCGCGATCAGTCCCGGAGGACTCACGCGGCCAACACCCTGCGGCAGACCGATCTGCGGGGAGTGTGGGCCGCGAGTCGCGAACGAGT
>CAYNGK010000113.1:0-1468 GCA_964396935.1 uncultured Methanosarcinales archaeon | reverse complement strand
GCATCCGCCGACTGCATGGACTTCTCGCGCTGATACCCCTGAGTAGCGCCAGAGATCAATCCGGCAATCCCGCCCATGAGGTCGCGGCGCTCGTTCTGCTCCTTCAGCTTGTTGTAGATAGACTTGTTGTAGGAGGCCATCAGAAGATCCCCGAGGATGCCGCGAACCCACCGAGCGCGGGGCCGAGAGCGGACATGATTCCGCCGCCACCACCGCCCGCGCCAGCGCCAAGCCCGAATGCCGCAGCGTTCTTGATCTGCTGGTACTGGAGCCACGGGCCAATGCCGGTTGCGTACCAGTTGGCCTGCGCTTGCTTCATGTTCTGATACGCCTGACCCGTGTTCTGCATCGCCCCACGCCCGGCCTCTCGCGCGTTGAGTTCCGCAGACGCATACGGAGCCGAGAGTTGTGCCGCAGATTGGAGACGACCCACCATCCCGCTAGGGTTCCCCATGCCGAACGCCGCCGCTCCACC
Organism: uncultured Methanosarcinales archaeon; assembly: GCA_964396935.1. Classification (GTDB taxonomy): domain Archaea; phylum Nanobdellota; class Nanobdellia; order Woesearchaeales; family UBA525; genus UBA525. Next base: position 993 of record CAYNGK010000113.1, on the reverse strand, counting down.
GCGACGGGCGGCATCTTGCGAAGCCTGGACGTTCTGACCGATCTGCTCCGAGGCTGCGCGACGATACGCCTGTTCAGCATTCAACCCGCCACGCCCAAGCTCGTTGAGCATGTACGTTCGCTGGAGTTGGATGCCTGGGTCCTTGGTCCAACCACCGATCTTCGGCTTCCAAACTTCGCCCATGACTCATCTCCAGAAAACGACCGTGAACTCTGTGCCTTCGTCGGCGTCGGTCTTAAGCCAGATTCTATCCTTGTCAGCTAGCGTTCCGCGAGAACGGAACACCGAGCCTGGACCGTTTCGGTCCACAACACGCATTCGCTTCGGCACGAACTCGAATGGGTTGGAGACAACCACTTCCTCCATGAACCCGGCGCTCGTGATCGTCACCGAGTCACGGTCATCGCCGCCCATGCCCTTGATGATCTCGTCCACATCGTCCGTCACGTCCGTAGCGAACGAACGCTGGTATCGGCGCTGGACCTCGGGATCTTCCTCGGATGGCGGCTTGGTGCGCCCTGTCTTTCTACGGATCATCACTCACCGAACTTTCCGCGAGAGTCGTCGTCCGTCAGTTCCACGCCGAGCGAGATGATCTCCAGCGGCTTGTCAGGTCCGCGCGAATAGAACCGAACGCTGTGACGGCGACCTCGACCGTAGGTGAAACTCAGCAGCGCATCGTACGCTTGGTTGGTGAAGGCGTCGTTCGTGGACACCTCGACTCCAGGGCCGGTCTCATCCTGTAGCCCGTAGCCGTTCAGCATCTTGACCTCGGGGGTCGCTGACGGACTCTGCGGGGTTGCCTGGACGTGGATCTTCTTCACCTCGGTCACCTTGTCGGTGCCGACAGCAGAGAAGTCCGCAGACTTCCACACGAACTCCACCGATCCCACCAGAACCGTGTCCTCTTGCGCGGGAGTGAACGGAAGCGCGTGATCCAGCGACAGCACGGACGGTGAACCCAGCGACTCCGCGACACACAGGCGGGACGCC
>CAYNGK010000112.1:0-1886 GCA_964396935.1 uncultured Methanosarcinales archaeon | reverse complement strand
CGCTGTCGAGGTGTTCAACTTACGCCCGGTCGGTCGTGCGCTCCCAATCCACCAGGCGGCTCGTCGCGAGCCCCCACGTACCGCCGATTGCGGTCCAGTCGAGCTCGCCGGCATCCCTACCGTTCACGAGGAATCCGAGCCAGTACATGTACGGGCGGAGCTCGCGGATGTACGACATCCGGTTTGCGTAGGGCGGCGACGTGATCACTCGGTCAAACGGCCCGTCTACGGCCGTGTGCGGGGCTCGCGAATCGCCAAGGACCACCTCGCTACGCCCCGTTGGATTCTCCGCGGCTCCACGCAAGACGAAGTTCAGGTCTTCCCGAAAGACACCCGGTAGATCCTCGTCCAACGGCAACGTGGCCTGGGAGTCATCCTTGAAAGACATCGATTGGTGGTTGAACGCTGCATTCGAGAGCGCGATCACCGTCCTACAGAACGCTACCGACAACAGGTCTCGCTCCTGAGTGCCTGGGCCGCTCGCCACGTCGATCGCCGCGCGCAGCGCGCACAAGAACCGGAGGGCCGCGGGCCTCCACCATCGCTCGATGTTGTGAATGGGAGGCGCAGCGGCAGGTTCCAGCGCGTCCCTACCTACCGCCGTCAGAGCCCGCGAGCCAGCACGACGCGCAGACGCGATCGTGTCGGCGGAGTAGTGAGCCGTTTTCGCTTTCCCGAGCCAGACGAGAAACGGGTTGATGTCCGTGGTCGCGCTGTCGTGCGCGTGGTACGCGGCGCTCAGGGCCGTTGTCGCGGTGCCACAAAACGGATCAAAGACCCGCATGTGACGGTCGAGGCCTCCAATCAGTTCCTCGACGATCTTTAGGGAATAGGCCGGGGTGAGGCGCAGCCACCCATGCCGCCCGGTCTTTAGGTTGAACTTGTGCGTGTAGTCCGCACGCTGTCGAAGACCGTGTGTGCTCATCCTGCCTCCGGCGTGAGCAGCGCCTTCAAGACTGCGTCGATCTCTCGGCGGAGGGCGGGGCTATTGCGCTTGAAGAATTCCGCCAGGTCGTTCCCGCACGCCTCGCGGATTCGGTGCAGCATGAACCACGCGGTTTTCTGGGTGACGCCGATCTGCTTGGAAAGCTGGAGCGACGAGATCCCCTTGCGCGCGGTCACGAGCAGGTACATCGCATAGAGCCACTTGTGGAGCGGGACGTGCGACCGCTCGAAGATGGTTCCCGTGCGGACGGTGAAATCCTCGTGGCAGGCGTGGCAGCGGTAGAACCCCGCCTTGCGCGCACCGATGCGCTCACCGCTCGCGCACACAGGACAACGCGGGCCATTCGGCCACAGACGAGACTCGAAGTAGAGCCGCGCCGATTCCGCGTCGGGGAACTTCTCGAAAAGCTGGAAGGTCGAGATGGTGACGTGGTCGTTCATCGGTCAGCCTCTCGGGTAGTAGGTCGCCGCGATGTGCCTCGCGAGCGCCGGTGGAATCTTTGCGATCATCGCCGAGGCTTGCTTGCGCTTGGACGATCGAGACGACTGGTGACGCATCGCCGACGAATTTTCCCCCGGGCCAAGCCAGTCACCGCCGCACTTGATGGCTTCGTCTCCGCAGTCGCGCGATGTGAACCTTGCACCCTTGCCTGGATCGATTCGACGACCAGCCTCGCTTGGAACCTTGACCGCTTCCATTCGCCAATTGGCCGTCGTTTCGCCAGTCCTGGCGAAACGGTTCCGGTCTTGGCCGGGAATCTTCACACCAGCGGCTCGGGCCGCCGATCCGTGGAAGTTGGTCTCGCCGGTGCCCTCGCGGTGAGTGACGCCACGCTTCATGATCTGACCGCGCCGCACGACTGGCATCAGCGCGGGCACATCGCCCCACAGGTAGAAGCTGCCGTGATGCCACTTCGCGCGCCCCACCCATTTCTGCGCGC
>CAYNGK010000111.1:0-1946 GCA_964396935.1 uncultured Methanosarcinales archaeon | reverse complement strand
GCGCTCGCTTCGAGTACCTGGCTGCCAACGTTCGAATCGAAGGAACCCCCTGGACCATCTTCCCGGAGGCGACGATCCGAAGCTTCGGCAACGCCCGCGTAGGCATTATCGGTCTCACGCTTGAGGGCACGCCCGACGTCGTGACGGCGGAAGGCGTGCGTGGTCTCGAGTTCGACGACGAAGCGGAAACGGTGAATGCGATCGTCCCCGCGCTCCAGGCCGCTGGGGTGCAGAGCATCGTCCTGCTCATCCACGAGGGCGGTGTTTCTACGGGGCTCTACAATCAGTGTGAGGGGATCAGCGGTCCGCTCTTCGACATCGTGAGCCAGCTCGACAAGGCCGTGGACGTGGTGGTCGCGGGCCATACGAATGCCGCCCACATTTGCAACATCGACGGACGGCTCGTGACTTCTGCCGCTCACAACGGTCGCCTGGTGACGGATATCCAGATGACCGTGGATGAAGTGACCGGCGAGGTCACGCACATGTCGGCCGACAACGTTATCGTGACGCGCACGGTCGAGAAGGATGCAGACCAGAGCAACCTCATCGCGAAGTACAAGGAGATCGTCGCACCGGTTGCCAACCGCGTCGTGACCAGAATTGGCGGCGACCTCACGAAAGCGCCTACGCCCGCTGGCGAGTTGATCATGGGCGACGTCATCGCGGACGCACAGCTCGCGGCTACCAGCGCTGCCGATAAGGGTGCCGCCGTCGTGGCATTCATGAACCCAGGCGGGGTTCGCGCAGAACTCATCTCGGCACTTGTCTCGGGTGGTGAGCAGCCGGGCGAGATCACCTACGGCGAGCTCTTCGCGGTGCAACCCTTCGCGAACAATCTGTTCACGCTGACCCTGACCGGCGCTCAGATCAAAACCCTCCTCGAGCAGCAATGGTTTACCGGCGGGAAGGACCGCACCGTGAAGCCGATGATCCTGCAGGTCTCCAAGGGCTTTTCCTACACCTGGGACCCCGCACGACCGGCGGGGGACCGGGTGGATCCAGCCACCATCAAGTTGGGTGAGCAGCCGCTCGATCTCGCGAAGAGCTATCGCGTCACCGTCAACGGATTCATCGCAGCGGGTGGCGATGGTTTCGCGGTCCTGAAGGAAGGCACCGATCGCATGAGCGGCCCCAACGATCTCGACGTTCTCGAAGCCTACCTCGCGGCCAATGCTCCCCTCACTCCCCCAGCGACCGGCCGCATCTCGATGGTGGCGCCGCCCACCATCGGTACGCCCTGAGAGGAGTGACTGTCGCACAATGGCTGCGCCCCCTCGGGCGCAGCGCCATCCTGCTGTTTTCGCGCTGCCGCCGCAGGTCGGCTCTCCGCCACGAATCGGCTTTCAGCGAACTCGGGCCTCGGTGATTCTCAGATCTGCGCTTCTGGCAAACACACACCGAGCGCGCAAAACACCAGATCGAGCTCATGCGCGGAACAGCTCAGTTGCTCCGCGCAGAAGTCATCGAAGCCGCACAGTCGATAGCAGGACTGCTCCGTTCCGAGGACCCCCGTATCGTGCGTCACGCAGTCCCACGTGCTCATCAGGAGTGCAATTTCAGTTCGCTTGACGTCGAACAAGCAGACTTCCTTGCGCGTGACCTGATCGTAAACGAGCGCCGGACAGGTGTCCCCTCTGCGCACTTTCGGCAGCTCCCTTGCCATGGTTCTGACCACGCTCGAGATGTTGCACTCCTGCACTGTCGAATCCTGAACAACTCTTCGCTGGAGCTTTTTCAGCTTGAGCGCGCGTTGTCGGACCGCGCGCGAGAGAGCCTCAATCGAACCGACGGCGTCCGTCGACTCCACGAGCTTGCTCGCTGCGTTGACCGCATCGTCCTCCGAAGCAAGGGCTTCGGTTTGCGCGGGACCGCGTCCGATACGAACAAACCTGTCCGGGGTGCGCACCGTGCATTCGCGAGAATGGTCCCACACCTTCGGCGCG
>CAYNGK010000110.1:667-1981 GCA_964396935.1 uncultured Methanosarcinales archaeon | reverse complement strand
CGGGAAGGTGACCCCCATGAGAGACGACGTAATCGTACGGAAACTGATCGACAACATCGTAGAGAGCAACGAGGAATTCCTCGCGAACGAGACGAACCGTCGCCAGCTCGACAACCTGCGTCGCATCGTACCCATCCTCCTCGAGAAGGGAGTGGACAACCTCAACCTGAGCATGTTCGACCCGGCGACGAAGACGCGCCTCTTGGAGATCCTCGGCGAGGAGTACGAGCGCAAGGGCAACACCGCGCTCGCCATCAAGGTGTACGTGCTCGCGGGTTCCCGCGCGCGCCTCCAGGGCCTGGGCAAGCACTACGAGAGCGTGAGCCAGATCACGCAAGCGATCAACTGCTACCGGCTCGCATCCGACGAGTCCAGCCTCCTGCGCCTGGGTTACCGCTGCCTCGAGGAAGGGCACATCAAGGACGCGATGAGCGCGTTCGTGCTCGTCAACGATGTGGACGCCCTCTCCAAGGTCGGCGAGGACTGCATCGCGAAGGAGCGATGGGAGATCGCGATCGAGATCTTCAAGACCATCGGCGCCTCCGCGCGCCTGAGCGCGGTCGGTGACCGCTGCATCGACGCGCGTGAGCACGAGCTCGCGTTCAGCGCGTACGCTGCCGCAGAGGATCACGACGGTCTCTCGAAGCTGGGTGACGTCGCGCTCGTGGACAACAAGTTCGAGCTCGCGATCCGCGCATACAAGGTCGCGGGGAACGAGCCGATGCTGCAGTTCCTCAGCGAGAACTTCGCTGGCCGCAAGAGCTGATCGCACGCCCTTCGGACCGTCCTTTTTCCTTTCTCTCAGTTTCCGAAAAACAACCCTCCGGTGATGAACGATGAGCAACGACACAGGATTGCGCAACATCAAGGCATTGTCCGACCAACGGCGGGATCGCACCGCCAGTGAGTACGCCCGCGAGCATATCGGCCAGGCACAAGTGCTCGGCCGTGAGATCAACGAGCTCGTGCGTGAGCACAAGGACTACCTGAAAATCCTCGAGCGGTTCGACTTCAAGATCCTGGACGCTGCAAAACCGATCATTGCCGGCGCCGGATTCCGAGGATCCATTGAGGAGCAGGCCGCGAGGCAGCAGAAAGCCCAAGAAACGCTTACTGACACGTTCACGAAGGCTGCGGCGAAGCTTAACGAGATGCACGCTCGACTCGCTACGATCGCTGTCGGCATCAACGCACTACGGGGATAAGGTGAATCCATATGCCACTCCAGGATGAAATGACGTTCCAACGCATCGAGACGCTGCTCGATATGCGGTTCAAGAACAACCTCGACCACCCCATCCTCATCACGACGAA
>CAYNGK010000110.1:0-657 GCA_964396935.1 uncultured Methanosarcinales archaeon | reverse complement strand
AGAAGCTCCATGAGGAGATCAAGGCGCTCAAGGAGGAGATCAGCGCGAACCGCGATGAGGTGCGCAAGCTCACGCAGGTCGTCAATGAACGGCCCGCGCCGGAGCCCGCGTTCCAGCCGCAGTGGCAGCAACCTCCGCAGCAGCAAACACAGCCGCAGCAATGGCAACAAGCACCTGCGCAGTACCCGCCGCAAGGCGCCTACCCGCAGGCCCAGCAGGCGCCTGCGAACCGGTACTCGGGCCAGTTTGATGCACCCAACGCGCCCCAACAGGCGCCCCCGCAGCAGGCCCCGCCTGCCGCATCGCGCAACAAGTGGGCGCCGCCGCCGGAGAAGCCAGCGAGCACCGAGCCGATCGACCGCAACGGGGTCGCGCCGGCCGAAGCGGAGAAGCTCTTCCAGAACTTCTTCTACATGGGCGGCAAGAAGAAGTAGGCCGCTCGTCGTTCTTTTTTCAGTTCTTTCTCGTTATTCTCCCCTTCACTTCCACAACCCGTAAATACTCGGCGCTCCAGCGGCACCGGTAAGAGGTGGGAGTCATGTCGCTGCGTAAGAAGATTCTCAGTATCGCACTGGCTGGTGCGCTCTTTGGCGCCACTGGCGCCGCGTACGCCGAGCGGGTCCGAACGGATGACCCGCCCGCGCAAAGCGCGCCCGT
>CAYNGK010000109.1:0-2002 GCA_964396935.1 uncultured Methanosarcinales archaeon | reverse complement strand
GCTCGCGCAGTGCCTGCGCGCCGCGGCCCTGCGCGCGGCTCGGCAGCCGGAGTTCACCCAGGTGGACCTGGAGATGAGCTTCGTCGAGCCCGACGATGTGTACGCGCTGGGCGAGAAAGTCGTGCGCGCGGTCGTGCGCGACGCGCTGGGCGCCGAGATCGGTGATGTCCCACGTATGCCCTACGCGCAAGCGATGGCGACATACGGTTGTGACAAGCCAGACCTGCGCTTCGGTCTCGAGATGACTGACGTCACGGCAATCGGGAAGCGCAGCGAGTTCACCGTGTTCAAGGAGGCCCCGCTCGTCAAGGGCTTCGTCGTTCCTAAGGCCTTGGGTCGCAAGGAGATCGACGCGTACACGGCGTTCGTCAAGGAATTCGGCGCGAAAGGACTCGCGTTCGCGACCGTCAAGGGCACAGCGCTCGAAGGCGGCATCAGCAAGTTCCTCTCACCGGAGCTTCAGCACGAGCTTCTCGACGCGTTTGGCGCGAAAGACGGCGAGACCATCCTGCTTGTCGCGGACAAGCCGAAGATCGCGAACGACGCGCTCGCGCGATTGCGCAACCAGATAGGCAAGGACCTCCAGCTCTACGACCCCAAGCGATTGGCGTTCCTGTGGGTCACGGACTTCCCCCTGTTCGAGTGGGACGAGGAGAGCAACGACTGGACGCCAGCGCACCACATGTTCACGATGCCGCGTCCCGACTCGCTGCAGTACCTGACCTCAGATCCCGGCAAGGTCGTCGCGCAGTGCTACGACCTCGTGCTCAACGGCGTCGAGATGGCGTCAGGCAGCATCCGCGTCCACCACCCCGGCATCCAGCGCGATATCATGCGCGCGATGCACATCAGCGAGGAGGACGCGAAGCTCAAGTTCGGCTTCATGCTCGAGGCGTTCACGTACGGCGCACCGCCCCACGGCGGGTTCGCCATCGGTCTTGACCGCTTCTGCGCGATGCTTGGGGGCGACGCGGACATCCGCGAGTTCATCGCGTTCCCCAAGAACAAGTCGGCGGAGTGCCCCATGGACGGCTCACCCACACCCGTCGATGAGAAGCAGCTGCGCGACCTCGGCTTGATCCTGATGAAGGATGTCTTGGGGAAGTGAGGCGATGGCCGAGCGCCCTACCACCGACCTGTATCATCGCATCATCGCCTTGCTCGAATCCTCAGGCGTCGCGTTCGAGCACTACGACCACGAGCATATACACACGAGCGCAGACGCGGCGCGCGTGCGCGGCACGAACCTGGAGGAGGCCGCGAAAGCGCTCATCCTCGCGCCTCGCAGTGGCGATCTCATCCAGTGCGTGGTGAACGGGCACCGACGGTTGGATCTCAAGGCGATCAAGCAGCTGTTGGGTGAGAAGGATCTCGCGCTCGCAGCTCCCGACGCAGTCCTCGCGCGCACGACGTGCACTGTGGGCAGCGTACCACCATTCGGGAACCTGTTCGAACCGCCGATGCGCATCATCGTGGACAAGGAAGTGTTCGCACGCGAGTTCCTCGTGTTCTCAGCAGCGACGCACCACCACAGCATCCGTATGAAGAGCGCGGACTGGCTGCGTTTGACAGGGGCAGAAGTGCGCGAGATCGGGAAAGAGAAATAAAAAAGGAAATCGTGGCCACTTATCCGATGTTGACGAGTGTGATCTCGCAAGCGGCGGTCTCAAACCACGGATATGTCGTGCCGGCGGTCAAGAACGGGCTCATATGTCCGTCGACGCTGAATTTCGCCCCTGCATTCTGCAAGAACAAGAGCGTCACCTGTTGACCATTTATGAGCGTTTGGGACTCTCCCAATTTCAATGAATTCGTGAGCTCACCGTCGACAGATGCTTTCGCCTCCGTGTCGGTAACGACCAAGGCCCTCAATTCGTGAGACGCTCCCACACATTGCGCTGTCGGGGTGTATCCTGTTTCGCCAACTTTCAGCGTGAGAATATCCCCAGTTACCGCGACGGTGGCTTGGAGTCGTGTACTGAATCGTGCGTCACCGGCGGCA
>CAYNGK010000108.1:0-2081 GCA_964396935.1 uncultured Methanosarcinales archaeon | reverse complement strand
CTCGATCGCGGACCGCGAAACACTCGCGCAACGCGTCGGGAAAAAGAAGCTCGCCGCGTTCGAACGGCATCAGAACCCGCTACGCGTCGATATGGAACCGGGCGACTACACGCTCACCTACACGTTCACGACGGGCGGTGTGCAGGAACCCGATGCGCACGGCCGTCTCGTGTACGCGCGTATGGAACGCAAGGAGCGAGTGATCCGCGATATCGTCGACTTGTCATTATGGCAGTTCACACCACCCCGCCAACGGAGCCCGTGCTGCCCCTACAAGCGCCCCGGTACCGAGAACGGAACGATCACGACGGGTTCGTCGCCTATATCGCCAGCGCCCAACGATGCCTTGACGAGTACTCGCGAAGTATGATTGAGGAGCAGGACGCGATCCGTGACGCGTATGAGGACCTCACGCTCGTCGAGACACGATTCACCTGGCGCGAACGGCGTTTTCGTGGCCTGTTAGGCAGACTCGATCTGCTCAAGGAGCACGAGGCGTGCTTGGGGCGTATCGATAGCCACGATGAGGTACTCGTGCTATTGCGGGAACGTGTCGCGTGGTATGAACGGCGTATCGCACGTGAGCAAGAGGCATTCTATGAATCGCCATTTGCGCGACTTGTCGCGCAAGAGCACCCGAAGGCCTATGCGCGTTTCCTCGAGCGCAAGCGTCGCGCTTGAGCGCTCGGTAAGGGTTTTCTGACGATGCTTGCCATCGTGCCCTTCCGGTCAAGGCGCGCGAGCTCCTGCTCACCCAATGGCCTGCCGCGCGGTCGGACGCTCGCGACGAGCTCTGTGCGGTATTCCTGATCTTTCCCTGAACGCACGAACGCGGTCACGCTCATCGCGATCAGCGCTCCCAATCCGGCGAGAGCCATATCCTTTTGCGCATCCCACACATCTCCCTGCGAGCCCAAGAACGCGATCCCCGCTGCCGGGTCGACGTTCACGGCGACGAGCCATTCCATGACCTCGTACAGCGCGCTCGTGGCGAGCGTGAGCTCGACCGGGAACCACAATCCCCAGACCCCACGCGCGTTCGCGAGACGCAGGAACACCTCGCGCACCGGGTACGCGAGCAGGAGACCGAAGGAGAAGTGGACGACGCGATCATAGTGGTTGCGCGCGAGGCCGAACGCTTCTTGGAGCCAGAACCCGATGGGCGCGTTCGCGTACGCGGTGTGGCTGCCGATCGTGTGCAGCGCGAGGAAGATCGCGATGAGCGTGTAGGAGAGGTTCGAGAGCCGGAATCGCATCCACGACCAGACGAGCACCGGCACGGACGCGAAGATGAGGTAGTTCTCAAGCCACCAGTCAGCGCGATCGAGCGGGTCGATGGCCGCCCACACCCAAACGACGAGATAGAGGAGGACGAGAAGAACCGGGTACTTCTCTGAACGGAAGAACGTCCGCATCGTGCGCTCGTGGCGCGAACCCTATAAAAACCTACGTGCTCGCGAGCACGTGCAGCGCTTGGCGTCGCATGATCTCGAGCTCATCGCCGTCCACCACGAACACCGGCACGGTCCCCGACGCGATCTGCACCGGCGTGTCCGCACGTTGCGCGGCCTCGCGGTCGATCTGGATCCCGAATCCTTCGAGCCCGCGCAGGATGCGCCGTCGCATCACGGGGCTTTGCGAGATGCCGCCCGCCATCGCGATCGCGTCCACGTGGCCGAGCGCGGCCGTGTACGCGCCGATCGTCTTCTTGATCTGGTACGCTAGGAGATCGAGCGCGAGTTTCGCGTGCGCGTCCTTATGCTCGCGCGCGAGCAGGTCGCGCACGTCGTGCGATCCCGCGATGCCGAGCAAGCCGCTCTCGTGTTCGAGTATCCGCAACACCTCGGCAGGACTCTTGCGCAACCGCTCGCATAGGTACGGGACGATCGCCGGGTCGATGGACCCCGAGCGCGTCCCCATCGGCAACCCTTCCAGCGGCGTGAACCCCATCGTGGTGTCGACCGATCGGCGTTCAGCGATCGCGCACGCGCTCACGCCGTTGCCCAATTGCAGCGTGATGATGCGCAGATCGTACGGCCGCCGGCCCATCAGCGCGGCAGTCTCGACGAGCATCGCCTCGT
>CAYNGK010000107.1:0-2183 GCA_964396935.1 uncultured Methanosarcinales archaeon | reverse complement strand
GCTGATCGATCACGCCGAGCGCGGCGGCGTTGCCGCGTGCGAGTTCTCGTTGCTCTTGGTACCACGTCTCCAGTTGCACGCGCTGGAGGTTGAACATCGCCGGGCCGGTCTCCTGCATCTGAGCCAGGAGATCCTCGACGAACCCTTTCTGCTGCGCGCGGAGTTGCTCGACGAACTGCTGTTGCTGGACGATGAAGTCGACGCCTTCCTTGCCGCTAAGATCCTTTGACGTGCGCTCCGCAAGTCGCTTGGCCTGCGCGTCCTGAATGTCCTTGATGGTCGCGCGCATCCGGAACAGTTCGTCGTCAATGACCTTGCGGATCTTCTCAGCGCCCTCTCTCGCTGCCTCTTCGGCCTCGCGGAGCTGGGCGCGGCGCATCTCGGAGAGGAGTTCGTCTAGTTCCTTTGCGTGCCCGGTTCCTTCGGCTTTTCCTGCATCCGCTCCCGCCTCTCCCCATACCTCGGCCATGTCCTTTGACCACTTCGTGCTCACCTCGTCGTGAAGACCTCGGAAGTGCATGGTCGTCGCGATTCGCAGAGCGGTCAGTTCTTTCTGGCCTGACTCGGTGAATAGTCCCTTCACGCCGACTTGGCGGAAACTGTTGATCGTCTCGGCCATCTCGGCAAAGCCGAGCTTCACGTGTGCGACCATCGCCCCAACACTGGACGGAATCGAACTAAACAGCTTCAGGACCCATGTCAAAACCGGGACAAGACCAGCCCCACCGCTCCGCGAGAACTGCGCCCACGCTACCGACAGTTTGTCGACCTGATCTTGAGCGTCACTCGTGCGGTTTACGAGATCATAGAACTTGTCATATAGCGTCTTAAAGACTGTCGCGGCGTCAGCGCCTTTACCGGTAGTCTTATCGAGGATCGCACCAAACTGGCTGAACGCTGCTTTCGTGTTCCCGCGCAGCAAGCCGTTCAATACCTCGACAGCTCCACCGAGATCAGTCATGCCGGTCTCAGATAGATCGGCGGCGAACTTCGCCAGGAACAACGCTTTGCTCACGTCGTTGGTAGCGAGCAGGAACTTGTTGAACGCGGGCACCGTCTCTTCGAGCACCGGCCCGCCGGCGCGCTCGATCGCCATCAGCGCGGCTTTGATCTTCGGCAGTTCGGTCTCGGAGGACTTGCCGAGCGCTTGCAGTTGAATGCCGATGGTCGAGAACGCGCGATCGACTTTCGCGAACTCGAGCACGGCCGTCTTGGCAAACGAGATCAGCGCGCCAGCCGAGAGGAATCCAGCGAGCATCGCGCCCGCTCTCTGTGCCGACGCCCCGAGTCCCTCGACGCCCTTCGCCGTCTTCGCTGCGGACTTCTCCAGCGATTCCAGCCGCGTCTTCATGTCGACCAGACCCTTGTCCTTCAGGATCATCTCGACCTGACCGCGGACGTACAGGTTGTTGCCGCCTGCCATCAGGCCCTCGGTAGGCCGTAGAACGCCTTGAGCTGGTTCATGTCGCTGGAGTCGAAGACCTCACCACGGCCTGCGCTCTGAGCATCGCGCGCCGACCGTCGTGCTTCCTTGAGACGGCGCTCGTCAATCGCGACAATGGACTCGCGCGCGGTGAGGTAGGCCTCGTACGGCATCTGCATCACATCGAGCGGCGTCATGTTGAGGCGCTCGGCGAGCAGGCAGACCCCGATCGCCGCCTCTGAGACCGAGGACTCGTCGTCCTCATCAAGCCGGTTGTCGAGCACCTTCGCGATTGTGGGGGCCGCCGACTCGAGATTGAGCGATGCCACGATGCGCGGCACGTCGCACAGCGAGAGCACGGCACGACACAGCGCGTCGCGCGTCGCTTCGTCGCCGCTCTCGTAGTCGTCCACGCATTGACACAGCACCCAGTCGCAGCGTTCGTCTCGCGTGAACAGCGACAGCAAGTCGTCGACGGGCGAGGCCTCCCACTCCGCGCCCTGGCCGTAGGCCGACGCCGTCGCCGCCACCTCGGCCCAGAAGAGCGAGAGGAAGCGATGCAGTACGGCGAGCGTCGGGGGGTGGCACACGTAGCGCCGCCCCCCGATCGTGATCGCTCGTGATTGCGGAGCGAAGTCTTCGAGACGCATTACGACGCGCCGGAGATCACGTGCTTGTGCAGCTTGTCGGCTGTGGTCACGCTGGTGTCGTACAGCACCACGCCCTTGACCTTCACCTGCTGCGGCTTGTCGCGGTCGTA
>CAYNGK010000106.1:0-2209 GCA_964396935.1 uncultured Methanosarcinales archaeon | reverse complement strand
GAGCCGTTGCGAGAACGTCCCGGTCCAGGATGAAGTTCTTGCTTCCAGACTGACACGCGCCAAGCGGGATCTTCGTCGGTCGCTTCTTGGTGTTCAGGCCAAGCGCAACGGTCGGAAACTGAAGTCGTCCCACAAGCACCTCACACGGAAGGCGGCGTCAAGAATCGGAAGAACTGAGCGTTGGAGTACCGCGTGTCGCCGTAGTCCTCGACCTCGCGGGTACGCTGATCCAACACCGTCGCGTACTGCGCCGCCGTGGACTTCATCCGCTCCACCATCTCGTTCAGTTGCCCCTTGTAGATCGCGGCGCTGTCCTTCTCCTTCGCCTGGAGGAACCCGCGATACGCAGCCCGGATCACCAGCGCGTCCTGGTAGTCCTCGGGGAACTGGCAAACGTCGTTTTCGTCGTTCAGCAACGGCAAGCGGTAGTGGTACAAAAGCACACGGTCGCCAGTGATCTCCTGCTCGGTTTTCAGGATGTTCCCGAGCCGATACCACGTCTCGCGGCCAGTGCGGTTGAAGTTGTCCCACGCTTCCGCAGAAGTCACGAGGTCGATCCCGCTGCCAGTCACGATGTCCTGGGCAACGCGACCGATCTTGCGGAGCGTCAGCATGTCCTTCGTCAGATCCGTGCTCAGGTCGATCTCGCCGCTGTTCGGCGTCACCTGATCGCGCTGGAGGAAATGCGCGTCGTTGTAGAGCAGCCCGATCTCAAGCTGCAATCCACGGATCGCTTCGTTGATGAGGAACTTCTTACGGTCCTCGGTCCAGAACCCCGGACTCGTGGAACTCGTGAGCAGTTCGGCGTGCAGCCGCGATACAAGCTCGCTCAACTTGGCGGCGTATACCACGACTACCTCCGATGGTCATTCTGCGCGATCCGAACTCGCTTCTTGATCCAGGCCGCATCTTCAATCGTGGCTCGCGCCCAATCCGCGTTGTCCTGGGCCTCGCGGCGGTCGATCGCATCGTTGTGCGCGTTCAGCCGAGCCTTCGCCGCACGGTCGCCCTTGATGATGGTGCGCTCGTGGAGCAGCCGCATCACGAACGCGGCGTTGCCGTGGATCGGCGTCCCCTCGTAATCCATGATTAGCAGGGATTCGTAAGGGGTCAGGCTGCCCCACCGCCGAGCGGCAGGGCAACCTGCGAGAACCTTGTCCGTAACCCACGGCTTCCAAACTTCCTCTCGGCGAGCGTTTGGGACAAGTCGCCGGTCCTGAACTACGACGTAACGCTTGCGGTCCTGGTTGAACAGAACATCCAACGTCTTGTCGTGAGACTTCAGATCCTTGATCGCAACCTCGTCCAGAAGCCCGCCGATGTGGCCGTTCATGAAACCTCAGGTCGTCTTGAGAGCCTTGATGACGCCGTGCGCGCCACGGTTCGTGGTGCCAAGCTGCATGATCGCCAGCGCGTCACCCTGGGTCGCCGGACGACCGCTGTAGTCGTCGTGCTCAGGACGGAACGAGAAGTCGAGCAGGACGTAGCGACCGAGTTCGCTGTAGCGCGGAGCGAAGCACTTGGCCTCCGGGCAGTACTTGTTCGGCACGATGTTCTTGCTGCCGTACTGGAGGTACTTGCGCGTCTCCGAGAGCGAGGCCGAAGTGCCACCCGGCGCATCCGTCGGAGCCGAGCCGGACACCGCGTACCGGATACCCGGCGTCAGCGTCTCCTCGTAGTCCTTGATGCGGTCGGGGTGCGTGACGTACTCGTCGATCATGTCGGGCTCGTCAACGCCATGCGTCACCATGCGGGTCGCAAGCTCGTTGAACACCGACGGGCCGAGGATGCGCGTGCTGCCAGCGTCAACCTCGTGCGACTTCCACCAGCCGTAGGTCGAAGGATCGAGGCCTTCGAACCCGCCAGTCGCCAGGAAGCCGAGGTCCGTATCGACCTGGAGGATCGCGCCGGACGCCGAGATGATCGCGTCCATGCCGTACATCTCGCGGCCAACGTTCGTGGTGCCAGAGATCGCGTCCTCGCGGACGGCACCGTACATGACGCAGGTGTCCGTGTTCGCGGGCGATGACGTACCGGGCGATGCTTCCTCGATCGTGATGGTCGCGGTCGTAGCGCCAGGAACGTTGTACTTGACCGTGTAGTAGCCCTTCGTCGGCACGTCGCGGAACGCGGCGGTGGCGAGGTTCGCGCGGACACCCGAGGTGTTGGCGAACACGACGCGAGCGCCTTCCTTCAGGAAAACGCTCTC
>CAYNGK010000105.1:0-2238 GCA_964396935.1 uncultured Methanosarcinales archaeon | reverse complement strand
TCACCGCATCACCGATCGCGTGCTTGCTCTCTTGGTGCACGCTCACCAGCGGCGCACCGTCTGGTTGATCCGGTTGTAGTTCGATCTTGCTGACTAGCTTCATGAGCACCTCTGCCGATCACTCGGCGAAAATGATTCCTCTCATCGGTGCGCTCGATCCTTCTTGAGCTTTCCCCGGTGCCGTTGCTTGGCTGCTGCTGCGGCGACGGCCTGTCTCACGCGACGCATGAGCGAGACGCGAACCAGTTCGCCGGTGCGTGCATCGCGTCGATAGCCCGTGCGGAAACCGTGGTTGCGCGCGATGCGGCGCAACGTCTTGCGATTCCAGCGGCTCATTGCCCCTCTTCATGCCGCGCGACCTGGAAGCGCAGCGCAATCCCGCACCGGTTCGCGTCGAGTGCAAACTCATCGGCGATATCCGCTAGCGCCGCGCCGCGCCCGCGTCGTCCTCTGATGGGCATTCCCTGGGGTAGTGCAGACCGCCATCGTTCGACCTGCTCGACCAGCCTTGCTAGCGAGACTTCAATGAGACGCAGACGGCGCGCGATCTCGGCGGCCTTCTCCCGCTCGCGATTGCTGGCCGGAGTCAAGCTACCCAACATCGCGCACGCATCAGCGGCGCCGGACAGCAGGGCGGGAAGACTGAGCAGGTCGTTCATTGCCCCGCCTCTCGCCGCGCCGCGAACTCTGCGAGTGCATCGGCTGGGATGAGGAACCGCCGACCCATGCCCGGCATGCGGCGCAAGCGCCTTTCACGCACGAAGCGCGCGACCTGGGCCTCGGAGACTCCGAGCGACAGCGCGGCGTCCTTGATGCTGTAGAGGGTGCGGCCGGCGCTGGCGACCTCTTCGCGCACGACGCGACGGAGCAGGGCCTCCAGCTCAGGCACGGTGAGCGTGACTGCGAGGCGGTCGGTCATGCGGCACCACCTGAAAAGCGTTGCCGGGCGCGGGGTTTCGGCGGATATGTAGTCACGCAGCCTTCTTTCTGCGCAGGTAAGCGGCGATGAGGCGGCGCAATACCTCGCTCGCGCCGCCGTCTCGCGCCGCCACCTGGTGAAAGCGCGCGGCATCGTCCGGAGTCGTGCGGGCCTTGATGACCGCTGAGAGATTCTTGCTGTCGACGTGTGGTTTGTGTCCCATAACGCGGAGGAATCTACGGCAATGGGTCACAAAACTTCAAGGGCTTGGGACACAAAAAATGAATTTTGTTCTCAAGTTGTTGTGCCACAAAGTCTTGCGGTGGCAGAAAATTGGGTGAAATACCGGGATAAAGCCGAGGACGACCACGTCGGACGAATACGGACGTGTGTGGAGATGCTCGGAGGAACTAAAGAAACCAGGGGCGGCGGCAAGGACGGCGCAACGGGGCAGAGCTAATTCGTCCGCGCCGCAGTCGAGGCCAGGCTCCAGCGCCTCGAAAACGCCAGAGACCCTTCAATCGCCGCCGCTCTCGACCTCTGGGAGAGACTCGGGATGCCCCGAACGTCCGCAGTGCACCGGCTGGGGCTGATCCTGCGCGGCTTTGCACGGCACTGACCGATGCAGTCCGGATCGACTGCCGGCACTGGTGGTCCACAGCTACCAGCCCGCAGCGAGCCCAGCCGTGATGACGACATCACCGCCGCCGACCATGCCCGCGGCTGAGACGTACAGAGCCCTCCCTCGCACGGCACCGACACGGCGCAAACCGTAGACCGACGCACGCTTGTCTGCATTGCCGTCTAGCCCAAGAGAGAATCCAGCGATCCACTTCGGCGGCTCAGCAGTTGGGATAGCCTTGATGGTCGTGTTCTCTGGCGTGAGATCGGCGCTCGACTCTTGCCAGTCCTTATCCGGCCACTTCCAGCGAATTGTCTGGATACCAGTGGCGAGGACTGCGCCTGACGAGGCGTGACGCCAGCCGGTGATTGTGGTGCGGCACCCGAGCATGGGATCTGGGCACCGCACCTGTGCCGACGGGGTGTCGGGTTGTTGGGGGCAGTCTATCACCGGAGCGCCTGTCGCCGTGGCCGTGGTCTCGACCGTCGCGGACCCTACCGGCTTGGCTCCCGGTGCCACGCGCTGGATGACCACGCGCTCCCGCTCGACGACCCGCACTGGACCCTCTCTCACGATCACCACGGGCTCGCCTGCTGCCCTGGCCCGGATCGCCTCTAGTTCGGCCGCGGCCTGCCTGTCCAGCGCAACCGCCTCGCGGTGAGCGAACCAGAGCACGGCCGTAGCAGCGATCAGGACA
>CAYNGK010000104.1:0-2535 GCA_964396935.1 uncultured Methanosarcinales archaeon | reverse complement strand
TTCAAGCCGCGTGATGAGGCGACCATTCTCGCTAAGATGCACCCTGAAATCCGCAAGCACTATCAACCCAACACATAAGGCCAGGACCATGCCGAACCCGAAAGACGTCGCGGATATGATCGAGAACTCAGGAGGCAAGGTTACGTCGATGGCAGTGCTTCCCGATGGCCACGGCGTCGCTACCGCATCGTTCCCTCTGCCGAATGACCATTGGCTCTATGCCGACGACGGTAGCTTTGACGCACCGCCTATGCCGATGCGAATGGGGACCGATGATCCACGCCGCCAGCAGTTCAATGAGTGGGTCCGAGCTGCTGCTCGGCACGCTGTCCGAGCGGCGACGATGAAGGGCAAGGACGCCGACTTCGACCCAGATGCACTCGTTCAAAACATGGTCGTTGGATTGCTTGGCTATCATACGCCTGACGGCCTGTGCGGCATGAACACATGGGCAAACCCGTCGCCCGTTCCGCCGCTCTTTCCGCAACACACAGCATAAGGCCCGTGCCGTGGACGCTGGATCGACAGTCATACATGCCGATTGCATGGCCGCTCTGGCAGAGATGCCGCCTGCTAGTGTTGACTGCATCGTCGTTGATCCGCCCTACGGTGAGATAACGAGGCTATGGGATAAGCCCGTTCAGGGATGGCCGCGCCTTGCGGCGCGCGTTCTCAAGCCGAGCGGTTCCATGTGGTTGTTTTGCTCCGCTCGAAGCCTGCTTTGCATCGCGCCAGAGATGGCAGAATGGGAGTTTGTGCAAGACATCGTGTGGGAGAAGCACAACGGTAGCGGTCTCCACAATGACCGCTTCCGCCGCGTCCATGAGCTGGTGACGCACTGGCGATTGAAGGGATCAAGGTGGTCCGGTGTGTTCAAGTCGGCACCGACCGTGCCGGCACCCGATCTACGTCCGACGCGACGCCACAAACGCCCTCCATCACACTGGAGGCTCAAGCCGCAGGAAGAGGAACACTTCGCATCCCCTGACGGCTGCAAGCGCCTCAAGAGGTCGGTTTTGAAGGTCCGATCCATGCACGGACGCGCCACCCACCCGACTGAGAAGCCGGAAGATCTGCTTGACCACTTGCTTGCGTACTCGTGTCCAGTGGGTGGCGTCGTGCTCGATCCATTCGCCGGATCGGGAAGCACAGGGGCGAGCGCGAAGCGTCTCGGAATGAGCTTCATTGGCATCGAGAGCGATGCTCACCATCATGCAACCGCCGTGGCTCGTCTGCGCACGGATGCTAGAACATAAGGAAACCCCAGAGCCATGAGCGAGACGCGCGAGCGCACGATGATAGCCGACAAGGACGGAAAGGAGCTGTTCCTCGGCGACGTTGTGCGCGCTGACGTTGATGAGGCGTTCCGCGAGTTCGGCGTGCATGGCGATTGGGCGGAGTACGAGATCACGAAGGCGCCGGGCGGATACGCACTGACCTACCTGCGATCACAGAAGGGCGTCGTGCTTCCTTACGGGTATCTCTCGTGCTTCATGATCGAGTTCGGTCAGGAGAACCTGCCGGACATCAAGCGCATCATGTTCTCTCGCGAACCAATCCCACATCCATCGCTGTCGTTCGTGGACGATGCCACGACGCGCGAGGAGAGGATGCGCGCGTTTGAGATCGAGTCCAATCGGCGGTGGGAAGAACGCCGCGCAACGCAACCCTCATCATAAGGCCGCGACCGTGGATCTGGACCTGGACCCAAGCACTTTGAAGCTGGAGCACTGGCCGCCGCGTCAAGATCGCGGCGGGCAGCACGTCGGCACCGGCCCGAGCGGGATCAAGGTCACGCACATTCCGAGCGGCATCGAGGCGTGCGTTGACATCGGCCGCTCGCAGTTCATCAACCGCGAGATCGCGCTCGACATGATCGCGGCGGCCGTGACGCACCCTCGATTTCCAGGTACGCGCTTAGGTCGATGACATTGCCTCCACCGTCGTCTGATGGGTCGGTCGGATCAGGGTCGCCCATGTCACGGTTCCTTCAGGTCAGCACTTCGAGTAGCTGCACGAGTCGCACGTCCAGCAGCCTTCGCGACGCATCAGGGCGCCCGAGCTGCACTTCGGACAGACAACCCGCTTCGCGTAGAGAGACTGCCCCGCAGCTTCAGCCGGAGCGCTCGCGGCGGGCGTCTCGGCTTCCGCGAGCCCGAGATCCGCAAGGTGGTGCTCGACCAGCTTCCCGATCGCCGCGGCCGTGCTCGGGACGTACTTCCCGTCCGCCCAATGCCCACCTTGCGGGTCATAGACAGACGTCAGCTCCTCGACGATGAATGCGACGTCGCCACCCTTGCGGAACACGGCCGAGATCATCCGCGACAGAGCGACCATCCAGGCTTGGCACTCGATCGCCTTCGTCGTGAAGAAGATCTCGAATGGGTGCCGCCGACCGTTGACCTCGACGTCGTTGATCGTCACGTAGATCGCGTGATGCGTGCCGGGCTTGATCTTGTACGTGGTGCCGTGCAGCTTCTCGGGGCGCTGCAAAGGCTCGGTGAGACGGATGACGTTGTCGCTGGGAGACGGCTC
>CAYNGK010000103.1:0-2625 GCA_964396935.1 uncultured Methanosarcinales archaeon | reverse complement strand
GAGCATCGTCTTCATCGGGCACGACCAGATCGCGGCGGCCATCGGCAGCAGGTACCAGTCGCGGAAGGCGCGTCCGTAGCGCCCCGCTTCGAGGAACTGCCCGATGGTCTCGCTGCCGGTGATATCAGTGACGTGGAGGATCGTGTTATTGTAGGAGCTGAAAATGTGGCACAAACCCCATCGGGTGCTGTCACGGCGTTGCGCGGGCGCGGGGGTCGAGGTGACCTCTTCCTTCGCTGCGCTCGCGAGCTCAGACGTCGCCGCCTCTTCCGCCGCATGCTGTTGAGTAGTCATGATCGTCACTCCTTCTTCTCTTCGGTCTCATCGCCGACCGAGAGGTCCGCGACCGAGGCTTCGGCGGTGCCCTTCACAGCCGCCTCTTCAGGATCCGCGATCGTCTTCATATCGAACGCGACGAGTTCATCCGATGAGAGGCCACGGCGCTTGTCCTTCGCGCGGCGCTTCGCTTGCGTGCGCTGCGCGACGTCCTCGTTGAACGCTTCCGCGTGATCGGACTGGAGGTACGCGCTATCAGGCGCGAACGAGATCGTGCTCTCCTCATCGGCGAGCACGAGATAGGATGGGGAGGTGATCTTCTTGCCGCCCACAAGCACATGCTCGTGGACGATCATCGATCGCGCGTGGCGGATCGTGCGCGCCATCTTGCGGCGGTACACGATCGTCTGGAGGCGGCGGTTCATGACATCGCGCAACTGCAGGCCGAGGATATCATCCACGCCCGACGTGCGCTTGATCAGGCCGAGGCGGACCATACGCGCGTGCATCTGCTCACGCTCCTTGTTCGCCTGGGTGTCGGTGCGCACGAGGAGGTTCTTCGCCTGGCCCTTGAAGTCCTTGAGGACGGACTCCATCTTCCAGATCTCCTTCTTGCTGCCGGTACCGTACTTGGAGCGGATCTCCTTCTCGAGCTTGATACGCGTGGCGTTCCACGGGTGCATCGGCGTGCTATACTTCTTCTTGAAGCGTTTGATGTCACCCATGGTTCATCACTTCCGGTCTCCAGGGCCGTCGGTGCGCTGGCGGCTGACCTTCTTGGAGGACCCACCGCGCTTCTTGTTCTTGCGGAAGTTGGACTTCGTGCGCTGGCCGCGGACCGTCAGGCCCTCAGCGTGGCGCAATCCCTTGTAGCTGCGCAGCTTGCGCATGCGCTTGATATCGTTATCGCGCGTGAAGTTCACGTCCGACCCGATCAGGTGGCTGTCCTCGCCCGTCTCGGGGTCCTTGCGGCGGTTGAGCATCCACTCGGGGATGCCGAACTTCGCAGGCTGCTTGATGACCTCGTTGAGGCGAGCTTCCTCGGCCTCGCTCAGGTCACCTGCCTTGTGCGTGGCGTTGATGCCGGCAACGTGGCAGATGGCGCTTGCGAACATGATGCTCACGCCACGGATCTTCGTCAGGGCGATGCCGATCTGGCGCTCGCCGGCGAGGTCCGTGTTCGCGACGCGGATGATGTACCTGGTCTGGGACATGGGTTTGCCTTCGCCCGTGCGTACCGTAGCGTCGAGAAGGGACGAGGACCCGTACGGGAACTCTGTCCACGCCCTCAACGCTTGTCACTCGGGCGGATACGGTGAGGATTCCCAAACCGTTTAAAAAGATTCCGGTGGAGTGCAGTACTTGGAAATTGTTGTTTTTTACCGTGGGAGAATCTCGGGGCATTTAAATACCATGCTCGTCGGAACAAAGAGAACGCTGATTTTTCACAAGGGCTTTAACGCGTCGTTACGTATTATGATCCAGAACTTGACAATTTGACAGTGCTGTCGCTTGACGCGGCAGATTGAAGAGTGGAGAAACGAACAGATTACGGTGGCGGCGGATAGTATTTAATATCCAGAATTGCGGTTTTTACCAGATCTTTGGTGATCGGAGGGCTTTTTGGGAATGATTTGAAATAGAGGGTCAAGGCTATGAGGTTTGCAGTTACCGCGACGTTGTACATCATGATGGACGCTCCATAGAAGAACGTTCTGATGATCGGGTTTCTACTCGTGGTCTTGGCACGCCATTCTTTGAGTTGTGCAAAAACAGTTTCTATGCCCCATCGCATTTTGTAGAGCTTTGTGAACCGCTCCACGCACTCTTTTGTAGC
The DNA here is from genome assembly GCA_964396935.1 of uncultured Methanosarcinales archaeon. Taxonomy (GTDB): domain Archaea; phylum Nanobdellota; class Nanobdellia; order Woesearchaeales; family UBA525; genus UBA525. The sequence goes on along the minus strand of CAYNGK010000103.1, from coordinate 512 downwards.
GGCGACAGGCAGATTGGTGTTAAAACCATAGATTTTGTAGCCGATTTCATCGTCAGGAACCTTGAACAGAACATAGTTGAACCATTCTTTCTTCTTCATTTGTTGTCTGCCCGCAACGATGTCCTCCTTCTGCCCCTCTATGAGGTCAATCATGTTATCACGGCGTGTGACGGGCATAATGTATTTCAATTTTTTCCTATTCATGAGTGCGATGACTTCTGTATTCTCAAATCCCCGATCCATGAGTACGAGATCTATGGAGTGCAATAACACCTTTGCTTTGATCAGAATTTTTTCCACCTGTAAATGGATATTTGCCTTTGTGCCTTGTTTGAGAGGGATGAAGAACAAAGCAAACCGCATACCATCCATAACGAGTGAGCACAGTAATATCTGACGGAAATATATAGTCCCTTGTTGCTTGACGTGCGTGTCCTTTATCAGGCAGTTATCGCTTTCGCAGTGTTCCCTACTGTCAAACGCGGGATAGGAACAAGTATCGATTGCTATCA
>CAYNGK010000102.1:0-2654 GCA_964396935.1 uncultured Methanosarcinales archaeon | reverse complement strand
TGCGGTTCTTCCTGACCTCGCTCTCGGTCGTGCTGGGGGTCACCTTCGTCGTCGATGCATTGTGATGTGTGTGAGCGGGAAAAGGAAGGAGGAAAAGATGAAACGGCTGCCTAGACCAGCTCGATGCCGAGTTCGCCCTCGAAGAAGCCTTGGCGCTTCTTCGTGCGCTCGCGGTGGTCGCCCTGGCCACGGCCGAGGATGGAGGAGCCGCGCACGCCGGTCATGATGGTCATGACGGTGATGCGGCCCTTCATGTCGTCCACGACACGCGCGCCCCAGATGACATTCGCGTCCTGGTCCATCGACTCGGTGACGAGATCACCGACCTTGGAGACCTCATCGAGGGTCAGGTCGGGTCCGCCCGTCACGTGGATGAGCGCGCCGGTGGCGCCCGTGTAGTCCACATCCAACAGCGGGTTCGCGAGGGCGCCCTTGACGGCCTCCTCGACGCGGTTGGTCGTGTCGGATACGCCGACACCGATGACCGCGACGCCGCCGTCGCGCATGATCGCCTTGACATCAGCGAAGTCCAGGTTCACGAGCGAGGGTACGCTGATGATCTCGACGATGCCCTTGATCATCGTGCTGATGAGCTCGTTCGCGACCGCGAACGCCTGGTTGACCGGGAGGTTCCCCGCGATCTGGACCAGGCGGTTGTTGTCGATCACGATGACCGTGTCGCAGTACTGGCGCAGCTGGTTGAGGCCTTCCTCCGCCTTGTCGATGCGTGCGCGCTCGACGCGGAACGGCATCGTCACGGTGCCGATCACGATCGCGCCCGCTTCCTTGACCATCTGCGCTACGACGGGTGCGGAACCCGTCCCCGTGCCGCCGCCCATACCGGCGCACACGAATACCATGTCGCCTGCGCGCAACGCGTCTTTGAGCTCGGTCTGCGATTCCTTCGCCGCTTCCGCGCCCTTTTGGGGGAATCCGCCGGCGCCCAGGCCGCGCGTCACGTGCGTGCCGATGAGGATCTTGCGGTCCGCCTCGATCATGTCGAGGTGCTGCTTGTCCGTGTTGATGGCGATGATCTCGGCCCCTCGGACTCCTTTCTTGTAGAGCCAATTGACCATGTTGCTGCCGCCGCCGCCGCAACCGATGACCTTGATGTTCGCTTGTCCGACCAGAAGTCCTTCGTCGTGCTGTCCCATGTTGAGTTCACCTGCGCATGTTGTGTGCTGGCCCGTGGATGATCGCGTGCCGTGTCTTTTTTCCGTCGGGTGCGTGCTCGTGTGTCGCGTCCACGCCCGCAACGGATGCGGAACTCCTCATTTCCCAATATATAAACTTTCCTATTAGTCTACGTTTTTCCACACTGGGAGGGGAGTTCGCTTCCGTCGTCGGGCGCCTTGCGGCACCACCACGTCACCATTCTGGAAAGGTCACGTGACGTCACCATTTTTGAATGTTGTGTTTTTTTGACGCGAATTACGGTCCGCACCGCTTCGCGGTATCTCCCGAGGTACCGCGCATTTAACGGCACTCGCGACTGGACCCTCTGACGGCAACGCATCGCTTTGGGGTTCGCGCTGCTGGAGGGTAAGAGATGAGAGTGCTACGCGGTGTTCCGGAACGGCCGCTATGGGAGCGCTTCCTCGACCCCCTGCGGGGTGAGGCGCTCGCACCCATACTTGAGGATCGGGGGACGCACATCGTCGCGACCTTCCCGCTCCCGACATGGGCGACGCGCCGCGACATCGACGTGACGGTGTCTGATGGGGTGCTGTGCGTCACGGTCGCCGGTCATCACCAGGGCCAGGGTCACGGCCTGCGCGCGCACGGGGAGCTGCACATCGGCGCGATACCTCCCGATGACCTGCTTGTCGAGATGACGCACGAGATGCTACGGGTACTCATCCCGTCGTTTGGCTTGGACCCAGTGCACGTGCCGATTGTCGACCGTGAGCACGATGTGCTCCTGCACGCATGAGGTGGGGAGTGTGGTGCTGCTTGCCCGGCAACGGACTCCAGGTGCGCTGCTTGCGCACATCGCAACGCATTGCCTGTGGTGCGGTGCGCAGGTGGACTTGCCTGTGCCGGACCCGTGGGGCATCCGCCGGCTCGAACCGGTGTTCTGCTCCGGCACCTGCCTCGCGCGGTACCAAGAGCGCATGCGAGAAGAATCTGAAGCCCCCGCTTCATCCTTAGTGACCGAGGATGAGTCTTGCGGGACGTAATGTTTCCCTTATGTTTTACTTGGGTTATGACGGGAGGTTCATTAATCTTCCGAGATTCTTAGGAGGATTGTCTTACTCCCAAACAATCCGATGTCAAGGTTGAGAAATTCTCGCTTGTTACCGGCGTTCGCAGCCAGAGGCTGCATTCAGGATACTCTGCATGACCTTCCGCGAACGCCCTGATTGCTCGTTGCTCGCACATCCACTTCTGGCGTTCATATATGCTCACGTCCATATCCTCTCGGTGCGTGAGGAGGTTGCACTTAGAAGGATCCATTGCAACCTCGGCCGCCAGTGTATAGCACTCAGTCCGAAGCCCATAGCCTGAACCCGTTGTTGAAATTTGCGCGCAAAGGGAGAAGTCGTGAGATTGTTCTGCATTGTCGTAGAGGCACATTGCGGCGAGCTCTGGATCTGAAGGGCATTCGGAAGGCGGAGGTATACTGCCGTACTTGTCGCGTGTCCCGTACGCGC
>CAYNGK010000101.1:0-3080 GCA_964396935.1 uncultured Methanosarcinales archaeon | reverse complement strand
AATCCCCCAGCTGGATCGCCGCATCGGCGACTACTTCACGGACCGCCACATCGCGCAGGGCAAGAAGAAGATCCCCTACCGCGGCGTCGACCTCATCGTGGCGTCGAAGCAGACGGGCGGTAGCCTCGATCAGGCGCTGGGCGACTGGTATGGCGCTGAGTGAGCACTTCCTCGGAAGGCTCAACAGGTATTCTCCTTTTCTCCTCATTGACGGGCGGTACCTCCACGCGACCGACCGTTCACCGCGACGAGGCAAGGACTACCTGGAGGCCGGGGACCGCAGATTCGCTCTCGAGTTCGGCTGCGATATCGCGCGTCTCGAGCGATTCTACAGGGAGTCGAATGCCGAACAGATAGGGAAATACAAACGCGACTTCATCGACGCTGCAATCCAAGCCGAGCTCCGCGCGCGAGCTGCGCTTACCGACGACGCATCGACCGCCAATACCGTGCGCTTCGTCATGCAGGAGGTGCTGCCGCGCATGATCGACTCGGCGGCCGAGGTCGGCGGCCTGATCGGCGTCCAGCTCCCACCAGGTGCGGATGGACGCGCGGCGCTTGATGAGATCCTCAGGAATATGGATCGTGCGCTCGAGACGCAAGTGACGGATATTGAGGCGTTGCGCCAGGCTGCCGCCGAACAACTCCGGTGTGCGGTCAGGGATCGTCTGCAGGCGCCAAACGCGATATTCCCCCGACAAGACGCCGCGAACGCACCGGCGACTGCTCCTCTCCTGCTGGACAAGGTGCTCTCAGGAGTGCCTGTCGCCGTTATCGGCTCGCACCTCTACCATACGCGCCCCGCCACCGATGGCGATGACGCCTCATGGCATGCGACCGTCGATGGCACCCGCTACTCGCTCTTCCCGTCAACCAGTGTCCGCGCGGCCGCCCAGGCCTACACTCGCGCCTTGCAATTCGTGTATGCGCAGGAAGCGATCACCGAATTCGAGGATCGGTTCCACGCGAAAGCGGCGGTGACGGACATATCGAAGACCGCCCTCGAGCAGCTCGTGAAGGACGAGCGGTTCAACTACGGAAACCTCGGTTGGGTCAGCAACGAACAGCGGGTGTTTGTGTACTGGGAGATCCCGAAGTTCGCGATGCGTAACCCGCTACGCACCGATGTGTACCACCCGTTCCCCGAGACCAAGGTGGCGGTCGCGCTCAACACGAGCAACGGCGAGGTCCACGCCGGCCACGCAGTCATCGTCGACCCGATGCCGCATCCGTTCCTGCGGGCATGGGACCGGAAGTTCGAGAAGATCTGCATCCTCAACCACAACGATGTCAACGGCACCCCGGACGGCATCGTCCATTACCTGGCGACCGCCGTGAATGCGTTCACGAACGGGCTGACGATCGAGAGCCTCGACCGGCACGGCGCCCGTTCTGAGGACGCCAACTACTTCGATCGCCCGTTGCGCGAATCGCTCGACGCCGCCGGTGAGCTCACCCGTGCCGAAGCGCTCGAGCGCGGCTACATCATCACGAACGAATGGCACTTGCTGAAGGAGGAGACCGCCCATGAATGACGATGACCTGTTGCAGCTTCTTGATGCGCAAGGAGGACAAGCCGCACCGCGGGAGGACCGTGGCCGGGAGGAGGTAGTGGTGCCCGACCGCATCCCGATCTCCCAAGGGACATTGGATACCGCGCACGAGATCTGCGATCTCGTCCGAAAGGTCTCCGGCGGGGCCTACGAGTGGTATTCCCTGCTGCTTGCGCAACACGGGGACCCTGACTTCGTCGCCAGAAGCCTCCTTGTCCCCGATGGCGTCGATGTGTGGCCGAGTTTCGTCTCCGTCAATGGTGTCGATTACGCGCGCGCGGTGCAGGAGGTCGCACAGCTCAATGCCGAACACGGCACCGATTACTACGTCATCGGCTGGCTGCATAGCCATGCGAATTTCTCTGTCGGGTTCAGCGAGGAGGACAAGAAGAACTTCCATTTCCTGCTCAACACCGTGTCGCGCAACACCCTGCGTCGCGCGCTCGACCCGCTGCATCTCATACAGACCGAGGTCCGCGCACGCATCAAGAACAACCAGCTCGTGCTCAACGGCGAGAATCTCGAAGACGCCGTCCTCAAGTACGACCTGCTGAGCGAGCAGGAGTTCCAGACGCTTCTGGCAAAGCACCGTCTCGATACGGCGGCGCCGGTACCTCGGGGGGCAAGGAACGCGTTCATGCGCGACCTCCTCCTCGCGATGGGCGTGCGCGCATATGAGCCGCGCACCGTCGGGTTCGGCTACAGCATCGTCGTGAACGAGAAGCGCGACGAACCACACGCGGTCCTCGGTGTCGTGCAGGAGAGCATCATCACGCAATCTGGTTTGCGCGATACGGCGCTGACCACGACCACCGCAGAGGTGTGCCAGGTGGATGGAGATTGGACGCCTTCCCGACGAGAACTGCGCAACATCGTGAAGAACCGGCTGCGCTTTCGCCGATACGAGACACAGGATGACGGGACCGTCTTCACCTCCCGCGGCGCGCGGTATCGACCGCAAGTGGCGACGGTCTCTGCCGCGCCCTGGAAAGGCGGATGGGTCGGGCAGCAGGACCGCGCTTCGGCGATCGCCTTACCGAAACGATCAGGCAACCTCACCGAAGACGAGATCATCCGCCTGTTCGTCTACTCGGCGGCGAACTACCTCTCGGTCTTCCAGCACGAAGAGATCAAGTACGCGAGCTACCTCGATGAGCTCCTGAACACGTTCGACCTGAAGACCCCGTCTGGAGGCCTGACCTCTGCCGCGAAAGCCGTCGGAGAGCTCTACACGGACGCGGAAGTGATCCACCAACCGCGCATACAGCCGCACACGTTGCGGTACCTGATCGACAAGCTCCGCACACAGCTCCCGGCGGATGCTGCGCACCCAGAACGCGCTTTCGTGTACAACGCGCAGCGATTGCCGTTCGGAGAGCTGCTGGAGACCTACATCCCGCGGCTCCGTGCGCATGTGGCCGAGCCAACAGCGACAGCATCGCTCTTCTTCCCGGACGATATCATCGACCGCGGGTCGATCGACTAAGAGCCGCACCATGACCCCCCGCATCACCGACAAGAAACGGC
>CAYNGK010000100.1:0-3344 GCA_964396935.1 uncultured Methanosarcinales archaeon | reverse complement strand
CGCCTGCGGGCGGATCGTCATCGGCAGGAGCGATTCCGCACGTTGCTGGTCCTCGTTCCAACCGAGGATGATCTGCGGCGTGACGCTCGACGTCGCCCACGTGTCCATCACGTCCATCTCGGGCACGAGATGCGCCAGCACATCCGCGGGGACGCCTTTGGGCTTCTCGGTGAGCGGATCGACGGGCAATTGCGACTCGTCGGCCACGTACACGGTGCCGTCGCGCTTGTCGTACCAGACGGGGAAGGGCACGCCGAAGTGACGCTGGCGGCTCACGCACCAATCCCAGTTGAGATTCTCCACCCAGTGCTTGTAGCGCACGAACATGAACTCGGGGTGCCAGCGTACAGCCGCACCGGCGTCGACGAGCTCTTGCTTGATATCCAAGACCCGGATATACCATTGCGGTGTTTTCAGGAATTCCACTTCCGTCCCGCAGCGCTCGTGCACGTTCACCGGGTGCGTGATCGGTTTTTGTCCAATGAGGAATCCGCCGGCCTTGAGATCCTCGATGATCGCCTTGCGCGCGTCCTTGATGCTGAGCCCCGCGTACTTGCCCGCGAGATCATTGAGCTTGCCGTCACGCGCGAAGATGACGCGCATATCGAGCTTGTGGCGGAACCACTTGTCGATATCCTCCTTGTCGCCGAACGTGCACACCATCATCAGGCCCGTGCCTTTCTCGCGGTCGACGTTCTCGTCGAGGATGAGCGGCACGTCGTAGCCGAACAGCGGCACGGTGACGCGCTTGTGATGATACGACGCATACCGGGGATCCTCAGGATGTGCGGCGATCGCCACGCACGCGGGGATGAGTTCCGGTCGCGTCGTCGCTATCGTGACCGCGTGCCCATCGATGTGGAAGTGGATGTCGTTGAAGGCGCTTGAGAGCTCGACGTTGTCGAACTCCGCTTGGGCGATCGCGGTCTGGCACTGCACGCACCACGCTGCAGGCGTCTCCATACGGTACACGCGGCCTTTCTTGTGCAAGTCGAGGAAGCTGCGCTGGCTTGTGGCGATGGCGCGCGGGTCGATCGTGCTGTAGGTCGACTCGAAATCGCAGCTCATGCCGATGCTCTTCCAATCGGCGACGAATTCTGGCTTGATCTCCTGGACGGTGTCGAAGCACAGCTTGCGGAACGCGCCGCGCTCCATCCGCGTGCCTTTCACGTTCTTCATCTTCTCCACGAGCCGTTCGGTCGGGAGGCCGTTGTCGTCCGTGCCGAACGGGAAGAACACCTTGCCGGTCTTCATCCGCCAGAAGCGCGCGTAGAAGTCCTGCTGGGCGTAGCTGTACGCGTGCCCGATGTGCATATTCCCGGACACGGTCGGTGGCGGCGTGTCGACCGTGATGCTCTCGGCCGTCGGCTCATGCGCATAGGTGCGCTCCTCCTCCCATTGCTTTTGCCATTTTGGCTCAGCCACCTTGGGGTCGTACCGGTTCGGGAGGGTATCCATCGACGATGGTGCCCTGAAGCGGGTTTTAAAGGTTTGCGGCGTTTCTAGTAGTACGTCGCGTTCGGCGCGCGCACCGCCTGCACGAGCGGGTGCTGCACGAAGAACTCAAGGCGACGCTCACGCGGCCTGCGATCCGCTATCGTCTCCACTTCGAGCACATACTGCGTCCGCAAGGACACGCCGGCGGCTGCTATCGCATTGCGGATGCGCTCAGAAAGGCGCTCATCAGTCGACAGTGCGGCCTGCCGTTCGTATTCCTTGAGCATGAATTTCTTGCAGGCGATCTTCTTCTGTGCCGTTTTCGCTGCATCTTCCGTCTTGAGCTGCTGGAGCTTGTGGATCTCCATCGCGTACCGCTCCGCCTCACGCAAGAACGGCGCCGGATTCGCATCGAGCGTGACGAGCGTGCGCTCGCCGCCGGTGAGCTGCGCGAGCGCATCGAGGTAGGCGGGGTTCAACCCATTGCGAGCGCTTGCCGTGCATTGCGATTCGTGGGCAGGCACCGGCAGCGACACCACGATCGGGTGCACCTGGATGCCGCTTGCGCGCGCATACGCCAAGATCTCATCACGACGGCGCGCGTCCGCGCGTTCGCCTTGGCGCGCCACCATCGAGTCGGCTCCGTCCGTCATGTACAGGATCGCGCCGGCGGAGAGGTTGGTGCCGCCTGTCGACTGGAACCTGCCGATGACCTCCTCAAGCGTGTCATATGCGCTGGTCAGGCCTGGCGTGAGCCGCATTGCGGTGCGCAGCGCCTTCTCGATGCGTGCGTGGTCGCTCGTCCAATCTGGTAAGAGCGGCCGTGGCGTTGTGCTGATGGCGTAGACGATCGCGCGATCCCGGTCTGGCTTGAGCAGCGCCAGCACAGCATCGACGAACACCTGTTCCATCGCTGTGTCCCCGAACGTCGATTGCGACGCGTCAAGGACAATGGCGATATCGAGCGGCGCGTCAGCGACCGAGGCGACAGCCTTGATGGGCAGCTCCTTACGGTCCTCACGCACCTGAAAGAGGTTCTCTGCGATCCCGCTCACCGTGCTGCCATCCCGATCCACCGGGCGCACGAGGTAACGCGAGAGGCGCACCGTCAGCTCCTCGCCGAATCCGAGATAGCTGTCAAGCGGTATGGTGTCCTCGAGCATCTCGCCGTCCTGCAGCGTGACGCGGGCGCTCAAGTACGGCGTCTCTTCCGTCGGCACGACAGCTGCGAGCGCGACCCCATCGCAACGGGCATCGTCGACCGCGAGCAGCGACGCGGTGCGTTCGCCGCAAGAGAGCGTCGCCCCTGCGATGCTTGCGTCGGGCGGGAGATGCGCGCATACGAGCGCGAGCGTGCCGCTCGCCGGATCGCTGCGCGCATACGGCGCGAGGATCTCGACGTATGCCGACCGCCCGCCCGCATTGATGCGGTGGCGAGCCACGCCCAGCACCTGGTTACGTTCGCCGTATGCGGTCAGCACCAGCGTGTGGGGGAACGGCGCAGAGCCGAAATCGACACGGAAGTCGGAGCGGCCCTGTTCGGGCTTGGCCCGTGAGATCTCGAAGCCATCAAGCGCGACGCCGACCGACGCGGCATTGGGAGCGGCAACAGTGAGCGTCTGTTGACCCGTGACGCGCTCATCCAAGCGCGTGACGAGCTCTTGCCCGCTTGCGGCTGCGGCCAGTGATGCCGCGAGGAACGCAGCACGCAACGCGCGGAACGGACGCATAGGGCCGTCGACAGCGTCCAGCCATTCTTAAACGTTCTTCAAGAAAACGGGAAGGGAGAGGAGAGAATATACCGGAATGCTCACTTCTGGCCGCGGCCGCTGATGCGAATCAGCGCCTCGTGCGCCTTCACCAGGTCCTTCTCCGCCAAAAAGAAGCTCACTTGCGGGTAGACGGTG
>CAYNGK010000099.1:0-3453 GCA_964396935.1 uncultured Methanosarcinales archaeon | reverse complement strand
GGGTGCTACGATCTTGCATATCGCTTTACCAGCAACCCGAGCTGGATCTGCGCGAACCCGACAAGCCAAGGTCCCGCATTGTATACTTGCTACGCAGGCCATGCGAACCAAGAGATTCGCGCCGGAAGTCAAACATTCTGCTGTAAACACACCGGGACATCTCACACTCCGCACGGATATGAGTTCGTCGCCGGATCTTGCTCAGCAACGTGTACCGCGCCCCCGCAGTGTTCGGGGGGGTTCTGTGCGATGAGTCAATGTGTCGCGGAAGGGAGTTCCTGTGTGAATTCCTGCTGGGGCGACGCGCAAGGCGGTGATACTTCGCATGCAACGTGCGGGTACTACACGTGCACCACCTCTAGCGGCACGGTGAGGGTGTATTGTGGTTCCGCCGCAAAACCTGCTGATTGCACGGCGGCTGCCGGCCAGTTGCATGCGCCAATTGGCTGACTGTTGGGTTCGCCACCTCTTCAAAGCGCCACCGTCCCAAACTCTTATAAATCACCCGTCCTGCGCAGGCACCAGAGAGGTGGATGGTCCTATGGCATTCGAAGCAGCACCGCTCCCGCACGAGTGGATGATCGCGAGCATCATCGGGTTCTTCGTGAGCTGGTTGCTCGTGTTCGAGCAGTGGGGCATCGTGTCCTGGGGCGTCGCGTTCATGGCGCTGTTCCTCATCATGTTCCTCGCATCGGTCGTGAGCATGACGAACGCGGACACGGGCGCTGATCACCTGCGCGTGCTTGCCATCCACGAGACGCATCGAAAGAGATAACGATCAGCACCAGGAGGCACACCATGAGAACATTCCTCGCGCTCTGTATCATCGCACTCGCTCTTCTCGCAGCCTGCGCCCCCGCAGCGCAGGAGCCCGCCGCACCCGGCGTGCCCGCGCGTGAGCCGACTGCACGCACCGGCCCGACGCCAGAAGCCGCAGAGGCCGACAACCAGCCGCTGCTTCGCACCAAGAACGCGGAGATCGAGGCGATGGTCGAGAAATCATCGGGCGTCAAGAGCATCTCGTTCGATGTCGCGAGCTTGCCAGACAAGCGCGCATGGGCGACCTATCACGTGCGCGGCACGAAGGCCCGCGTGGATCTTGTCGATGATTTGCTGATGAACGGCAACTGGTATGCCGACTACATCTATCTCGATCTCGAGAAAGGCACTGCCGAGGCGCGCTGCATCGATATCGCCGCCTGCAAGGACGAACCCCACAGCGGTGCGGTGCCGTTCGATCGCTACGACATCGAGCTTCCGCAGGACTGGGGTTCGCGCGTCGTGTACGGCGAGAAGACCGGCGGAGTCACGTACAACAGCCGCCAGACGACCGTGGTGCGTTGGGAGGAGGACGGCAAGACGTTCGAGGCGTACCTCGATCCGTTCTATGGTATCGCCCAACGTGTCGCCGTGCTCGACCTGACGACGGAACCGCCCAAGATCACCGGCGGATACGAGTACCTCGAGGTCACCTACAACAAGGTGACCGCCGAGACGGTCACGCCGCCGTAGGACAGCGATGGTCTTCGCAGCTATCCGCAGGTCGTTGCGCCGCCGCGCGATCCGCAAGTCGGTCGACCGCATCCGTCGATCGACCATCCGTGACGTGATGTCCACCTACATGATCACGGTGCGCCCCGATGAGACGATCGTGACCGCCGCGACGAAGATGGTCGCCGAGACGATCTCCTGCCTGGTCGTCGTGGAGAACGACCGCATCGCCGGCATCGTCACTGAGCGGGATTTCCTCCACAAGGTGCCTCTCACGACCGATGTGTTCCGGATGCTTGTGCGTGACGTGATGACCCCGAAGGTGATCACCGTCTCGCCGCAGACGCCGCTCGTCGATGCGGTGCGTCTGATGAAGGAGCACAATTTCCGGCGCCTTGTCGTCGCGGACGGAGACCGGCTCGTCGGTATAGTCACCCAAAATGACCTCTCGCGCCTGATTCTGCGCGAATTCTCGGCGTACCCTGCGGCCTCCGAGCTCGCGCTCGACACGTTCATGACCACGCGGATCCTCACCGCCAGCATGAAGGAGTCGTTCGCGAAAGCGCGCCAGGCGATGCACAAGCGCAATGTCGGGTGCATCTTCATCGTGGACAAGGCGCAGCAGGTCCAGGGCATCTTCACCGAATATGATGTCGTGGCGCAGTTCTACGAGCAGAAGGGGAAGATCGTGGTGCGCGAGCTCGACGCGTTCATGCGCAAGTACGTCCAGGCGGTCCCGACGGGTTCGAGCGCATTTGTCGCGACGCGGTTCATGATCGACCGCAAGATCCGCCGCATCCCGGTCGTTGAGGGCACGCACGTGAGCGGCATCGCGACAGAGACGGATCTCGTGCGGTTCCTCTACCTGAACCTCGACAGGATCATCGCAGCGGCACAGAAGCCCGACGCTGATCTCCGCCGGCTGCCAAGGAGCATCGAGTTCGTCGGCGAGTTCCGCGGCGACCACCTGAAAGTGTTCGTGCCCTCTGGCTAAGCCTGCCGGACGACGCCTGCTTGGCCACAGCCATCTCTAGAACTCGAACAGCTTGCGTTCCTTCTTGACAGCAGTCGGCGATTCGCCGCCATGCCATGTGAACCGTGGCCGGATCTGGATAGGGAACATGCGCTCATTCGTGTCGTCGAGGATCAATGCCGCGCCACTCGTGCGCGGCAGCCCGTCGAGCGCCTTGTCGAGACCTGTGCGCAGGTAGGATTGCATGAGCGCGCCCAGCGCGTCCGTGTCCAGGCGCGCGGTGATGCGGTGGCTGATGAACACATCCGCTTGCGTCATCACGTCCGTGTGGATCTTGCCTGGCTGCTGCGACGCGAGGATGAGCGAGATGCCGGGTTGGCGCCCCTCGCGCAAGATCGTCACGAGCGGATCGGTCGCGAGGGTCTTGCCGGTGTTGGGCAGGAACTCGTGCGCCTCGTCGATGACGAGCCAGACGAGCGGGTTCTCCTGCGTGAGGTCATCGTCCTCGCTCAAGAACTCGACGTCGCGTTTGAGCTGTCGGAACTCCTCGTCCTTGCGCGAGACCATCCGCTCGGTGAAGAGCTTCTGGCTCACGATACCCGTGACGAGCGCCTTGATCGCCCAGCCGTGGTCCGCCGAGGAGTATGCGGAGAGGTCGAGCACCGTGATGCGGCCCGGTTTCGCGAGATCTGCAAGCGGCGTCCCTTCCTTGTCGAAGACCCCCCATCCTTGCGCGTTGCGGTAGCGGTTCGTCACATCGTCCTTCACGGTGCGGTCCATATCGCTTTTCGCGACAGCCGCGAGGATGTCGTCGATGCCGAACGCCTCACCGGTCTCCTTGAGATCGTGGATCGTGCGCTCGATGAGCACTGCTGCCGCGCCGCTTTGGTCCATACCGAATGTCGTGACCCAATCGCTGCCGGAAAGCTCGTCGGGTCGGATGGAGAACCGCTCATCCGTCGGGATGCCTTCCTCACGTGCCTTGTCGT
>CAYNGK010000098.1:0-3502 GCA_964396935.1 uncultured Methanosarcinales archaeon | reverse complement strand
CCCGGCGCGTGAGCTGGGAGCTTCACGACGACGTTCCCCTGATGCCGACGTGGCTGCTCCGGCTGCTACGTCGGCTCATGCGGAGGATCCGACGATGACCTGGTGGCTTGCGGTCTGCGCTTTTCTCGCTGCGGTTGCGACGTTCCTCGATCTGCGCTCGACGCATGTAGGTGTCGGTCTGGGTTTGAAGGAGGTCGGCAAGCTCGCGCGCAAGTGGGGCTTGACCACGCTAACGGTGATCAACGTCGCGGGCTGGTTGGTTGCCACCATCGGCGGCGCGGTGATCGATGACCCGCAGGTCTCGGGCGCGTGCGCGCTGGTGTTGCTGCTCATGACGCTCGCTCACGTCCGAGTGTGGCAAGCGAACGCGGAGAAGATCGACATCGAAATAGTCGAGCGCGGCACGAGGAGGGTCGGATGACTCCGTTCATTCCGGGCGTGCCAACCGTGTTGGTTCCGCGCACCGATCCGTACATCGAGCTCGAGACGCTGAGCGAGAACCTTGCGCTGAGGTTGCTGCGCTCGTTCCCCTCGGACGCCCCCGACGATGCATACCACGTGCTCGGTGAAGGTGCGACGCGCATCACAGCCGGCGAGCTGCGTGCGCTGAACGTCGCGTGCTTGCGGGCGCGGAGGTTGAGACGATGAGCAACCACGTCAACAAGCACCACTGGTTCCAGGCGCGCCCGGTCATTGTCATGGTGACGGGTGGCCGTGACTACAACGACGTGCGAGTTGTCGAGCGGATCTTGGAGGAGTTCGTCCCTTCCGGCGCTCTGCTATTGCACGGCGGATGCCGGTCCGGAGCCGACGCGATTGCGGATTCATGGGCGCGCAACAATCTGGTACACGTCCTTAAGTGCGATGCTCTATTCAAACAACTCGGCCCGAAGGCCGGTCCTATTCGTAACGCGGCGATGCTGTCGCTCTACCCCAACGCGGTCATTGCTTTTCCTGGTGGGGAAGGAACCTCCGACGCGGTACGTCAGGCAAGGGCGCGCGGAATCGAAGTGCTGGAGATTGCAGAGGACGGAACGCACGCGGAACGATGGAGCATCGCGACATCATGAGCCGCTATCTCACCACCATCGCTGCCGTTGTCATCACCGCCCTCCTCGTGACGGCCTGGTTTCTCTACCGCGAGTCGGAGCTGCTCGACCAGGTTGCGGCGTCGGAGGTGAAGCGCATCGAAGCCGAGATCGCGAAGGGCGCGCCGCTGGTGCGTGTGGTTCCGGGCCCGGTGCGCGTGCTCGAGCGCGAGCGCATCGTGGTACAGCAGGTTGCTCCGAAGGCCGAACCGATCGTTGCCGCCGAGATCCACAGCGAGGGCGAGACTCAGGGCGCGCCGCAGCTCAAGTGCCCCGATGCGAGCGTGGTCCAGTGCCCGGACCCTCTCACCGGATGCGAGACGCACATCACCGGATGGCGCACTGAGGCTGGCAACGTGGTCGCAACCGGCACGCAGACTCGCTGGTGGCAGTGGCCCGGCAAAGAGCGCCAGGACAGCACGGTCGACCTGACGACGAAGAACACGAAGGTGACGGCGGATCCTCGGCTGCTCGTAACGGATTCCGCGCCCCGCTGGCTTGCGGGCGCCCTAGCTGGCCTCGACTCGCACGGGACCCCGCGGTATGGGGTAGTCATTGGACGGCGGCTAGTGAGCCGGCGGGGTGTGGATCTCCATGCTGTGGCGGTTGGAATGGTCGGCGGCGGGGATGTCGTCGTGACCGCGGGGCTCGCGGCGGGCTGGTAGCTGTGGACCGTCCGTGGCGGCGGTCGATCCGGACTGCATCGGTCAGTGCCGCGCAAACCCGCGCAGGATCAGCCCCAGTCGATGCACCGTGGACGTTCGGGGCATCCGGGGCTTGCTGCACGAGGCAGCGCGGCAGAGAGCGTCTCGACAAGCGCGAGAATCGAGCCCGCAGCTAGCGGATGGTCGTCCAACAGTCCAGCGACGGCCAACACAGCATCGGTAGCTGCGTGGCCGCCAGCTATCAGGCGCGTTCCGAGTCTTTCCCAGAGGTCTAAAGCCGCAGCGACCGCAGGATCTTGGGCGTGCTCCAGGCGCCTGAGTCTGGCTTCGACTGCTGCCCGGACGAATTCACTCTGCCCTGTCGCCCCGTCCTTGCCGCCGCCCCTAGTTTCTCTGGTCCCGCCGAGCATCTCCACACACGCCCGTATTCGTCCGACGTGGTCGTCCTCGGCTTTATCTCGGTACTTCACCCAATTTTCAGCCACCGCAAGACTTTGTGGCACAACAACTTGAGAACAAAACTCATTTTTTGTGTCCCAAGCCCTTGAAGTTTTGTGACCCATTGCCGTAGATTCCTCCGCGTTATGGGACACAAACCACACGTCGACAGCAAGAATCTCTCAGCGGTCATCAAGGCCCGCACGACTCCGGACGATGCCGCGCGCTTTCACCAGGTGGCGGCGCGAGACGGCGGCGCGAGCGAGGTATTGCGCCGCCTCATCGCCGCTTACCTGCGCAGAAAGAAGGCTGCGTGACTACATATCCGCCGAAACCCCGCGCCCGGCAACGCCTTTCAGCGGGTGCCGCATGACCGACCGCCTCGCCGTCACGCTCACCGTGCCCGAGCTGGAGGCGCTTCTGCGTCGCGTCGTTCGTGAGGAAGTCGCGAGCGCTGGTCGCACCCTCTACAGCATCAAGGACGCGGCGCTATCACTCGGAGTCTCCGAGGCTCAGGTCGCGCGCTTCGTACGCGAGAGGCGATTGCGCCGCATGCCGGGGATGGGGCGGCGGTTCCTCATCCCAGCCGATGCGCTCGCTGAGTTCGCGGCGCGGCGTGAGGCGGGGCAATGACTGCGACGCTGAAGGAGCGCGAGCTGCGCGAGTTCGCGAAGTGCGCCGCGTGTGGCAAGCAGGTCGGGCACACGGGTTTCCCGCGCATCTGGCGCGTCACCATCGAGCAGTACGTGATCGATCTCGCGGCGGTGTCGAGACAGTCGGGCCTGGCGATGCTGCTCGGCGGCAGTGGGATCCTTGCCGCGGCGATGGGGCCAGACGCGGACATGGCCACGCGCATCGGAGATGCGACGGTCTTCGCCGTCTGTGAGCACTGCGCGATCAACGCCGAATACTCGATCTGCGCACTCCAAGAGATCGTCGAGGCGGGGCAATGAACGATCTGCTCAGTCTGCCCGCCTTGCTGTCCGGCGCTGCCGATGCGTGCGCGAAGTTGGGTGACCGCATTCCAGCCGATTCTCACGAACGGGAGAAGGCCCGCGAGATCGGGCGGCGTCTGCGGCTGATCGAAGTCTCGCTAACAAGGCTGGTCGAGCAGGTCGAACGATGGCGTTCCGGGCTCCCTGAGGGAATG
The DNA here is from genome assembly GCA_964396935.1 of uncultured Methanosarcinales archaeon. Taxonomy (GTDB): domain Archaea; phylum Nanobdellota; class Nanobdellia; order Woesearchaeales; family UBA525; genus UBA525. The sequence goes on along the minus strand of CAYNGK010000098.1, from coordinate 161 downwards.
CCTATCAGAGCACGACGGGGGCGCGGCGCCTTGCTAGCGGATATCGCCGATGAGTTTGCATGCGACGCGAACCGATGCGGGATTGCCCTGCGTTTCGATGCAGCGCAGAGCGCGCTCAAGGTGGGGCGATGAGCGACCGCGACATCACGCTGCGCGAGTTC
>CAYNGK010000097.1:0-3529 GCA_964396935.1 uncultured Methanosarcinales archaeon | reverse complement strand
GTAGTCGTAGACGCGCACCGTCAGCTTCTTGGTCTTGGTGTTGCGCCGCACGCTGAGCGGAATATCGAGCGCACCGCCGAACACGCGCGTCCACGGGCCGCCATCCTTCGCTCGCTCGACGATCACTTCCCACACGTCGCCGCGCTTGGCTGCACTGAGCACTGACCAGAGCGAGCCGTCCTCATCCCGCAGGCGCAGCGTCAGTTCGTTGCGACGTGCCTGGAGTAGGTCCTGCTCGGTTTCCTCGGTCACGTCGGCTACGGACTCGCCAGACGTGCGAGACGTGAGGTCATACTCGACCCCGGCAGGGTCGGTCATCACCACGCGGAACTCGACGCTCACTGACGGCCTCGCACGCGATCGCGCTGCGTGATCGTCTCGAGCTCGCGCTTGAGCTTGGTCAGCATGATGTCGTCCATCCAGCCGACCTTGATGTTGATCGTGCTACCGCCGTAGCTCGGCGCGTTGGTGATGCTCGTCTGTGAGACCGTCGAGGCTGCGGCTGCGATCGGATTCTGCATTGCCGCGCCCCAGCCCTCGGTGCTGCCGCGCATGAACTCGCGCACCATGTCTCCCGCCCACCGATAGCCGCCGATGCGGGCGAGTCGATCGTGCGCTGGATCATCGAAGCCGGTGTTTGTCTTGCGGATCTGCTGGACCTGGGCGAGGCCGGTGATGATCGTGGCGGCGGCGAGGGCGAAGTTGGCCGGAGTCCAGGGAGGCGAACCGAGTGCTGCTGTCGCGGCTTGGTATGTGTTGATGATCGCTTGAGCGATTGCGAATGCCTTCACCTTCGGGAACAACTGCGACAGCGAGCCAAGCACGGCGGAGGACGCGTTCAACGCTGCCTCGCGCTTCTCTGCCGCGGCCATCTTCTCCCACTTGAGTTGCGCCGACTCCAGTGCGCGCTTGCGCGCGATGTACCGCTGATCGATCACGCCGAGCGCGGCGGCGTTGCCGCGTGCGAGTTCTCGTTGCTCCTGGTACCACGTCTCCAATTGAATGCGCTGGAGGTTGAACATCGCCGGCCCGGTCTCTTGCATCTGTGCAAGAAGGTCCTCTACGAACCCTTTCTGCTGCGCGCGGAGTTGATCGACGAACTTGTATTTCTGGGCGATAGCGTCGACGCCCTCATCACCACTCAGATCCTTCTTTATGCGCTCGTCCAGGCGCCGCTTTCGATCGTCCTCGATGTCCTTGACGGTCGCTCGCATCCGCGCGAGCTCGTCATCGATCACCTTGCGGATCTTCGCTGCGCCCTCTTTCGCGGCCTCCTCCGCCTCGCGGACCTTGGCGCGGCGCATCTCGGAGAGGAGTTCATCCAATTCTTTCGCGTGCCCTGTGCCCTCGGCTTTTCCTGCATCCGCTCCAGCCTGGCCCCATACCTCGGCCATGTCCTTTGACCACTTCGTGCTTACATCATCATGCAAACCGCGGAAGTGCATGGTGGTAGCGATTCGCAGAGCTGTTAATTCTTTCTGCCCTGCCTCGGTGAATAGCCCTTTCACGCCGACTTGGCGGAAACTGTTGATCGTCTCGGCCATCTCGGAAAAGCCGAGCTTCACGTGTGCGACCATCGCCCCAACACTGGACGGAATCGAACTAAACAGCTTCAGGACCCATGTCAAAACCGGGACAAGACCAGCCCCACCGCTCCGCGAGAACTGCGCCCATGCCACGGACAGCTTGTCAACCTGGTCTTGCGCGTCGTTCGTACGGTTTACGAGATCATCGAACTTGCCATAAAGCACCTTGAACACTGTCGCTGCGTCAGCGCCTTTTCCAGTTGTCTTATCGAGTATCGCGCCGAACTGACTGAACGCCGCTTTCGTGTTTCCGCGCAGCAAGCCGTTCAACACTTCGACAGCGCCACCGATATCAGTCATGCCGGTCTCGGACAGATCGGCGGCGAACTTTGCCAGGAATAACGCCTTAGTCACGTCTCCAGTGATCAACAGAAACTTATTGAACGCCGGCACCGTCTCTTCGAGAATGGGACCGCCAGCGCTTTCAATCGCTGTCAACGCGGCCTTGATACGCGGCAATTCTCTCTCTGACGATAGACCGAGCGCCTCTAGCTGAATGCCGATCGTTGAAAACGCGCGGTCGACCTTCGCGAACTCAAGCACAGCCGTCTTGGCGAACGATATCAACGCACCAGCGGAGAGAAACCCGGCCAGCATCGCGCCCGCTTTTGCTGCCGATGCTCCGAGACCTTCCACGCCACGCGCCGTCTTCGCTGCTGACTTCTCCAGCGATTCGAGACGGGTCTTCATGTCGACGAGACCCTTGTCCTTCAGGATCATCTCGACCTGACCGCGCACGTATAGATTGTTCCCGCCGCCCATCACGCCCTCGGCAGACCGTAGAATGCTTTCAACTGCTGCAAGTCCTGACCGTCGAACACATCACCGCGCCCAGCGCTGTGCGCATCGCGCGCGGATCGTCGCGCCTCTTCCAATCGTCGCGTGTCGATCTTGACGACGGCTTCCCGCGCGGTGAGGTAGGCTTCGTACGGAAGCTGCATCACGTCCAGCGGGGTCATGTTCAACCGCTCGGCAAGCAGACAAACACCTATTGCGGCCTCGGACACCGCGGTCTCGGCCTCTTCGTCGATCCGGTTATCTAGCACCTTCGCGATTGTGGGTCCGGCTGCGTCTAGATTGAGCGACGCCACGATCCGCGGCACGTCGCAGAGCGACAGCACGGCACGGCACAGCGTCTCGCGCGTTGCTTCATCCCCGCTCTCGTAATCGTCCACGCACTGACAGAGCACCCAATCGCAGCGCTCGTCACGGGTAAACAGCGAGAGCAAGTCATCGACGGGCGAGGCCTCCCACTCCGCGCCCTGGCCGTAGGCCGACGCAGTGGCCGCCACCTCGGCCCAGAACAGCGAGAGGAAGCGATGCAGCACGGCGAGCGTCGGGGGGTGGCACACGTAGCGCCGCCCCCCGACTGTGATCGCTCGTGATTGCGGAGCGAAGTCCTCGAGACGCATTACGACGCGCCGGAGATCACATGCTTGTGCAGCTTGTCGGCCGTGCTCACGCTGGTGTCGTAGAGCACGACGCCCTTGACCTTCACCTGCTGCGGCTTGTCGCGGTCGTACTCGACCGAGTCCATGCCGAGCCGGACCTTGTACGCGGTGATCGCCTGCGTACCGCGCACCCCGGTCGCGCCGCGTGGTCCGTTGGTGTCGATCTTGAGCGTCCAGAACTGCTTCGACTGGAACCCCACCAACAGCGTCTCGTTCGGAGGCGTGCCGGTGAGCTGGCCGGCGGCGATGTTCATCGCCCAGCGGATCTTCGCGAGGTCGGTCTCCCCCATCGTGAACTCGACCTCTTCCTCGACGAATATCGGCTCTTCATCCACGACGCCGGGGTATTGCTGCACGTTGTCGTAGCTGTGCCACTTCTCCTTGCGTGTGAGCTTCGCGCTCTCGAACGTGGCGCCGACATCGGTGAACGATGCAGCGGCCTTGTCGGCGACCCACGCGGCCAGCGAGACGTTGCCCGCGCCGAGGGTCATG
>CAYNGK010000096.1:0-3636 GCA_964396935.1 uncultured Methanosarcinales archaeon | reverse complement strand
GTGCGGTTTCTTGGGGAATCGCGGCGGTGTCGATTTGCGCGGACGTGAACTTCGGCGCCGAAACGGAACCCCGCATCCGCGCGGCGCCGACCAAACGCAGGATGAAATCGACGTATTCGATTTTAGCCGAGGCAAGCGAATGGGCGAAGCCCGCCTCGTCGCTGATCTCGGGATTGGGATTCACTTCGAGGATATAAGGCTTGCCGTTGCGGAGGCGGAAGTCGACGCGGGCATCGAACGTGGTGGCGCAGATGGCATCAAGGCGTCGCGCAGAGTCCTCGCCGCGCGCAACGCCAGCGAGCGAAAGGGCAAGCGCGAGCGCGGCCAAGGTGCGGTGTCGCATCCGTCAGGCGGCGACGCACCGCTCTTTAAGCGTTCCGTACGCAATCTTGAAATACCGGGCCGTTCCTGACCAGCGCATGCCAGACGCATACGAACCGCTCTCCCGTGAGGTGCTGCTTGCGCGGGGCGTGTGCTGCGGGTCGGGCTGCCGCAACTGCCCGTATGAGCCGTGCCACACAGCAGGCGCACGGGCGGTCTACACGCGCGAGAGCCGCGACGCGCAGTGGGAAGGGTGGCCGGCACCAAGGACAGAGGTGGACGCGTGCTGCGCACCAATCAGGACTTCGTGAACGATCTCGTGGCGCGCGGGCTTGTGCGCACCGCGGCGATCGTGAGCGCGCTCACGGATGTCGACCGCAAGCACTTCGTCGGCATCGAGAACGAGGATGTCGCGTACGCGGACCGGCCGCTCCCGATCGGCCACGACCAGACGATCAGCCAGCCCGCGACGGTCGCGTTCATGCTCGAGCTGTTGGGCGCGCAACTGGGTGACCACGTCCTGGACCTGGGTGCGGGTTCGGGTTGGACGACCGCGCTGCTCGCCCACATCGTTGGCCCGCAGGGTGCGGTCTTGGGGATCGAGCGCGAGCCGGATCTCGTCCTGTTCGGCCAGGAGAACCTCGCGCGCTACGACATGCTCGAGCACGCGGCGATAGAGCAGTCACGACCCGACGCGCTTGGCGCGCCTGACGCTGCGCCGTTCGACCGTATCCTCGTCTCCGCTGGCGCAGCAGAGATCCCTGACGCGCTCGTCAAGCAGTTGCGCATCGGCGGCATCATGGTCATCCCGGTCAAGGATTCCTTGTTGCACGTGGAGCGTACGGGCGAGGAGGACGTGACCGTGCAGGAATACCCTGGCTTCGCGTTCGTGCCGCTGCTGCCGTAAGTCTACGGAGCAAGACGGGCCCATTTGTAGGCGAGGTACAGTACCGGCACCGCGATACCGCACAGCAGACCCGCACCCGCGCCGACCGTCTGGTAGAAATCAACGTTGAACTGCGCCTGGTGAGCGGCGTACGCGAGCAGACCAGTGCGTTCAGCGAGCTGTGGCGTGAGGTCGCGCAATAACGGCAAGGCATCCATCGTCTGACCGACGAGATACCCGACCCCCTCACCAACAGAGGAGCCAATATGAGCACCTGCGAAACTTGCGACACCAGTAGCACCCAAGGCGAGTGTTTGCACCCCGACATCCTTCAGGTGCTCTTTCTTCAGTCGGTCTTCGAGTGGAACGAGGTTCATAGACCTTGGGGGGTCTCTGGCGCATTAAGAATATTTCCCCACAACGGGCGATTCTGATCGCCGCCCATTGCGGGAAGGCCCGTCATCAGAGGCTAATCGATCTTTGCCATCCAGTACAGCACGAACGGAGCTGCAGCGCCGACGATGAGCCCCGCGAGCATGCCTGTTGCCTGGTAGAAGTCCACGTTGAACGCCGCCTGGTTCGCGACGTCCGACAGGAGGCCGGTCCGTTCGCCGATCCACGGCGCGAGGTCGCGCGCGAGGGGAACCGCATCCATGACGTGCCCAAACAGGTAGCCCGTCCCTTCACCGACGTACGAGCCAACAACGGCGCTTCCGACAGAAGCAATGGGCAACAACGCGCCAATCACCGCATTACCGGTTTCAGAGTTCCTGACGATCTGTTCAAGTGCATCGCTCATGCGCATCCCCCGTACTGGTGGACGGAAGCCTATCCGCGGTTAAGAAGATTTCCCCAGCGGCGCGTGCTCCTGCCTGAAGCGCGTCTCGTCGAACGTCACGCCCAAATGCTTCGCGATCACCGCCGCGTTCTTGGCCGCGTTCGCCAAGCACACGGTCGCGCCAGGCGAGGGCGTGATGTCAAAGACGATCCCGTCACCGACGAGCTTCGCCTCGCCAAACGACATGGTCTTCGTCTTGACATCGACGACTTGCGGCCGGATGCCGCCGACGTGGCGCGCGCGGGCGATGTCACGCAACCGCAAGGAGGGGATGATCTTGCGCACCTCTTTCAGGAACAGCACGCGGCCGATGAAGGGCAGGTCGAACAGGAAGTTCTTGATGACGAAACCCAGGTTCGTCGGGTCGGCGACGATCTTGAGCAACGCGAGGATGGCATCGAGTCGGAAGCGGAACAGGCGCAGGAAGTCCAGCGCGCTGCGGTAGTGATACCGCTCGAGCATCGGCAGGACGCGCGCAGTCGGCCCAAAGCGCGTCTCACGGCCGTCGTGCACATCCGGGTCGCCGTGCAGTGCCGCGAAGGGCAAGCGCGGGTCCTGCATCATGTACACTTTCCCGTTCAAGACCTTGCGCGCCTTGTAGAAGCTTCCCGCCACAGGCAGCAGGATCCAGTCTTTCCCTAATCCCATCCGGTGCGCGAACAGCAGGCTCTCGCCCCCGGTCGCGACGATCACGGTCTTGGCGCGGAACGACCCGTCGCAGGTCTCGATCAGGAATGAGGAGCCGCGCTTGGTGATGCGTTTCGTGCGGCCCTGGAGTATGGTCTCGACCTGCTTGCCGGGTGTCGCTTGCGCGTGGCGCACGAACGATTCGCACAAGCGGCCGAAATCGACCGTGAACCCGTCAGCCGCCTGCATCCCGAGGATCTCTTCGCCCTTGGCACGGCCTTCGACGACTTTCGGCTCGAGCTTGGCGATCTGGGCGCGTGTGAGCAGCCGAGAACCGGGATAGAGCTCCTTCACCCACGCGTAGCGCGCGCGCAGCTCATCGCACTCGCGCTTGCCGACCGCGAGCACCATCTTGGGCTTGACCGTCCAGAGCGCCTCTTCGCGGTGCCGCTCGAGGTACCCGCGCGTGAGGTCCGCGTCCGCTTTCACGCGCTTCGCGCGCGGCTCGGTGTAGTTCGTCTCGATATCCCCGATGTGCAACGTCTGGCTGTTGTTGTCCTTGTGGCTCGCGACCCAACCCAATCCTGCGTACTTCTCGACGAGCAGCAAGCGCTTGAGTGGCGTGTAGCGCGCCAAGGTGTAGAGCGCGGCAGTTCCCGTGACGCCGCCGCCGATGATGACGCAATCGTAGATGGGTTGTTGCACCATTGCTCTTCGGCAACCAGGCCCGACGGGGTGTTTAAATGGATTGTGGAGACGCAGGCAGCAGTCACCCTCGGAAAGCTTATAAATGGTTTTGGAGTCGCGCGCATCGTTCCAATGAACCATCCACATCTCGAGTTGCGCAAGTCAGCGATCGCCGGCACCGGCTGCTACACCCTCGAACCCATCGCGAAGGGAGCGGAGATCGGCGAATACACGGGCGAGGTCATCACGGACGCGGAAGCGGACCATCGTTACGGCG
>CAYNGK010000095.1:1218-3748 GCA_964396935.1 uncultured Methanosarcinales archaeon | reverse complement strand
CTTCTGAGCGACGTGAAGATCGTCGCGGGAGACGGGCACTCGTTTGCGACCGCGGCGGTCGCGAGCCTCGCTTCGCGCGCAGTGGAGCAGGGCATCCGCGCCGGGATGGGCTAGCTCGGCGTGGCGATGTCGGTGGCGCTGGTCAAGGACCGTCGCGAGAAGCGCAGGGCCGGACGCGCCTTCATGGACGCCGCGAAGAGGATGGGGCGATGAACGCGCTGATCAAAAGAGCCGCGCGCGCCTGTCGCGTAGCGGGCTGCGAACATCCCGAGGACGAGATCGAGGGATTTCTGGAAGACATTCGCGATGCGGCAGATCGCGACCCGCGTGTCGCGACTGCGATCAAGGCGGTCCTCGCAGACGCCGCGGTCGCGAGGCGCGAGCGCATCGCCGATGAAAGGCGCGGACGATGAAGCGCAAGCGAAGCACGACCCAGCACGAGCAGGCCGTGCGCGCTCGAGCCTCGTCGAAGAAGCTCACCAACGCGAAGGCGGCGGCGAAGCTGCGCAAGGTCGCTGAGGCGTACTACAAGAGCAGTCGGAAGCTGTTCGCGGGCGATCGTCGCGGCCTCGAGGTGACCGAGAACGACTACTTCAACTTGAAGTACATCGCGTCCCGCATCCGTGTCGGTGACCTTTCGGCCGCGTACCAGCAGGCGCGTCATCTCGACACACTCGTTCGGGATGAGATCCCGCTCGACGTGTGGATGTACATCGGCGGCAGCGGCCTGCACGAGTAGGAGGAAGCGTTCATGAGAGCACGCCTCACAGAAGCACAGTCGCGCAGGCTCCGTGTCGGCGACCAGGTCATCGTGCTCGCGACGTACCGCAATCAACACGGCGTCCGCTTGCAGAAGGACTTGCACGGCGTGGTGTGCGAGGTCGCCAACGACGGGCCCTACTTCTCCTATGAGGTGCAGTGGGGTACTGAGCCGTTCGGCAGGGTCAGTGCCGATGGCCCCACCACCTGGGTCTGGGCGCGGCACGAGGACCCGATCGCACTCCGGAGGAAGAAGCGCTCATGAGTTCAGAGCTTATCGAGTTCGGTATCTCTGTCGCGCAGTACCTGCGCAGTGATGATCCGTCGGAGGCGGAGATCCGCACTGCCTTCAAGCGTGCCGCGACCGACAAGAAGCGCGCGGTCGCGTACGCGAAGGACGACCTGAAGCGCCTACGCGTGCCCTCTGCGCAGCGGAAGCGGCTCCGCTTCCGTCCCGAGTTCCTCGAATTCGACTCAGGCAACTACACGCACGCAGGTGCGATGTGGCGTGTCTGGGTCACCGGCCCTGCAGACGCGACGAACGCCGTGTCGCGTGCGATCGATCGAGAGGTGATGCGGTGAGACACCTGAAGCCGAAGACGCTGACCGCCCTCCGCCGCGAAGGCGATGTCTGGGAGTGCCCTGGCTGCGGCGCCGACAACATCCACCCCAACATCGGAGCGGGACGATGAGCAGGACTCGCAAGCATGCCCTGCCAGCGCTGTCGAGCTGGAACAGGTACGCAGGTGGTACGAGCGCGGCTGAAGGCAAGCACTCGTACGACTTCTACACGGGCGCAATTCGTGACGGAGGGAGGCAGTACAGCATCTCACCGTACACGACGAAGTACGGCCGTCACGCCGGGTACCTGCTCTCGGTGTTCCCCGGGCGGAACCACGGCCACGCAGGCATCGCGCCTGATGGGCGCGAGATCATGCACAGCATGCGCGAGACGTCGTACCGCAGCCCGCAGGCGGCTGTCACGGCGGCGCGGAAGTACGAAGCGTCGCGGAAGACGGAGGAGTAGATGCGCGACAATCCTTACGTCTACCCGAGCGGCGCTGGGTTCGGTGTCGTGTTCACGAGACGTGGCGGCAAGGCACTGTACTGGATTCAGGACATCACGAAACGCAGCATGAAATCGGCGCTAGTCAACAGGCCTCACATCTACTTCGACACGCGTGAGGAAGCCGAGCACGCGATTCTCAACGACGTCATCCCGCACCTCTTGTCCGAGAAGGGTGTGGAGCGCGACGAGATCATCGGGTGGTGGTGATGAACTACGGCGGCACGCGATACGAGGCACACGGACGCGTCTACTTCTTCTGCCCTGACCAGAGCTGCGGAGCAGACTTCCCGACGGCCGCACAGCTCGCGGAGCACTTCCGCGTCTCCCACGCCGTCGGTGAGAACACGCGGCGGCGTCATCACCCGCCCCTGCGCTCCGCGCTCGCGCGTGAAGAGGCCCGTCGCGACCTTGCGTTGGCCAGCGAGAAGGCACGCAAGCGGCACGTCCGCGATGTCGCGCGCGGCTTGCGCGCGTCTGGCATGACGCGCAGGCAGGTGGCCGAGACGATGTACCAAGCAGGGCTCGTAGGAGAGGAGTAGGAAACATGAGCTATTTCGCAACCTATTGGACGAAGCATGGTGGCACGATGCTCGGCGGCGTCCGCAAGTCGAAGTCGAGCCGGTTCGCGCGCCGCGAGGATGCTGAGGCGCGTCTCGAGTCTGCGATCGACATCAACCGGAGTGCAGGCGTTGAGGTCGTCGG
>CAYNGK010000095.1:0-1208 GCA_964396935.1 uncultured Methanosarcinales archaeon | reverse complement strand
GCGCATCAACCGCAGCGACCGCCCACCTGAGATCTTCCATCACTGCGGATCGACGGATCTCCCTGCACAGGCGATTGGTGGGCGCTGCTTCTCGTGCGGGAAGAAGCTGACGCGAGCAGATGCTGCCGCGCACGCCAAGGGACGCTAGGCCGATGCGCGCTCGATACGCGAAGCTCGCCAAGGCGATGCGTGAGATGGAGAACGCCTGTCTGACGGGGGATTCGTCACGTACGACGCCCGCCAGCATCCGCGAGAACGGCGAGAAGGAAACGCGCGAGTACTTCTACTGGCTGAAGCGCCAAGCACCGATGACCGGCATGTTCTACGACTTCGACGATTTGTGGAATGCGCGATGAAGATTCCGCGCGTGACATACGACGAAGTCGCGTCCTGGCCCGCGTCGAAGATCAACGCGATGCTCGATCGTCTCGATAGGTTGTCGTCGCGGAACGGCGACGCGTTTATCGCAGCAGGTCGAGGCCATGAGCGCCCGTCGGACTACGAGGACAAGGAAGACGTGCTCTCGCGTGCCGCGGTTGCGATCTTCCGTGCGCGCAGTGTCTTGCGACACGAAGTCGAGCGGCGCTACGGACCCGGCGCTCCAAGCCGACTACCTCGCGGATTCGGACCGATTCGCGTGCTGTAAAGGAGATCATCGATGGCCGTTCCAATCGCATCCGCCTATCACATCTACCGTACGCCCGGCCCGCGCCAGACCGACTGGCAGTGCGACGCCGCCGATGGCAACGACGAGACGATCGCCGAGGGCTACGGGCGCACGCCAGCGCTCGCCATGAAGGACTGCATCAGCTCGATGATCCGCTCGGCCAGACAGAAGAAGACAAGGAGTCTCTGATGAGCAAGTATGCACAGTACCGTCGCGCCGAGTACGTGAACGCACTGGCAGGCCCCTCGCCGATCGCGATCACGAGGGGAACCGATGGCAGGTTCTACTGCGAGAACAGGCACGGAAAGGCGGTTGCTGGTCCGTACGCGACCGAGCGCCTCGCAACCAAGCGCGCCTACCACCTCGTGGAGCGAGGGCGTCATCCTGACGCCAAGCTGACCCCGCGTGAGATCAACGAGCGCTTCGAGCGGAACTGGCGAGGTCGCTGATGCGACTGCCCAAGACCGCTGCCGAGTTGCGCGCTCTGCGAGGCGCTGCGTATGAGCGAGCCGTCAGGCGGCTCATCGACGACGCGCAACTG
>CAYNGK010000094.1:0-3773 GCA_964396935.1 uncultured Methanosarcinales archaeon | reverse complement strand
CGCCGGCATCGGCGTGTACGAGGAGAAGAAGGAGAAGGCGTTGCGCGAACTCGAACGCGTCGATCAGCGCCTCAACGAGACGCAGATCATCCTCACCGAGCGCGAAGCGTACCTCAAGGAGCTCAAAAGCGAACGCGACCAGGCGATGAAGTTCCGCGATCTCCAGCTCAACCTCAAGCGCAACAAGAAGACCGTGCTCTTGGCGAAGATGGCGCGCAACGCGAAGGAGCGCGAGAAGTACGAAGGCGCGATCGGCAAGAACCGCGAGGAAGTCGACCGTCTGGTGGCGGAGATCGAGCAGCACGAGAGCGGGATCCGTGACGCGAAAGCGGAGATCAAGGCGGTCAACGACGAGATCGAACGCAAGGGCGAGAAGGAGCAGGTCCAGCTGCACAAGGAAGTGGAGACCCTGAAAGTCGAGTTCGCGGTCAAGAAAGGCCGCGTGGACTTCCTCGCGGAGCAGGTCGAGAAGGTGCGCACGCGCCGCGAGCAGCTGCTCAAGGACAACCAGGAACTCTTCGACCGGATCAAGTACGTCGAGGAGGATAACGATCGCATCCGCAAGGATATCGAGGCGGCGAACGCGGAGCTGCGCCAGATCGACGAGCGCATCAAGCAGTTCAAGAAGAAGCACTCGGTCGAGGACGCGAATAGACTCGATGACCAGATGGCGGAGATCGACCGGCAGGTGGAGAAGCTCCAGGACGAGCTTGCCACGGTCGTGCAGGAACGCCAGGAGCTCCTGCGCGAGAAGGACCGCACGGATATCCGCATCGAGCAGGCGGATGAGAAGATGCGCAAGGTGTTCGAGGCGCAAAAGGAGAACAAGGCGCAGCTCGACCAGCTCAAGGACCGTCAAGACTCATTCAAGCAGGCGACGAAGGAATTGCAGGCGGCGCTCGCGCAGGACGCGACCCTCGCCGGCCAGGTCCAGAACGCCCGTCAGGCGGTAGGCCGGCTCACGGAGGAGCTCGCGAAGCTCCAGGGCCAGAACGCAGCGCTCAAAGAAGGCGCGGCAGGCGGCGCCGCGATCACGAAAGTGCTCGCGGAGAAGAAGCGCTTGCGTGGCATCATCGGCACGGTCGCGGAACTGGGCAGCGTCAAGGCAGAGCACCAGCTTGCAGTCGAGATCGCCGCGGGCGGCCGCATCACGAGTATTGTCGTCGAGGACGACAAGACCGCCTCGGAGTGCATCGAGTTCCTGCGCGCCGGCCAGCACGGCGTCGCGACGTTCCTCCCGCTCAACAAGCTCAAGGCCCCCGAACCCGACGCGCGCGTCAAGGCGCTTGTGGGCAAGCCGGGTGTGGTCGGTCTCGCGATCGATCTCGTCTCGTTCGATGCCCGGTACGACACCGCGTTCCGGTTCGTCTTGGGCAACACGCTCGTGGTCGAATCCCTCGAGATCGCGCGCAAGCTCGGTATCGGCGCCGCGCGTATGGTCACCCTCCAGGGTGATATGGTCGAAGCGTCGGGCGCGATGCAAGGCGGGTTCCGCGCCAAGAGCCGCCTGGGCGGCTTCCAGCAGAAGGAACTCACCGACCGCATCAATAGGATCGAGATGGAACTGGGCGACCAGGAGTCGGTCCTCGCGCGCGTGGAGCAATCGCGTCGCGACAACGAAGGCGCGATCGAGCGCTTGCGCGCGCGCAAAGCAGAGCTCGAGGGCGAGATCCAGGCGCTTGAGAAGACGTTGCACATCGACAGCGCCGACACGGAGATGAACAAGGAGGAGAAGAAGCGCCTCCAGCACGAGTCGGCGGACATCGAGAAGCGCTTGGACAATATCATCGAGCGCACGAGCGTCGCGAACCGCGAGCTCGCCGGTCTCAAGACGCGTAAGCAGCAATTGCGCGACGAGATCACGCAGATGCGCAGCCCCGCTGTCCTCGCGCAGCTCGCGAGCTTCGATGAGAAACGCACCGCGCTCATCACGCATGTGACGGAGCTTGAGGGTTCGCGTAAGACGAACGCGGCACAACTCAACAGCGTGCTTGGCCCTGAGGCCGAGCGCACGAAGCAGATCCTCAAGACGCAGGACCGTGAGATTGCGGACTTCACGAAGGAGCGCGAGGAAGCGCTCGGCAAGATCACGGTCATCGAAGCGGACCTCAAGGTCAAGGAAGAGCAGGAGAAGAAATTCCTTGCGCAGTTCAAGGACCTGTTCAAGAAGCGCGAGACCGCGGCGCGCAAATCGGATGACCTCGAGAAGAAGGTCGGTACAGCCCAGTTGCGCATCCGCGAACTTGACGGCAAGAACGCCGGAGCGGGCATGGAGCTCGCGCGCGCTCGCGCGGAGCTTGCGGGTCTCGAGGAGGAAGGCCGTCAGCTCGGAGAGATCGAGGCGTTCCCTGACCGCAAGGAGGAGGATTGCCTCGTCGAGATCCGTCAGTTCGAGCGCATGCTCGAGGGTATCGGCGCCGTGAACATGAAAGCGCTCGAGATGTACGAGACGGTCGAGCGCGAGTACACGGAGCTCGTGCAGAAGAAGGACCGCCTAGGGCTCGAGCGCCAGGATGTGCTGCTCATGATCAACGAGATCGACAGCCGCAAGAAGGAGATCTTCATGGCGACGTTCGGCATCCTCAACCAGAACTTCATCCGCATCTTCACGTCGCTGTCTCCGAAGGGTGAGGCGTTCCTGGAGATTGAGGATGATGAGAAGCTCTTCGAGTCGGGCGTGGCCATCAAGGTGCGCCTCACGGGCAAGAAGTTCATGGACATCCGGTCGCTCTCTGGTGGCGAGAAGACGATGACGGCGTTGTCGTTCCTCTTCGCGGTGCAGGAGCACGAGCCCGCGCACTTCTACATCCTCGATGAGGTGGACGCCGCGCTCGACAAGCACAACAGCGAGAAGCTCGCGAAGCTCGTGCGCGCGTACTGCAAGAACGCCCAGTACATCGTCGTCTCGCACAACGACGCGGTGATCAGCGAAGCCGACACACTGTATGGCGTCTCGATGAACGAGCACGGCATCACGAAGGTCACCAGCCTGAAGGTGTAGGTTCTCGACGGTACCGTTCGTGTTTTCAGCGCAAGCTATTTAAATAGGTCGACATTCACTACTTCTTGTGAGTAGTGACAAAAAAGGTCCGGAGAGGCAATGCTACGACCTTGTCGACCTTGACGCCCGACTCTCATCAGGTGAGATCCCTATTGACACGAACGGGCACTTCGCCGGCAAACTCCGTGTTGGTAGGACTATGGAAGAACACCTCTCGCTGGGGTATCTGCTTGCGGCATACGGCGGAGGGCGTTCGATCCCTTTGGTCGGCGAGAAGATCTATGTTCCGTTCATCGCGTACGGTACTCGCTGTTACGACTGTGATGAGCAACTCCTGATAGAAACGAACGGTCAAACCGGCAAACTCGTAAAGGGGAGCAGCGGATTGCTATTGGTTGGTCGGGAGCCGGTAATCGATGAGTCTCCTTGCGTGTACCCGAACGGGTTTCCGCCTTTTACGCTCCAGTTCAACGCTCCAAGCGGCCAACTCCTGATACACGACGAGTTACGTGGTTTCTTCTTGGAGAAGAGCCTCAATTCCGTTCTGGCGCGCGAGGGTAGCAAAGGCACCGAGCGCTTTATGCGTCACCACGAAGCTGCAGGTCTCCTCATCGGATATGTCGGTAATACAGATCCGGACGTGTATGCGAATAGCACCGCACTGCTCATCGCGAACGGTGCCGGGAAAAAGAGCACGATTGATCCGGTGACCGGGAATCGCCTGTTCCATCGCGGTGCGTTCGAGACCGATCTCTGGTGGTTCTCGATCGCG
>CAYNGK010000093.1:0-4280 GCA_964396935.1 uncultured Methanosarcinales archaeon | reverse complement strand
TGGTCGTCCTTGACGTCGATGACCTTGATGTTCTCCAGGTTCGCGAGGTTGCGACCGATCCAGGAGAGCCGGACCTCGGGAGGCATATACTTGACGCCATCACGCGCGCACAATTCCCGGTCGCGTTTCTCGGAGTGCGAGAGCACGACGTAGAGCTCATCCACGCGATTGGATGCCTCGAGGATGACGTACACGTGCCCCTGGTGGAACGGCAGGAATTTCCCACCGATGAAACCGACAGTCATCTGGTGGTCCTCCCGCGATACAGGCGGATCCAGTTGATGAGGCCGTACACCGCGTTGACGAGGTACGCCGACCACATCACGAGGATAGTGATGTCGTTGCCGTCCGCGAGGAACGCACGCAACCACAAGAGGATGGTGAAGATGTCCACGAGGATCCAGGAGACCCATTGCTCGACAGCGCGTTGGACTTGGAGGATCATCGCGATCACGGAGAGCACGTTCGTCGCCGCATCGATGAACGGCAAGGAACCGCGCAGCCACCCGAGGAAGAATCCGTAGCCGATCGTTGCGGCGATCGCTACCGCGATCCACGCGATCCGTGCGCGCCACGGCAAGACGCGCACCACGACATCGTCGGCGGTCTTGCGCTTATCCGTGTGTCGTTTCCACAGCAGTAACCCCAGGAGGCTCATGGGGAGGAAGTACAGGAGATTGAGCTGGACTTCGCCGTAGTACCCGTTCTGGTACGCGATGTACGCGTAGAGGATGACGTTGGGGATGCCCCAGTAGTAGCTGCTGATCTTCCCTTTCGCCGTGAGGATGACGCAGAGCATCCCTGTAAGCGCGGCGATAAGACCGATCCACGTGTCGTGCCACGCGATGAACAGGCCGATCGTGAGCAGTGTGAAGCTCACAATCCAGATGCGCTCGAAGAGTGTCCAGTCGCTGAAGTATCCGGCGGTCTTCTTCGGAGGAGCCATAGTAAGTGTGTAATCTACACCAATATTTAATCCTACCTGTTCAGGCAGTGCTGCACGAAGACTTAAAAGAGTTCCTGAAAAAACCACTCTTTAGTAAATACACGTGAGGAGCCTCACCAGCGTCCTGACGCGCCACCGCCACCTGAGGACCCGCCGCCAAAACCGCCGAATCCACCGCCACCAAAACCACCCAGTCCGCCGCCGCCCCGGCCAGTGATGCCACCGCCACCAAGACCGCCAAAGCCGCCGTGATGCCCGCCACCGCCCGACGGGCGTGTGGACCCGAAGCTCAAGAAGAACAGGAACGCGAAGAGGCACACGGTCCCGACGATCCGAAATGCCATCGTGCCGACCGCTGACGCGACGAGCAACGCTGCGACGTAGCCGCTCACGCGGAATCCAAGCGCCTTGAGCACCGCGCGCCGCCACATGCCGACCGTGAGGATGAGCAAGAGCACGTAGAGCGCGATGAGCGCTGCGCTCCACCCGAGGATACGCGCTTGCGGCGCAGCGGCAGCAGCGCGCGCGGCAGGGTCTTGGGCCGCGTACGCGGCGAGCGTCTCGACAGCCGCGCGCGTCCCGCCCGCGTAATCTCCCTGTTGGAACGCGGGCACGATCACGTTACGGATGATCTGCCCGGAGTCCAGGTCAGTGATCGCGCCCTCAAGGCCGTACCCGACTTCGATACGCACCGAGCGCTCATCCATCACGAGCACGAGCAGCACGCCGTTGTCCGTCGACGCGCTCCCGACGCCCCACTCCCGAAACGTGCGCGTCGCGAACTCCTCAAGAGAGTCGCCGTCAAGTGAGGGGATGGTGAGCACCGCTATCTCAGCGGTCGTGTTCGCGTTGATCGCGAGCAGCACGTCCTCGAGCGCGGCGCGCTCTTGGGGCGTGTAGATACCTGCGAGGTCCGTCACGAACCCCTGCGGGTCCGGCACATCGAGCGCGGATACTGAGAAACACGCGAGGAGGGACAGTAGCGCGAACGAGAGCGCGACCCTAACCCACGAGCTGGTCGCGGTCGATAGACGGCGCATCCTGGGCCTCCGGGGTCGCCTCGAGGTACGGTCGCGGCGTGAAGCCAGCGAGCCGGGCGACGATCACGCCAGGCACGCGTTGCGCGCGCACATTGTATGCGCGCACGAGCGCGTTGTAGTCCTGACGAGCGACCGCGATGCGGTTCTCCGTTCCTTCGAGCTGGTCTTGCAAGGCGAGGAAGTTCTCGCTTGAGCGCAGCTCAGGGTAGGATTCCGCGACCGCGATGAGGCGCGACAATGCGCCACCGAGCTGCGATTGCGCCTCTTGGAACTGCGCGACCTTCGCGGGATCCGCAGCGTCATCGACCGAGAGTTGGATGCTGCCCACGCGGGAGCGCGCGTCCGTCACGTCAGTGAGGACGGTGCGTTCTTGCGTGGCGAACGCGCCGACCGTCGATACCAGGTTCGGGATGAGGTCAGCGCGGCGTTGGTACTGCGCCTGGACGTTCCCCCACCCTTGGCCGACACCTTCAGACGCGGTGACGAGACCGTTGTACGTGGATCCCACCCACAACGCGATGATGACGATGATACCGACGATGACGCCAAGCGTTATCCACAGCGAGCGGTTCTTTCCCATAGCGGTTGCGCAGGCAACAACAGGTACTTAAAGGTGGCGGGCCGCTCGTGCCGGTATGCGGCTTGGGCGACGACAGATCATCGTCATCACCTTGCTGTGCGTCGCGCTCTTGCTCGTGAGCATCTGGCTCCTGCGCACCCCACGCAACGACCGCGATTGGACCGCCGACAGCGACATCCTCTCCTGGGGCACCGTTGAGGGACGCACCGTCACGATCCACAACCTGCGCGATACGCGCTGGCGCACCACGACCGACGGGGACCTCGCGTGGCGCGATGAGACGTACGACCTAGACACGTTGTCGAGCGTGGAGTACTTGGTCGAGGACCTCCAGGAGTTCCCGGGCTTCGCGCACACCCTCTTGTCGTTCGGATTCTCAGACGGCAGGCACGTGGCGATCAGCGTCGAGATCCGCAAGGAGGAAGGGGAATCGTACTCGCCTATTCGCGGGATGCTACGCTCGTACGAGCTGCGCTACGTGATCGGGACGGAACGGGACCTCATTGGTTTACGCACGCACGCGCGCAACCACACCGTGTACCTGTACCCCATCAAGGCCGACGCCACCCAGCGTGAGGCGCTCCTGGTCGATATGCTGGAGCGCGCTGAACGCTTGCGAACAACACCGGAGTACTACAACACGTTCACGAGCACATGCACGACGAACCTCGTGCGCCACGCGAACGCGGTCTCACCAGGGCGCATCCCGTGGGACATACGCATCCTCCTGCCCGAGTACTCAGACCGGCTCGCGTATGACCTCGGGCTCATCGACACGGCCTTGCCGTGGGAGTCCGTGCGCGCGACGTACCGAGTCGATGAGAAAGCCCGCACCGGAGCGCTCGATGAGACGTACAGCGCACGGCTACGATCGTAGCTGAAAGATCTGCGGTGAGAACCCGCTGTTATCGTCGAGCGTGGAAGTTGCTGCGACGTACGCGACCGCGGCGCTTGGGGCCACCCGCGCCATAGCGCGGCTTGTGCTCGCTCGAACGCTCGCCTGAGCGCTCGGCATTCCTTGGCGCGCGCGCAGGGCCAGCCCGTCGCTGGCCGTACTGCTGGCGTGGCGGCTGGCGCGCCGCCTCTCCAACAGCGTGCTGCGCGCTTGAGCTGTGGTACGGGTGCTCCATCACCGGGATGTGCGTGCGCGTCAAGCGCTCGATCGAACGCAAGAGGTCGCGCTCATCGGCGGCACAGAACGAGTACGCGGTGCCATCGGCGCCCGCGCGTGCGGTGCGCCCGATGCGGTGCACGTAACTTTCCGCTTCGTTGGGCAATTCGTAGTTGATCACGTGCGAGATGTTGTCGATGTCGATGCCGCGCGCGGCGATATCCGTCGCGACAAGCACACGCATACGCCCGCTCTTGAAGTTCGCGAGCGCTTGCGTGCGGGCGTTCTGGCTCTTGTTGCCGTGGATAGCGTCCGCCTTGATGCCGGCGCGCGTGAGGCGCAGCGAGACCTTGTTCGCGAGGTGCTTCGTGCGCGTGAAGACGAGGACGCGCTCCAGGTGCCGTTGGGATAAGAGGTCCAAGAGGAGCTGCTCTTTCTTGTCCTTGTCCACGAACAGGACTTTCTGCTCGATGCGCTCGACAGTCGTCGCTTGCGGCGTGACCGAGACGGTAACCGGATCGTTCAGGAACTGCTCGGCCAGATGTGCGATCTCCTTGGGCATGGTGGCCGAAAAGAACAGGTTCTGGCGGCGCGACGGCAGCA
>CAYNGK010000092.1:0-4434 GCA_964396935.1 uncultured Methanosarcinales archaeon | reverse complement strand
GCCTTCGAGGCGGTCATGCGAACGCAGGATGACGAGATCGCCGCGGCGACCTGGTTGTACCAGGACGCGCGCATCTGGTACTTCGCCGATCTCTCCGGCGCGTACAGCACCGGCGAGGATCCCCAAGCGCTCATCAGCGCGGCCGTCGCAGCGATGATCGATGTCCCGGCGCCATCCTGCGGCGCATTCCTCGTGCCATCGGACGCGACACAGGTCGCGCGCCACGACCGCATCATCGCGCACCACGACGAGTTCCTCACGCTGCGCGTGGTCGTATGGAGGGACCCGTGAGTCCTGCCCGTGCCCGGCGATCCCGTCAGGGATTCATCTACACCTCTGATGCGCTCCTCGCGGCGTTCGTGCTCATCGCCGGCGTCGCGCTGCTCGCGAGCATCGCGCTACGCACCGCCGACACCGGGCAGATCGAGGATGTGAGCCAAGACACGATGGCGTCGCTCGCATCGGTCGGCATGCGGGAGCTCAACGACCCGTGGGCGATCGGTGAGATCGCGAACGGCACGGCCGACGCCGATGTCACGGCGCTGGAGCAGATCGGCTACTACTGGGCGACCGGTCGCACGACGGAGGCGCGTCGGCTCGCCGAGCTGCTCGTCGCGAACGTCTCACCTGAGTACGGCGTCCGCCTCACCATGGATGGCGATGTCGTGTACGAGCGCGCGGGCACGCGTGGCACGGGAGACGATATCGCGGTATCCTCCCGGCTGATCACCGGTATCGCGCAAGGAAAAGCGATCACCGGCTCGAGCGCGAGCGCGCATCTCAAATACATCAGGAACAAGCGCAATAGCGCGTTCGTCATGTTCGGCGGTTTCGTCGGTGAAGGCAACATCACCGTCCTGTCCGACGAGATCCCGGCTGGCGCGAACGTCACGGATGTCCTGCTTGAGGTCGACGCGTCGCAACCGTTCCGCTTCGTGATCAACGGCGCGGATTGCGACCGGCTCACGCCCAACGCCGTGCCGCTGATCCCGACCGCTTGGAACAGGACGAACTGCACATCGCTCATCGCTCCGGGATCCGACAACACGTTCAGCTTCCTCTTTGACACGATCAATGGCTCCTCCATCAGTGGCGGCGTGCTCGAGATCAAGTACCTCACGGATCAGATCGCCGAGGATGAGAGCGACGACTCGTCGGTATACCGGTTCCCACGCATCGACGGGCTCATCAACCTGTACGATGGGTTCTTCGTGCCGGGCGACCTCTCAGGACTCAACATCACGCTCCATTTCTTCAGCAACTACACCTCGTACCTCACGATAGGGAATGCGAGCTGGACGTTCGCAGGGTCCAACGCGACGCAGAACATCACCCTCAACGACACGGCAGTCGGCGCCGCGCTCACCGCCGCTGGCCTGGACTACGCGAACCTCAGCCGCCAGACCATCCCGCTGCGCTTTGGCATCGGGAACGTGCAGATCGCCGGCAACCCAGCGGATGTCGTCGTCGTCACGGACACGAGCGGCTCGATGGGCTGGTGCATCACGAATGATAACGTTCCGCCTTGCCCGTCAGGCGACACGACCAAGATCATCGCGGCGAAGAACGTCACCGCATCGTTCGTCAACTCCCTGCTCAACGTGACGGTCACCGGCACGCGTGTGGGTCTCGCGGAGTTCGCCTCGTCCATGAAGAGCTGGCACAATCTCACGACGAACGCCACGCCCCTGCTCGCGCAGATCAACGGCTATACGCCGACCACATCCACGTGCATCTGCTGCGGCATCAACAACGCGACGCGCAACCTGAACCTCGAAGGCCAGGTCATCCTCGTCCCGCGCAGCAGCTCAGGCTGGAAGTACAACGACACCGACCTGGGCTCCCCGCCCGCCAACTGGAATACCGCCGGATACGACGATGCGGGATGGAAGAATGGCACGACCGCGATGGGGTGGACCTACACCGGCCTCAACACGGTCCTCGCGAACAAGTACGAAGGGGACTACTTCCACCGCCGCAAGTTCAACGTGACCGATGCGAGCCAGATCGCCGACGCTCGCCTGTACGTCTACAGCGATGACGGTGCGGACGTGTACCTCAACGGGGTGCGCATCGACAACGATTACGCGAATGTGCACAACGCCCTCTACTGGAACCGCAACGGGATCTGGGTCAACAAGAGCCGGTTCGTGACGGGGGAGAACCTCATCGCGGTGCGCCAATGGCACCGTCAGGCGAGCAGCAACCGAATGGGCTTCGACCTGCAGCTGGTCGCGAACACCCTCGGCAACGTCACCGGCACGCAATCGAAGAACATCGTGCTCATGAGCGATGGGGAGGCGAATGTGGAGTGCAGCGAGCAGAACACGGGTGATCCGACCCAGGACGCGATCCAGGCCGCGTGCGACGCCTACAGCCGCTACGGCATCGTCGTGCACACGGTCGCGTTCGGCCTGGGCGCGGACGCGAGCGCGTTGACGCAGATCGCCGCGTGCGCGAACGGCGATTACTACAACGCGACCGATAGCGCATCGCTCGAAGTGGCGTTCGAGAGCATCGCCGGGACGATCATCCAGAACTCCGGCACGCAGACGGCGATCATCGTGGGCAACCTCACGCAGACCACGCTCTATAGCGACAGCCGCATCGACGCCGCGTACACGCCGGACGTCGATCCTGCGCGACCAAACGAGATCACGATCCGCACGCGCTCCGACCAGCTCGCCACCTGCAGCGCGACCGTGCCGATGTACCCGGAGCTGCGGCTGCTCGAAGCGACCGCGACATCGTACTCGAGCGACTATTGGACCTCCTTGCTCACGGTCAACGGCGCGGAGGTGTACAACCTGTCCCGGTACGCATCGACCTACGTCTCGCTCGGCGACCCGTTCCGCATCCCCCTCCCCGTCAGCGCCCTCACGACGGGGAACAACACGATGCTCCTGGCGCTGGGTACGGATGCGCTCAACACCACCGGCAATTGCTCGCCTAACAACACCATCATCTACAACGCAGCGATCAATCTCAGCACCGAACGCAGCGCGGTCGTCGATCTTGCGGACGGCTGCCGCTGGACGGTCGCGTTCACGGACGGCAGCATGCACAACATGACGATCCCGCCGGTCTACAACGGCTCGAACCGCTGCGCATACATCCCTGGTAACATCTCCTACGATCCGACCGACGCGTACCAGATCGGCGCGCACGCGCTGTTCGACCGCTTGGACTTCCGTGACGAGGGCGCGCTGTTCGTGAACCTCCAGGAGGAGGACCTCGAGATCATCGTCACGACCATCGGGGGCGTCCCCTACCTCTGGGGTCCGACCATCGCACGCATCGAGGTGACGCGTTGATGCCCTTGCGTCGCCGAGGCATCATCTACACGCTGGTCGCGCTCACGATGCTCGCCGTGATCGCCGCCGTGATCTTCACCGAGCTGCGTGCGGGCGATCGGGGCGAGAGCGAAGCTGTGGAAGACCGCATCCGCGCGGTCGACGCGTATCTCGTGAACCTGGACGGTGATGCGTCGCGCGCGGCCCGGATCGCCGGCTTTCGCGCGTTCATCGCGATGGAGCAGCACATCGTCTCGACAGGCGAATACTTCACGGATCCGGAAGCCGAGTTCCTCGAGATCTTCCGCACCGGGAACCTCAGCGGTACGGCGTTTGCGGTGATGGAGAACAGCAGCTTCGATGAATACCTGGCGCGCGCGAAACGCGAAGCGGGCACGCAAGGCATCCTATTCGATGTCGCGGTGCGCAATATCTCGTTCTCGCAAGTCGAGCCGTGGAGCGTTATCATCACCTACGCGCTGGAGATGAACGTGAGCGACACGAAAGGGACCGCGAACTGGTCGACGACCCGCATCATCGAGAGCTCCGTCCCGATCACCGATCTCAAGGATCCGTTGTTCACGAAAGAGACCTTCGGTCGCGTGCAACGCGTCATCCGCCAGACGAATGTCACCGTGTTCGT
This sequence comes from uncultured Methanosarcinales archaeon, assembly GCA_964396935.1. Taxonomy (GTDB): domain Archaea; phylum Nanobdellota; class Nanobdellia; order Woesearchaeales; family UBA525; genus UBA525. Next base: position 498 of record CAYNGK010000092.1, on the reverse strand, counting down.
GAACGATGCAGGGGATGCGAACGACACGTCGGGTCTCAAGCTGCACTTCAACACCACCTCGTATCTCGCCGCCGGCCACGGACCGGACATCATGATGCGCTTTGAGGGGAACCTGTCGGACAGCATCTATGGCATCGAATCGCTCGTGGACGTGAACGAGATCTCCGTCCAGGGACTCTCGGTGGACGCGGCGGCAAGCATCACCGACTTCGAGTACTTCGCCGGCACGATAGCGACCGCGTGCGGCATCCAGAACCTCACCTCGGCGTTCCGGTTCGACGCAGCGAGCCTCGGCGTGTACCAGATCGCCGGCAACCTCACCTACGGCACGTGTTGAGCGCAACTATGGCATCCCGCGCAAAAGATACGGCGAAGGATGGCATCCGCAACCGCACACGCGCGGATGTGACGCTGCACGCGCGCCCCCGCTGGGCGGTCACGCGTCGCGCGCAAGCCCGCGGGCTGATGTTCCGCCGGCCCGGCCCCGACGATTGCCTC
>CAYNGK010000091.1:0-4448 GCA_964396935.1 uncultured Methanosarcinales archaeon | reverse complement strand
GTGATCGCGCGGATGCGCGTGTCGCGCTTGAGGTCCTGCCCGAACGTGTAGAGCTGCTCCAGGTACACTGTGTCGGCATCGATGCGGCCTTTGAGCTCGAGCGCCTTGCGTGCGGTCGCTTCGATCGGCTCCTCGTACCGGACGAACCTGCCGGGCAGCGCGTGCTTGCCGTAGTACGGGTCGTCATCTCGTTTGATGAGCCCGATCTGGAGCTCATCATCCTTCATGGCGAGCACCACAACATCAACAGCGATCGCGGGTTTCTTGGCGCTGAAGATGGGGTCTGGCGATGGCACGGGTATGGGTTGGGGCGCGGCCGCTTTTAAATATTCCTTCTTGGTGCCGTCCGGACACGAACCCGTGGTCTGGAACGTACCTACTTTTATGTAGTTACAATAGGAATGTTTAAAAACCGCTTCCGGCTCTTCATCACGATGCTGATCTCCCGAGACGACCGGGTCATGGACTTGCCCGCGATCGCGCACTACGTCGAGAGCCGCAAGCTCCACCCCGACTCTGGGATCGCGCACCAGCAGCGCGAACGCCTGTGCAAGATCACGATCCATAACGCGATGACCGCTCACGAGGTACGGTCACGGCTCGATACCGAAGGGAAGACCGAACGTATCGAGTACCTGCCGCCCAGCAGCACCGAACCGCACATCTGGATCCCCGATGGCGGAGAGCTCCACGTGCTCAATTTCCGCGGCAATGTGCGCCTCATCCGCGATATCGACCAGGCGATCGTGCTCTCGGAACTGTGCACGCTGCCGGTCGCCGTCGGCATCGAGCACCACCGCGGTCTCGCGCGCCACGCGAGCCAGCGCTTCCGCCGCTTCGCGTTCGAGCTCGCGGATCGCATCCTCGCCGAAGTCCCTCCGGTCCCCCGCGGCGCGCAAGGCACGATCGACCTCCTCATCGGACCGCACCAGAGCCTCGATATCCGCGATACGCAGACGGTCGCACGGCAGGAGAATGACTACCTCAACTACCGCATCCTACGCGCCGGGGAACGGACGATCATCAACCTCGACTACATCTTCGCAGACCAGGCTTTGCACGTGCTCAGCCAGCTGTGCAGCACGCTCAGCGCCGACACGATCGACGGGCGCATAGGGAAGACCGATGTGCGCGTGTTCCATTACGGGAAGATCGGCCTCCTGCGTGACGGCCTGCGCGTCGGGGACATCTGCGTCCCGTACGCGGCAGTCGACGAATCGCGCATCGCCGAAGGCGACACCCACCGCTCGCCGATCCCCAACGGCCTGGATCCTGCGTGCGACCCCGCAACCGCCGCGTCGTTCGCTCACCGCATCGGCGCAGCACCCTATCGCGTCGTCACCGTGAACAGCATCAGCGTCCTGCGCCAGCGCCGCCACGCCCTTGAGATGGCACGCGAGATCGGTGGCGACGTGATCGACATGGAATGGGCGGCGATGGCCTCCCTCATCCACGGCGCGAAGAGCGCGTACCCCGGCATCGGCCGCCTGCGCTACTGCTTCGCCGGCATCGGCAGCGATCGCCCGCTCGCAGGCGAGACCCTTGGCGATACCGCATACCCGATCGATCGCGAGCGGGTGGTCGCGCAAGCGATGCTCGATCTCATCAAGGAGGGATCCCGTTGATCCTGCGGTTCGCCGACGACCTCTCCTGGATGGATATCGCAGCGAACGGCAACGAGCTCGCCGCGTACCTCGGCATGGACCGCGACGAGCACGGCAAACGCGTGTACGAGCACCCGGAAGATCGCGAGCGACACGTCGTGCGCATCCCGCACCCGGTGCTCGTCACCGACGCTTGGCGTCTCGCGCAACTCGACCCGCTCACGCGCGACACCGCGTTCCGGCTCTACGATTCCCCCACGCGCACGACCGAATACGACGGCACCAGACTCGCGTTCACGCAATCCCGCTATCCGGGCGTCTGGGGACCGAGCATCGACACCTTGCTGTTCGCGAACGCCCTGCGCAACCTCGCGCGCGATGGCCGGCTTGCCGGCGTGCGCGCCGCGGCAGAGCTCGGCGCAGGATCGGGATTCCTCGCGAAGTACCTGCTTGCGAAACTCCCGACGATCGAGCAGGCAACGCTCGTCGATTTCAACCCGCACGCGACCGCGTGCCAACGCGCGTGCGTCGACGATCCCCGCGCGCGGTTCGTCACCGGCGACGCGGTCGATCATATCGCGAGCGAACGCTACGACCTCGTCCTGTGCAACCCGCCCTACATCCCGCGCCCCAAGAGCGTGGACGACAACCCATACGAGGGTGTCGGTCTCCTGCGCACGCTCATCGGTCAGGCGCCGGCATACCTGCGTGAGGGTGGCGTGCTGCTGACGAACGTCTCGAGCCTGTGCGAGGACCTCATCGCACCGGACCTCGCGCGACGCGATGTGCGCGAGATCGCGCGCATGGAGGTCCCCCTCAAGGTCCTCAATGTCCTGCACAACCCGGATTGGATGGCATACCTGCGCGAGCGCGGCCTCAAGCGGGAATCACGCGATGGCTACGACTACTGGCATCGCATCAGGATACTCGCGATCACACCAGGAACCGGCGCCGCTGGCTCTCCAGATCGCCGATGAACGTCAACGGCACGGGATACGGCTCGAACCGCACGACGGAAAGCAGGCCTGCCGGGTAGATGAGGTGTGATCCGTCAATACCGACGATCCCTTCACGGGACCACGATTCGATCTCGATCGCGTCGCCGACCAGGTGTGGTGCGCCTCGCCGTGAGCGTTCGTGCACGAGGATCCTGTCGCTCGCGATGGGCAGCGGTGTCGCCCCTTCGTTCCAGATGAACGCTGTGCTGCCGGTCGCGGTGCTTACGAGGATGCCAGATCCGTTGCGGTGGACGAACTCCTTATCATCGAGCCGAACGAGGCAATTCGTGCTCCCTGAAGGGATCCTATCTGAGTACAGGATATCGTTGAGCGCAGGCGGTCCCGTTGGGACGCCATCGATCGTGAGTTGCCTTCGAGCGAGCGTATGACGCGGTTCCCGATCCAACCGTTCGAGCGCCGCACCGATCGTCGATGCGCGATACGGTAAGAGCACGCCGTCGCTCGATGTGAGGTTGCTTTTGACGCCCATGATCGGTGTCGTGCCGGTGTGGTGCGCGGCATCCAGGAACGTGCCGTCCCCGCCCACCGCGATCACGAGGTCCTTGCCGTTCGTGCATCCCACCACTGCGCGGTGCACGGTCTCGTACTGCAAGCCGATGCGATCGAGGGCCGCGAGCGTCATCTCGAGGTTGCGCGCGTTCTCCTCGTGGTCCAGTCGATGCCCGACTGCGAGTCGATGATCGCTCGCGATGAACCGGCGCACCGCCTCATCAGGTGACTTGCTGTAGTAGTCGACCGTGCTCTTCTTGTACACGACCAGGATGTTCACGCATGCCTCCGTCCGTACTCCGTCGCCATCGCGTCGAGGAGGTTGAGCGCGCTGAGCACGGAATCGCGCTGCAGGCAGACCTCGTCCCCGAGCATGAAGGTGGTGTACCCCATCCTCATAAGGCTATCGGCATCGCCGATATCGGCGGCCTCCGGCATATACCCTTGCGCGAGGGACGAGAAGAGCCGCGACGCGACGATCGCGTGCGGGTCCTCCCTGACCAGATCCTCGAGAGCCCCGATGATCTCGTGCGGGCGCTTGACCTCGAGGTACAGGTCGCCGCGCGCGGCCATAAGCCGTTGCGCACCGGCAGGGTCCCAGCTCTCGCGCGCGTACGCGAGACCGCGGCGTGACTCGATCTTCGCTGCGATGATCGCGTCCGGGTGTATCGCGCGCGCCTGCGCGATGTCCTGCTCGCCTTCGACGAACGAGAGCATCACGTGCGGGTTGCCGACGGCCGCGGCCGCCTCGAGATACGCACGGTCCGTGCCGGTGAGGTACCCGTCGATGCGCAGGCTCTCGTCCGGGATGTTCACCGCCTCACCAGGACCGACCACGCGTCTTGGGCCGTCTTGCATGATGAGGCGGTCGCCATCGACACCGACCACCGTCGCGACCTCGCGACCACCGCTGAAATACGCGCGCACCGGGGTCTGCACCTCGATGCGATGCGTCAGCCTGATCTCCGTGTACGGCGGCACGCCGTGCGTCGCGATGCGCAATTGCCGCCCCTTGAGGTCCACCCACACATCCTTCCCGCGCGCTTCCTCCTTGAGACGGCGCAGGAGATCGGGGATCGGCTCCTTGATGGGCATAACGGTATTGAGCCGTATGCCAGAGACGATCGGGTGCTTCGCGATCTCACGGATGAACGGTGCGTATGGCGGCACGGTGACGATGGCGTCCATAGCGCATCACCCCACCAGCTTCACGCTTTTTGGTCCGGTGCTCTTTCCCATGAGGACGCTCTTGCCGTCCGTGTTGATGATGGGGTGCGGAGCGCACAGGTGCGCGAGGGTGTTCAGCGTGCTGTACGCCGCCTCGAGCTCCGCGACC
>CAYNGK010000090.1:0-4503 GCA_964396935.1 uncultured Methanosarcinales archaeon | reverse complement strand
CAGAGGATGCGCAACCCGTCGGAGAGGAGCGCGTCCTTGTAGACGATCACGTGGAACCAGACGGCGAGGATGAGCGTGAAGAGAAAGAGCTCCCCCAGACGACCATCCACCTTGAACCCTTCTGTGCGCAACAGGAGGAGGATCGCCGCGATCGCGGCGACAAGCAGGAAGATGAGCGGATGGACGAACGTGAGCAGGAGCGAGAGGGCGGCGATCGGGTAGAGGTACCGCTCCGGAGACTGGAGCATCGCGATGATGAACAGGAACAGGAATGCCGCGACGGGCACGGGACTCGGATCGTTGAGATATGCGGCGAACACGAAAGGCCCTGACCCGGCAAGGATCGCCGCGATGAGGGCGCTTATCGCCGAACCGGAGAGCCCGCGCGCGAGGAAGTAGACCGGCACGAGCAGCAAGGCCATGAACAGGTTCGGGAGCACCTTGTAGACGATCGGCGAGATCCCGGCGATAGCCGCGAGGAGGTACTCGAATACTGGGCTGCCGACGCGTTTCGCGCCTGTGACGCTCAGGGGATCGTCACGCAACGGCGTCCCCGTCTGCTGGATGTGCTCCACCTCACGCAGCGTCGGATACGCGTCGTAGTCGAGATGGGTGACGCTCGTGGCGAGGGTCATGCGCAACCAGAACACCGCGATGATGAGCAGTGCGAGCAGGAGGTGCTCCCAGCGGAACCAGCGACGGATCACGAGGAGCGCACGGGGAGCCTGTTTTAAATACGTTTGGGGCTTGGCAGGAAGAAACCTTCTTAAGTCTCGTCGGAATCCCGTTTCCATGCGACTTGAAGAGCCGCCGACAGGGTACCGGGCGGTGGAGGATGCCCGTGTCCTCGCACCTCAGCTGATCACACTGATCGCGCGCGAACACGGGGTGCACATCGCGCAACCGGCATTCCTCCCATACCTCCCATCGCGCACCGCGAGCATCGAGGACGACTCGATGTATGGGGAGTTCATCCCCATAGGGAAGGCAGGCCGTGTGCGCATGAACGCGGAGATGGAGATGGATGAGGTGCGCCTCGCCACGTGCGTAGCGCACGAGCTGTGGCACGCCGGGATGTACCAGCACAATCCGAAATACCGAAAGAGATATGCGGAGCCGGGCATCATCTACGATGCGCTTGATGAGGGTGTCGCGTTGCACGGGGAGATCGCGGGCCTGCGCAGCCTCGCGATCGAGAAAGGCGATCAACGATATGCCCAGGCCGCTGATGAGACCGCACAGTGGGCACCGCGCGCGTTCGGCAAGGCAGTTCGGAAATACCGCCACGGCTATCGGGCGGTCCGCGGGCTCTTGCGCAACGGGTGGACCCTTGCGCGTATCGTCCAGGAGCAGGACCAGGCGCTCGCGCAGGCGAGATCCGCACTGCTCAAGGCAGGGCTGACTCGTCGGTAACGCATCATGCCCGTGAACGGCGTCTCTTTGCGTGCCGTTTCAGGAGCGCAAGCATCTTCGCGTGGATATGACCGTTCGAGAGCAGGTAGCCCTCGTTCTCCCTGTCCAGGCGGAGGGGCTTGCCGTGCAGATCCGTCGCTTTCCCGCCGGCCTCCTCGACAATGAGCGCGGAAGCAGCGGTGTCGTGCGATTTGCTGCCCGCGAACGCCACGGCAGCGATCTCACCGCACGCGATGAGCGCGTACATGTACGTGACGGAACCGAACACGAGCGGGCAGGAGCCGGCACGGTCCAACGCGACTGACAGCGCGGTGAGATCGTAGGGGGCCGTGCCCCAATCGATAGCGCCGGTTATCGTGCGCGGCAGCGCGGTATCCCGAGACACCGAGATGCGTTTGCCGTTGAGCGTGGCGCCTTTCCCTGCTCGCGCGCAGAACATCCGGTCCATGAACGGGTCATAGATGACGCCCACGACTGGCGTTCCATGGCGCAGGAGCGCGATCGTGAACACGCACGTCGGGATCCCGTGCGAGAAGGGTATGGTCCCATCGACAGGATCGCACACCCACAGGTACTCGCCGTGATGCGTGATGGAGCTCTCCTCTTCAGCAAGGATGTCATGGCCGGGGAACCGCTTCTTGACGGCGAGGATGACCATGCTGTTGATCGCGAGATCGGTGACGGTGACAGGCGATTCATCCGCTTTCCATCGCTTGCGCATCCCGAGCGTGAGATTCTTGCGCATGATCCCGCCGGCCTTGCGCGCGAGAGATACCGCGAAATCGAGATACGGTTCCTTCGCGCTCACTGCGCCACCCGGGGGCTCGGTTCCTCACTCTCACGCTCGACGATCGTGCATGCGACGACGCGATCGCCGGATTCCAGGCGCATGAGCCGCACGCCCTGCGTGTTGCGCCCGATGACGCTGATGCCCGTCGTCGGCGTGCGGATCGTGACGCCGTTCTTGGAGATGAGCATGACATCCTGGTCATCGCGCACGCTCGAGACCGCCACGACCTTGCCGTTGCGCTCGCTCGTGATGATGTTGATGACGCCTTTCCCGCCGCGGCTGATGTGGCGGTACTCGTCGGGCGGGGTGCGCTTGCCGTAGCCATGTTCGGTGACGGCGAGGATGGTCTCATCCTCGCGGCTCAAGACCGCGCCTACGACGGCGTCACCCTTCTCCAGGCGGATACCGTACACGCCGGTGCTGCCGCGACCCATTGCGCGGACCTCATCCTCGCTGCAACGCACCGCCATACCGTCCGCGCTCGCGAGGAGTATGGTCGCCTTGCCGTCTGTCAGCAGGACATTCACGAGCGTGTCCCCTTCCTCGAGGTTGAGCGCGATGATCCCGTTGTTGCGCACGTTCGCGTACGCGGAGAGTGCGGTCTTCTTGAGCAAACCGTTGCGTGTGACGAACATCAGGTACTTGTCCTCGGCGAACTCCCGCACCGGGATGACCGCACGGACGCGTTCGCCCGGCTGGAGGCTGATGAGGTTGATCAAAGGCTTGCCCTTGCTCTGGCGCGTGCCCTCGGGGAGGCGGTACGCTTTCGTCCAGTACACCTTACCCTTGTCCGTGAAGACGAGCAGCCAGCTGTGCGTGTTGGCTATCGTGAGGTGGCGGATGAAATCCTCCTCTTTCGTCGTGCTCGCGATGACACCCTTACCGCCGCGCCCTTGCGTACGGTACGCGTCGGCAGCGACCCGCTTCGCGTATCCTTGCTCGCTGATCGTGACGACGACGTCCTCGGGCTCGATGAGATCCTCGAGATCGATCTCCTCTTCTCCGCCAATCTGCAGTTGCGTGCGGCGCGGGCTCGGGTACCGTTCGATGAGATCGCGCAGTTCTTGCGTGATGATGGCGCGCACGCGTTCCTCGCGCGCGAGGATGTCCTCGAGGTCGATGATGGTGCGCTTGGTCGCGGCGAGCTCCTCGCGGACTTTCGCCTGCTCGAGGCCTGTGAGGCGCGAGAGGCGCATCTCGAGGATGGCGTTCGCCTGGATCTCGGTGAGATGGAAGCCGCTGACGAGGCCGGTGCGTGCGGTCTCGACGTCCTTCGCCTTGCGGATCAACGCGACGACCGCGTCGAGATGATCGAGCGCGATGACGAGGCCTTCAAGCAGGTGCTCCTTCTCTTTCGCCTTCTTCAGGTCGAACGCCGTGCGGCGTCGCACGACATCGTGGCGGTGCAGCAAGTGGTGGCGCAAGACCTCCTTGAGGCCGAGCACCGCCGGCCTGCCATCCACGATGCTGAGCATGATCACGCCGAACGTGACTTGGAGGTTCGAGAGGACGTAGAGCGAGTTCTCCACGATCTCGGGTGTCGCGTCCTTCTTGAGCTCGATGACGACCCGCATCCCGTCGCGATCGGACTCGTCGGTGATGTCGGAGATGCCGTCGATCTTCTTCTCCTTCACGAGATCCGCGATCTGCGTGATGAGGTCGGACTTGTTGACCATGTACGGGATCTCGGAGACGATGAGCCGGTTGCGGTTCTTGACGGTCTCGTGCCGGATGACAGAACGCACACGGAGGCGACCGCGCCCGCCGGCATAGTACTGGAGGATGCCGGTCGATCCGAGGATGATGCCTCCCGTCGGGAAATCAGGTCCGGGCATGAGCTTCGCGAGCTCGAGCGTGTCGATGTCGGCGTTCTCGTTGAGCGCTATCGCCGCTTGCGCGACCTCGCCGAGGTTATGCGGCGGGATGTTCGTCGCCATACCGACCGCGATGCCGGTCGAGCCGTTCACGAGGAGATTGGGCAGTTTCGCCGGGAGCACGGTCGGTTCCTCGAGGGTACCGTCGAAGTTTTCCGTCATCGCGACCGTCTCCTTGTCGAGATCCTGGAGCATCTCATCGGCGACTTTCGAGAGGCGCGCTTCGGTGTAACGCATCGCCGCGGGTGAGTCCCCATCGACGCTACCGAAGTTCCCTTGGCCATCGACGAGCGGGTAGCGCATACTGAAGTCCTGCGCCATGCGCACGAGCGCGTCGTACACGCTCTGGTCGCCGTGCGGGTGGTACTTCCCGAGCGCATCTCCCACGATGCGCGCGCACTTCTTGTACGCTTGATTGTGGCGCAC
>CAYNGK010000089.1:0-4542 GCA_964396935.1 uncultured Methanosarcinales archaeon | reverse complement strand
GGAACGCCAGCTGCGCCTCCTGCGGGATGGAGATCCCGGCCGTAGCGTCCGGATCACTCTGCGTGCTGGCGAGGTTGGCGATGAGCGGCTTGATCGCCTCGCGGATGCACGCGAAATGGGATCGCACCTCTGCGAGCGGGATCCCGCGCTCATACCCCTCAAAGAGGGTCTCATAGGGTGCGCGATCGGGATCGATGAGCCGCGCCCGCTCGGTTGCGAGCGCGAACACATCAGTGAGTGTGGGAAGGAACTTCTGGAAATCGCTCTCCTTGCGCGCGATCTCCCAAAGGGCATTCGCCCGCGTGAACGTCTCCGCCTCTCGGCGTACGAAATCCGACGGTATGCGGATCGCGCGCCGATAGTCGAAATCCACCTCGCGCACGAACGCGCGCTGGTCCTCATCGAGCGTCGGATCGCGGGCCAAGTGGTCGAGCAGCTTTCCGACCGATGGATCGGTGAATCGCGCGTGCGTCATCGCGGCAAGCGCGCCAAGCTCCTTCGCGCGGATCATCGTGGTGATGCCCTGCCCATCATCGGATTTCGGCATCATGACCTCCTGATCCCAACCCAGGATCTCAGCAGCAGAGCCTATCGCGCCGAGATCTGCGACGAGCGAGAAGAGCGTTTCATATGCGTTGTTTGCCACCGGTACCACCTTGCCCCTCGGTGGACCACGTCCGCTCAAAAACGTATCGGAACCAACAGATCGGTGATCCCGCTAGCGAATGCACCGTGCTGCACGCAGGTCCTTCATGGCCTGGCGGTATCCTTCGTACCGTGCGAGCGCATCGCGCGACATGCGGTCCCGCAGGCATTCCTCCTCGAGGAGGACCATGTTCTCCTGGAGGATCCTGCCGACACCGCGCTTGTCCGGGACATGCAAAGCATATAACCCGATGCACTCGCGGTACCCCTCACGAAACTGCGCCGTGGCCGTCGCAGGTGGCGGGAACCGCGCCAGGGTGATCCCGCGGCGGGTCTCGTCCTCTTCGATGCGCTTTTTCGGCTTGCGCTCCCGAAGCGGGATATCTCGCGGCATGCACCCGGCGCAGCGCAAAAGCATATAAAAAGCCACCGTGCGTCCTGGCAGGTATGTCCCATAAGGCCGAGGTCCCGTGCGACAAGCTGATCAGCCTTTCGACAGACGAGCGCCTGCGCAATCGCATCAATCTGGAGCTCAACCGGATCACCGCCTTGCGCGAGTACGACGCGTTCGAATGCCATGTGGTGTTTTACCCGTACAGCGAACGCATCAGCTCCCGCGACTACACGGTGCTGCCGTTCGAGGAGTATGTGAAGGACATCGCGAAGTACCAGCGATCCGCGTACGCGCGCATCCGTAGCAATGCGAAAGAGATCTTCGGTGCGCTCCTGGGGCTGCTCGTCTTCCTGCTCGTGCTCAAGTACACGCACACGGACGTGATCACGATGGAATCGCTCATCGGGATCTTCGCGGCATACTTCATCGGGAAGGACTTGTGGGACGACATCGAAGCGATTCTCGAGGAGAAGACCCGGGGGTCGCGTCTCAAGTACCGCGAAAGCGACTACCGCTATCAGGCCGATAAGAACAGCACGCTTCTCACGTTCAACCAATTCGCGCGGCGCAATCAGCATCACAAGGAGGTCATCTATCCCGCACAGATGGATTTCATCATGCGCAGCCAGTCAAGCACTGCGCGGATGAGATTCGACCAGAAGGGGGTATCCGGTGTCGCGGGGGAGAGCGCGCACCTCCTGGCGATCGAGATCGACGAACGCAAGCTCGCCGAACTGCGCAAGGCCGGATATCTCGTGGGCGTGAAAGTCACGTTCAGCAAGCGACTCGGGTGGTTCTGGAAGAGCGTGGATGCCTACCAATCGTTCGATAACGGCAAGGTCGGTTGCGTGGATGACGACGGGTCCTGGAAAGCAGACGCCGCGTTCACGCGCACGCACTACACGCTCGGACGATTGCGCTGGACCTCGATGACGGGATACCTGACGAAGACGAAGATCATCAGTTGACCGTCGACGCCCATTGCGCGCACGCGCTCACGATCGCGCACAGGGCAGTTCCCCAAGCGATATCGACGATGACGAGCTGGACGGGCCAACGCGCGAGGAACGCGTGGTTCGTCAGGTCATACACGCCGTACGCGATGAAACCGAACACGGCACCCCACAGCGCGGCTCGACCAACGCTCCCGTCCGCTCGAGGGAGCACGAAGAGGAGAACCCCAGCGACGAGCAAGAGCCAGACGAGGATGCCCGACCAGAGCCGTACGGGCTGCGCGAGACCCAAACCAGAGAGCTGGGACGCGTAGAACCCCTTCATCAGCACGGTGATCCAGAGCGCATCGAGTATCAGGAGCGGCACGAGCGCCGCGAGGAAGACGAGGAAAGGTCCCATTCACTCCACTCGCAGCACAGGAGGGTTTATCACGGTTTCGGCGTTCACCGCCAGAGTGGAAGGTTTATAACGGCCGACGCGTGCGTGTCGCTATGCGGTATTCCTGGGCGATTCTCATCGGTTGTGTTGTCCTGTGCTTGCTCGCTGGCGGCATCGGCGGGTTCGCGACCCAGACCGGCCCGGAGAGCTGGTACGCAGGTATCGCGAAACCGAGCTTCAACCCGCCCAACTGGGTGTTCGCTCCCGTGTGGACGACGCTCTACATCATGATCGGCGTCGCGCTGTACCTCGCGATCCGCGCGAAGGCAGGACGCCGCGCGTTCATCGCGTTCGGATCGCAGCTTGCGATCAACACGATTTGGACCTTCTTGTTCTTCCGGGCAGAGAATCCGGAGCTCGCGCTCGCAGGCATCATCGTGCTGTTGGTGACCATCGTCTGGACGATCATCGAGTTCCGCAAAGCGTCTCGACCCGCAGCGTGGCTGTTCGCGCCGTATCTCGCCTGGGTCACGTTCGCGACGGTGCTGACCGCAGCGATCGCGGTCCTGAACTGATCAGCGGCTCAATCGTTCTCGACGCGCGGCGCGAGGATGAATGCGAGCTCCATCTTGTCGATGACCTTGTAGTCCAGACGCAACGGGTAGTCGCGGCTGAATGCGATCTCGACGTTCGTCGCGAGCTTGCCGGCCGGGGTCATGCGCTTGAGGTACTCGATGGAGTACTTGCTGCGCGTGCCCGCCACGCCCTTGATCGCCGTCGCGGCGTCCTTGGGGATGTCGATGATCGCCTTGGAGAGATCGGAGGCGCTCGAGACCGTGAACGTCTCATCCGTGATGGAGAACGCTACCGATTCGCCGATGATGTCCGCATCCTCGATCGCGTCGGCGAGCAAGTCGGCAGTCGTCGTCACGACGGCGGCGAACTTCAGCTCCGGGATCTTCTGCTCACGCTCGTCGATGTCAATGAGCGGCAGGGAGAACTCGCGCTTCGAGCTCCCTTGGAGGGTGATGACGCACTTGCTGTCGCCGGTCGTGAGCGTGAGCGTGTCGTTGGGCTTGACGCGACGCAAGACCCCTTTGAGGTCGTTGAGGTTGATCGCGAGGATGGTCTCGTGCTCGACCTTGTATTCCGCGAACGCACTGCTGAGCAGCCGATAGATGACCATGGCGACGTTCGCGGGATCCATCGCGGTGAGCTCGACGCCGGTCTTCGTGATGCGGAAGCGGACCTCGGTCACGAGATCGGCGATGATCGCCACGCTGTCCTTGAGCAAACGCGTTTCCGCAAGCGTGAGCTTGACGTGGTCTGACTTGAGCAATTGCGTCATGAGCGAAAACACCCCGTTGGGAACTGGCGAACCACCGCGGTTTATATTCCTTTGGAGGAGGTTTAAAAGAAACCGTGCGTGATTGACGACCGAAGCGGACGGCTGTGCGCTGGCACTCTAGGAGAACAGCGCCGCAATCCAACGCCAGAGCCTGACGAACGGTCCCGCATCTTGATCTGCGTCGGCAGTCGGTTCGGTCGCACCCACCGTATCCGATCCAGGCGCCGGAATGCCCAGTGCCTGCGCCCCATCATCCACCGGTTGCGTGACAACCGCAGCCTCCTCGACCGGCGTCGGGTCGGTCGGCAGATCCTCAAGGGGAACCGGCATAGTGCGTGGCGGTTCCCTGACGGGCGCGGAGGTATCGACACCTTCGCGTATCGTCACCGTGAATCCCTGGTCGCGCAAGTACCGCTTGGCGAGATCGGCAATCTGCTCGAACGCGGGATCAGTGCCATACACGATCTGGGCTTCGTCGCCTTGCAGATGCACCGTGAGCAGATCTGCAGGATCCTGGTCCGCATCCGCGACCTGGCTCTCGGTCTTCCCCGCGAACGACACGTCAGCGCTCGCCTTCATGCTCGCCGCGAAATTCGCCGCGTTGACGACGTCGGCAGCGGTGCCGTCGTCGGCGACGACCGTCCAATAGACGGGTTGCGCAAGCGCCAACGGAAGCGAGAGCGCGCACAGGATAGCCAGGAACACCAGGAGCAGTACGTGCTGTCGCATACGTCGCTGCGATAGGCGCAATCTCTTAAATGTTATGTAACGGCTGCTGTTTCCCAAAGACCGAAGCGATTATATCCGCAAGCGCACTCCCGCG
>CAYNGK010000088.1:0-4816 GCA_964396935.1 uncultured Methanosarcinales archaeon | reverse complement strand
GTCTCCTCGAGCTGGAGCGGGTATACCGCTTTCGCGATGAGATGCTCGAGCGCGTACATGCGCAGCCCCCGCACGTTCGTGCTGAACGCTCGTTTGAGCTCGTTCGTGACGTGGGCCGCGGGGACGCACAACATCGCGTAAGGGGCGGTCTCATCATCGGTCCCGACGAGGTCCTGGAGCTGCCCCCGCACGCACGGTCGCACGAGCGCTTGCGGATCCCCGATGCCGTAGCGCTCGAGCACCGCAAGCGCCGGCTGCGCGTGGAATATCTGTTCCATCGGTAGGATGAAGAGCGCATCATGCACCGCGGTCGACCGCTCGCGAAACACCAGCAGCTTCCCGCCGCTCATCCTCACACCGCCTCCCGAAACAGCCACCCGCGGTGGCGCGCGAGGAGCACCGCCATCGTTGCGTAATAGACCGCTGCCGCGCCAAGCAGGATGCGGCCCAGCACGGTCGGATCGGCTACGACGATGCTCAGGAGATGCGCGATGCTCACCGCGACACCTGCCAGGAGGATGCCGTCGAACGGTGTCGCGTTGCCACCGTGCCAGTCGGCGGAGCGCAGCATGAGCAGGAGGATGAGTGTGGTGGCGATGATGGCGCTCAACACGATGCGCGTGCCGGGGCCGGTCGGGTATAAGAGGGTGAGCAGGAGAGCCGCGATGAGCGCGAGCATCCCCTCTTCGGCACGTTCCCGATGCTGCATGCGATGCGTGGCGGTGGCACGAGGATTAAAACCTGCCTGTACGCTTAAATACTCCCGGGATGTCCTCCCTTCCGATGGCGATGCGTCATTTGCGTCAGGACCTGCGGTTCTCGGATCTCGAGCGGGTGGACTTGCTCAAGGCATGGGCGCTCACCTCTTTGGCGTTTGCGGTCTTCTTCCTGCGTGCCGGCTTCGTCGAGGGCGGTGCGACACTCACGGGGTTCGCGATCGTGTTCCTCGTTGCCGCGGTGACGGGCGGGATCGGCTTTCTCCTGCATGAGATCGGACACAAGATCGCTGCGCACCGGTATGGGGTGCATGGCGAGTTCCGCTCGAACGACACGATGCTGCTCGTCTCGCTCGTGCTTGCCGCCGTCGGGTTCCTGTTCGCCGCGCCAGGGGCGGTGTGGTTGGTGGGTCCTGTCGGCCGGCGCGAGAGCGGTGTGATCGCCGCTGCGGGACCGGTCGTGAACATGCTGCTCGCACTGTGCTTCTTGCCGCTCGCGATCTCCGCGACCGGGGTCCCTGGCCTGATCGGCAGCATCGGCTTGCTGCTCAACGCGCTTCTGGGCGCGTTCAACCTCATCCCGTTCCCGGGCTTTGACGGTGAGAAGATCCTGCGCTGGAGCGGCTGGTGGTACGCGGCGCTCATCATCATCGGTGGTGCGCTCCTGTTTGGCGCATACGGGTTCGCGTGAGTTTTCGTCATTCTTTGTTGACGAGGCTTCTTGAACGGTGCGCGTTCTGCCGACGGAAATGTATTCTGTAGGATATATTTGAGAAAAGATATCTTATAACCTCGCTTCGGCAAGATAGAGACAATCCTGCCGGAAAGATTAAAAGCGACGACGCCGGTGCCGTTCTGCATCAATGAGGTGGTTGGTGTGGGTCGCTACTCTGGCAGTTATTTCATCACGTCCGTGAACCCCGAAGCTCCGGTGCATAAGGGGTTCTGGGAGAGCATCAAGCGGTATGAACAGCAGGGCGTAGAAGTAATCCTCCTGCCTGTCAAGCCGCACCTCCCGCCGCTCGTCCAGAATGACGATGACTTCCCGTATTGCTATGCGGATTGGGAATTGGATGGCCGGGGATTGCTGTTTCGCAACAAGCGCCTGAACAAGAAGGTCCAGATCAGCAACGAGACCATCCTCTCGCAGCAGATCGAGCCGACCACCGGCCTCGAGCGGTTCACGCAAAGCGATGTCACAACGATTTTCGCGAGCCCCAAGCAACGGCTCCGTGTTGTCCCTAACAGTAATATCAAGCTGCCGAAGATTCTCACCACCACCGGTTCGCTTACGAATGCGCAGTACCGCAACAACCGCATAGGGAACATCGCGCGCCGCGACCACACGTTGGGCGGGGTCGTCGTGAATATTGTCGATGACAAGTTCTACCACCTCCGCCACGTGCAAGCGCTCGGCAGCGGAGAGTTTGTGGACTTGGGCAAGAAGTATGGGCCTGATGGCGAGAGCGACGCGGTGCTCGAGGCGCTGATTGTCGGCGACACCCACGTCGGGGATACGGATCCGGATGTGCGCGATGCGACGTTCGACATGATCGCTGAACTCAAGCCGCGCCGCATCATCCTTCACGATTTTTTCAACGGCCACAGCATCAATCATCATGAATGGGATAAGTCTGTGACGCGTGCGCAGGATTTTCGCGCGAAGCGGACATCGCTCGATGAGGAGTTGCGCGCGTGCGCGATGGAATTGCGCACCTATGTCGAGGCGGTGCCCAAGGGGGTTCCAATCGTAATCGTGGATTGCAACCACCACGATTTCCTGCGCAAGTATCTCGAGCACGGGCAGTTTACGCATGACCGCGAGAACGCGCTCATCGCAAGCAAACTGTACGGCGCCCAGATCCTTGGGGAGAATCCGATCGAGGCGGGCATCAGGATGTTCTATGACATCCCGTCTAATGTCAAGTTCCTCAAGCGTGACGAAGACTATAAGGTACGCCATTGGCAACTTGGTGCGCACGGCGACAAGGGCGGTAACGGCGCGAAGGGGAGCGTCAGCGCCCGCGAGAAGGCGTACGGGCAGAGCATCACAGGCCACACGCACACCCCGGAGATGCTGCGTCGTACCATCATCGTCGGGACGAGCACGCACCTGAAACTCCGCTACAACGAGGTCCCGAGCAGCAGGATGAAAACGCACGCGCTCCTGGATGATACGGGGACGGCGCAGCTCGTGAATATCATCAACGGCGAATGGCGACTCGACGAGGAGTGATGTTCGCACACCGGCTCCCTGATGCGGTTATCGGACGCGCGAATATATCTTCACCGATATATCTACGTCGTTATATCTTGACCGGTATATTTATATAGATATATCGTTCCCGATATCAACATGACTGCTCACTGCGGCATGCTGCAGCATCTCGTCCTGCACAAGCTCGAGGAAGGCCCGCGGACCGGCTATCAGCTATGCTCGCAGATCGAGCAGGAGACGGGCAAGCGCCCAAGCTACGGGAGCATCTACCCCATCCTCGAGCGCATGACACGCGCAGGCGAGCTCACCGTCAAGCAGGACGGCCGGCGCAAGCTCTACACGCTCACCACCAAGGGCCGCCAGACGGCCGGCCACGCCTCGCACGAGCGCGCCGCGCTCGTGGATGACTTGCAGGTGCGTGTGAAGAAGCTCATGGCGCTCGTGGAGATGGATCCGCAACCGATGCTCATCATGCTCGACCGCGCCCGCAAGGGAGAGCCCCCCTTGGGCCGCATCACCGCCCCGATGTTCGGCGTGCGCGATCTCGTGTTCCGTATGGCGGCCGACGGCCGCGCTGACCGTCACGCGGCGGAGATCAACCGGCTGCTCGCGCAGCTCGCGAAACGACTGGAGGCGATGCGATGAGCCAGAAAGCAGTCACGAGACCGGCGCCTCGCGCCGCAGGCAAGCGTTCCGACGCGGTCATCGAACTGCGCGACGTGTGGAAGACGTACACGATGGGCGAGAACCAGGTCCATGCGCTGCGCGGCATCAGCATCAGCGTCAAGGAAGGGGAGTTCGTCGCGATCATGGGACCGAGCGGTTCGGGCAAGTCGACGGCGATGAACATGATCGGTTGCCTGGACATCCCGACCAAAGGGGCGGTCTACCTGAGCGGGCGGGACATCAGCCATCTCTCGGAATCCGACCTCGCGCAGATCCGCGGGAAGAAGATCGGTTTCATCTTCCAGAAGTTCAACCTCATCAACACGCTCACCGCGCGCGAGAACATCATGCTGCCGATGATCTTCCAGGGAGTCCCTGAGGACGAGCGCTACCGCCGTGCGAATGCCCTGCTTGCGCTCGTGGACCTCGCTGACCGCGCAGACCACCGGCCCAACGAGCTTTCGGGCGGGCAGCAGCAGCGCGTCGCCATCGCGCGATCGCTCGCGGTCGAGCCCGAAGTCATCCTCGCCGACGAGCCCACCGGGAACCTCGACAGCCGCACTGGCGCGAGCGTGATGGACTTCCTGAAGAAACTCCACAAGGAGAAGGGCACGACCATCGTGATGGTCACGCACGACGAGCACGTCGCGAAGAACGCGCAGCGTATCGCTGTGCTCAAGGACGGCCAATTCCTCAAGACCTGACTGCTCAATGATCCGATTCCTGAACAACGAACACCACGGAGGAGAACACATGACCCGCAACGCAACAATCACCATCATCACTTTCCTCGCGCTAGCGCTCCTCGCGTTCGCGCAAGGGGCAACCGCATACGTCGGCCCAGGCCAGAGCCTCAACGCCACGCTCCTGTACTACGAACCGGTCCCCGCGGGACCCGGTGATGTCGTTGACGTCTACGTCCAGATAGAGAACACCGGATCGTCGAGCGCGAAGGTGCAGGTGGCGTTCGTGGACACCTTCCCATTCAGTGTGGACACCGAGACGGAACGCATCAAGACCACGCCGAGCATCCCGAGCCAGGAGAATTTCCTCGTGAAGTACCGCGTGCGCGTCTCACCGGAAGCCGAACCTGGCGTGAACTACCTCAAGGTCGAGTACTACACCGACCCGGCAACGACGCAATCAGCGCTCCTGCCGATCACCGTGTACAGCTCTGACGTCTCGCTCGCTATCGAGCAGGTCAAGGTGACGCCGG
>CAYNGK010000087.1:2581-4944 GCA_964396935.1 uncultured Methanosarcinales archaeon | reverse complement strand
CGCTGCAGAAACCGTCGAGTATCCGCTGGTGGCTGTGGCTGCTCCCGTTGCTCATGGTGCTCCTCCTGGTGGGCGGCACCGCCGGCTACCTCGTGCATGAGGGCAAGCTCGACTTCACGAGTTGGGACGACTTCCGCTCGAGCGTGCAAGAACTCCTGAACGGACCGCCCGGCAAGAGATCGGCGACTGCTGTCCTGCCGCAAACGACCGTCGGAGCGACCGCGCGCTCGCCATTCGCTCGCCAACCGACGCCGCAAGAACGCGCGACTGTCCGTGGCTTCATCACGAAAGAGCGCCAAGGAGGCATCGACGACCTCGCGATCCGCAGCGCGCTGTTGGGCAAGGGCTGGGACAAGCATATGGTCGACACGGTGTTCGATGAGTTGTACCGCGAGCGCCAAGCGCCAAAGACCGCGCAACCAGCGACCGGGTTGCCCAAAGCGCCGCCGCAGAAGTGAGGTTCTGGCACACCTCCAGCATACCCGCGTTTTTCAGCAGCGCTGCCTTGGAGTACCCGCAGATTTCCGAGGTGCCGGAGGCATCGGAAATCGCACATCCGCACAAATGCTCCGCACGCGCTGAAATCTGCGCCACTCAAAGATTCCTTATGATCACTCCTCGATCGTCGTGGTCCCTGTCCTATTGCGCAGATCGCGGTACGTCTGGTCCACGAGCGGGTACAGCGTCCGCTGATGGGACGCGGGCAGGCGATGGTACAGGTCGGAGAGCGCGCGGTACGCGGCGCGCGCGCGGCGCAAGTCATGCTTGTCGAGCGCGGCGTAGCACCGCTCCGCGAGCATCGAGAGCGCGATGCGCTCCGGATCCGGCCGCTCGATCACCGGCAATTCCGCGATGACGAGCTCCGGCTCGATCTCTCCCTTGCCAAACAGGTCGCGCAAGCGCGTGAGGATGCTTTTGTTTCGCACTTGCGCGCGCACGCTCTCTTGCACGACGAGGCGGAACAGGTCGAGCATCGCGACGAGCTGCTCGCGCGTGAACGTGACGTTCGTGTACTCGAGGTGATGGAGCGCCGCGAACAGCGCGTGCACATCCTCGCGCACCTTGTGGCTCACGTACACGTGGCGCAATTCCTCGCGCAATTCGGGAATGGTGAATTCCGTGGTGCGACCGATGAACCCCTTGAAGAACTCCTTCACGAGACCGTACACGTCGTGCGGGTCGATCACGAGCTTCGCGCGCAGGAACGCCGCGCGCCGCAGCGAGTCCTTGCGTAACGCAAGCAGCTTCTTCTTGCGCTCTTGCTCCCGCGCGTGCGTCTGCATGCGCGAGCGTACCTCCTCGCCACTCACCATCTTCAACGACGGCTGGCGCGTCGAGAGTATTTAAACGTTGCCCGTCGGAAGCCCGTCGGACGGCCGTCTTCACTCCCGCGTGGTGCGGGAAGCTATTTAAACACAGTTCTCGTCGGGAGCCTCGTATGGGGCCTCAGGCGGTGGTTGCTGCGCGACCGGCGGCGAGCGTGCCTGAGGGTCCGCTCTCGGACGAGGCGACCCAGCGCAAGGTTCAGTTCTTCCGCGACCAGTTCGGGCGCGCCAAGGTGGAGATGAGCAAGATCATCGTCGGCCAGGATGATGTCGTGAACGCGCTTTTGGAGGCGTTGATCGCGAACGGCCACGTGCTCGTCGAGGGAGTGCCCGGGGTGGGGAAGACCGTCCTGATCCGCACGCTCGCGAAGGTCACGGGGTGCCAGTTCAGCCGCATCCAGTTCACGCCCGACCTCCTTCCGACGGATATCGTCGGTATCACCACCTACGAAGAGGGCAAGGGATTCTTCACCGTCAAGGGTCCGGTGTTCAGCAACTTCGTGCTCGCGGATGAGATCAACCGTTCGCCGCCCAAGGTCCAGTCCGCGCTCCTCGAGGCGATGCAGGAGCACCAGGCGACGATTGGGAAGGAGACGTTCGCGCTCCCCTCGCCGTTCTTCGTGATGGCGACGCAGAACCCCATCGAGCAGCTCGGGACGTACAAGCTCCCTGAGGCGCAAGTCGACCGATTCCTGTACAAGGTCCTCATCACGTATCCCGCGTTCGACGATGAGGTGCGCATTCTCAAGCAGAACATCACGGTGCACGAGTTCTCCGACTACGAGCTCCAGCCTGTACTGTCCCAGATGGATCTCCTGGACGCGCAGCGGTTCGTCAAGACCATCTACGCGAACCCGAAGATCGAGCGCTACATCGTGCGCATCGTGGATGCGGTGCGCCACCCCAAGAAGTACAATATCGAGTCCGGCAAGTACCTCGCGTACGGGGCGTCGCCGCGTTCCAGCATCGCGCTGTACATCGCGGGCAAGGCCCATGCGATGATGCGCGGACGCACGTACGTGACCCCTGACGATATCA
>CAYNGK010000087.1:0-2571 GCA_964396935.1 uncultured Methanosarcinales archaeon | reverse complement strand
AGGAGGTCGCGTACCACTTCCTGCGCCATAGGATTGCGCTCAACTTCGAGGGCGAGGCGGCGGAGATCTCCCCGGAATCCATCATCAAGGAGGTCCTGGATAAGGTCCCCATCCTCTCGTGACTCCCGATGCGCATCCGTAAGCTCGACCTCAATCTCCTGCCGCAATTGCACGCGAAGGAGGTCATCGCGCGCCGTCGCGTGCTCTCGCACACGCTTGAGGGTTCGTGGGCGACGCTGCTCAAGGGCCGCGGGATGGAGTTCGCCGGGTTTCGCCAGTACACGTATGGCGATGACGCGAGCCGCATCGATTGGGGCGCGTCGTTGCGCTCGAAAGACACGCTGATCCGCGAGTTCGAGGAGTACCGCAGCGTGAACGTCCTGTTCCTCATTGATGTGGGCGACACGATGTGCACCACGAGCACCGCGAAGCTCAAATGCGAGCACGCGGCGGAGCTCGCGTTCATCCTCGCAGCGGCGATCCTCGACAACGGCGACAGCATCGGGTACGCGATGTTCAGCGACCGCGTGGTGAGCCGCCAGGCGCCGGGCTTGGGCCGCGAGCTCTTGACGAAGATGGCCGCGGGCTTGAGCACGCCACGCAACTACGGCGGGAAAAAAGCGCTCCTGGAGGTCACGACCTCCGTCGATGCGCTGCTCAAGAACCGCGCGCTCATCATCCTCGTCTCGGACTTCCTCGCGATGGGCCCCGGTTGGGAGCGCGGCGTGCGCGCCCTGTCACTCAAGCACGACCTGATCGGCATCCGCATCCTGGACCCGCGCGATATGGAGCTGCCGGCCTCCGGCAGCCAGTTCCTCCTGTCGGATCCCGAGTCTGGCGAGACGATGCTCGTGGACGTCCCGCGCGTGCGCGCCGCGTACGCGACGGAGACGAAACGCGAAGAGGAACTCCTCCAAGGCGTGTTCCACGCGTCGAAAGCAGGCCTCGTCACGGTACGCACCGACCAGGATATGATCCAACCCATCCTGGCATACTTCCGACGCCGCACGGCGTTCATCCGGTGATCATCACGATGGTATCCGTCACGTTCCTCGAACCCGTGTTCCTCTGGCTCCTGCTCGCCGCCCCTATCGCGATCGTCGCGCACCTGTACTTCCTGCGCTACGCGAAGCGGCGCGCGCTCGCGTTCGCGAACTTCGCGGTCCTGCGTCGAGCGACGGGACAGCGCTTCATCGCGCGCAACAACCTCCTGCTTGTTCTGCGCGTGCTCGTCATCATCCTCGCCGCGCTCGCGGTCGCGCGCACCACGATCTGGTACGACGGCGCATCCAATGAGAATGAGTACGTGATCGCCATCGACACGAGCGCTTCGATGGCGGCGCGTGATTTCACGCCCACGCGACTGGACGCGGCGAAGCGCGACGCGGCTGCGTTCATCGAGGCGCTCGACCCTGACACGCGCGTGGGGCTCGTATCATTCAGCGGCGTCTCATTCATCGAACAGCCCCTCACGACCGACCGTGATGCGTTGCGCGCATCGCTCGAAGACCTCGAGATCGAAGCGTCGGGAACCGACATCCCTGGCGCGGTGATCACGAGCGCGAACCTCCTCGCCACGACCGAGCGCGGCCGAGCGATCATCCTCATCACTGACGGAAGCAACACGATCGAGACGTTCGAGAGCCGTGGCCTGCAGCGCGCGGTCGGGTACGCGCGCACGCAACGCGTGCGCATCAGCGCGATCGGTGTCGGCACGCGCGACGCGGGCCCGATAGGCTACTTGCCGTCATACTATAACGTGACGGCAGCGTACAACATCGACAACCTCGCGTTCCTCGCGAACGAGACCGGCGGGACGCGCTACGAAGCGGCCGATGAGGCATCGCTTGCGGCCGCGTACGCGGCGATCCGCTCGGACGTCACGGCAAGCACGCTCAGCTACGACGCCACAGGCGTGCTGATGTCGCTTGCGATGCTGGTATTGCTCGCGGAGTGGATCCTCGCGAACACGCGATTCCGCTCACTGCCGTGAATACGGAACCTTCATAAACCTCCGTCGTCGGGTA
Organism: uncultured Methanosarcinales archaeon; assembly: GCA_964396935.1. GTDB lineage: Archaea > Nanobdellota > Nanobdellia > Woesearchaeales > UBA525 > UBA525. The sequence continues at coordinate 544 of CAYNGK010000087.1, read as the reverse complement.
CAGGCCAATGGCATTCATTCACGCCGCCGCATCGGTCGTCATCGCGTCGCTGCTCTGCTTCCTCCTCAAGGGACTCTCCGCCTGGTGGCGCGGCGAAGGATTCCGCCCATTCGGTCTTGGGGGGATGCCCAGCGCGCACGCGACCGCGGTCTCGGCGCTCGCGACCGCGACGTTCATTGAATCGGGATGGAGCATCCTATTCCTTGCGGTCGCGGTGTTCGCCATCCTGTTCCTGCGCGACGCGTACGGCGTGCGGTGGGAAGTGACGAAGCACAGCGAGGTGCTAAATACGCTCACGCGCTCCAAGCGCTATGTGCGCGTGGGGCACAAGCGCCTCGAGGTGGTGGCTGGCGTCGTCTTGGGTGTCGTCGTGACCCTGCTGACGTACCTCCTGTTCCCGTGACGTGGCGCTCTCCGCGCTGCCTGACGGTGCCTATTTAAATGAGCGGCTGCCTTCCGTCGTCGTAACTCGCCTCCGTAGCTCAGTGGTAGAGCGGCGGTTTTGTAAACCGCAGGCCCGGGGTTCAAATCCCTGCGGGGGCTT
>CAYNGK010000086.1:1575-5253 GCA_964396935.1 uncultured Methanosarcinales archaeon | reverse complement strand
TGGATCTGCAGGCCCAGGCTCAGCAGCATCAGCAGGAAGGTCGAGACCGCGATCTCGCCGCAGTCCGCAAGAATGCCTTCTTGCCGCACGTACCGCGCGAGCTGTCGGGCCTGGTCCAACCCGAGATCGGAGAGCGGGAACCGGTGGTTCGCAAGCTCGCGCAATGACGCGTCGTTGAGACCGCGCGCGTTCCCGATCGATTGTCCGTGGCGGCAGAAGTAGAGACGCTCCGGCAAGGAGGGCGGGAGCTTGATCGCGTATCGCATCACGGTCGGGACCGGTGGGACGTATAAAAAAGCTCGTGCGAGAATCGGCGTCTGCCGCCGGGGCGGGAGAATGAGGGAAGGAAAAAAAGAAGAGGAAAAAAGGGGCGCTCTCACGCCCTCTTTTTTCACTCACTTGCGCACAACGCCTCTATTGGAGGTACGCATGTGCGCGATCTCCGCCATTCGGTTCTGTGCTGTCTTCATGGGGTTCACCTCTTTTCGGCCGGGAGGCCGACTCTGCCATCCGTGGCCGGATGGCCTGGCGCGCGACCGATGTCCGCTATCGCGCTCCCCAAACGCACGACCAAGTTCGCTATCGTGCGTCCGTGACCGATGTTCGCTGTCACGGGTCTGTCGTTGGTTGTTGGGGCTGGTTGTTGACCGGGTGCTCTCCCGGGTTTTTTCGCCAGGGTTTTCTCCTGGAAGGTTTTCGCCTGACGCGCGGGTGACCTCTCGACTCGGGAGCGTGTGGCTCCTGATCTTTGGGTGCGGTCGCTTCGGTGCCCGTCCACGTTTTCCGTCGTGGGGAACGTTGCTCCCATCCTCCGCCAGCCGGTGGTGATGGGTCCGTTCCTTGCGGCTGCCAGATCCGCTTAGGGGATTCTGGTTGCTCCATGGTCGGGTCCTGTGTCGGGTGATGTGGGTGGATGTCTCTCCGTGTCATCCCGGTGGCGATATGCTTGTATGGCCGGTGGGATGGTGGTGAGTGGGTTCCTTTGGTGTGTGTACCTCTGGTTGTTTTTTCAATCGAGTTCTGCTTCGAACCGTTTGAACATGTGGTAAATGAGGGAACTGATGATCGTGACGCTTACGACCCAGGAGAGCGCGAGGCGCCCGAGGTCCTGCCAGCCGTAAAAGTACACGATGAGGATGATCGCCGTGAGCCCGATGAGTATCGGAACAGGCATGAGCTTCGACAGTACGTTCTCATAGTACTGGAACTTGAGGGAGCGCGCTTTCGTCCGCTGCGCCGTGCGCACCTGCATGGCGCGGTTGATCTCGTATGCCCATTGCTCGGGCGACATCTTTCGGACGGTAACCATAGTCTCACGGTGGTGTTGGCGCGCGTCCCCATCCGTGGTGGCGGTTGGAGGTCGCGTGTTTTCGGGTTTGGTAGAACACCTATTACGTCGATACCAGTATATAAATATTCCGAACCAGTATACGCTTTACTACACCTGCGAATTCGTGGCGCACAGCCCCTGTAGCGACGAGCCATTGACGAGAAGTTCGGAGAACACGACAGGGGCGAAAAGGAGAAAAGGTGAGCTCTAACACCACACGACACACATGGACGAAACCCCACTGACCGATGAGATGCGCGAAGAACTACGGAAACCCAGACGTGGTAAGACCCTTATCGATATCGGATGGATCACGAGAGAACGACGCGAACAGGCAGATACCCTCACCGGTCTGGTCAACAACGTCGTCCCCGTTCACTCCTACTGTGCGGGCCAACGCGGCCTGATAGAGGAGGGGTACGTTGTCGCACTCGAGGATGGCCAGATTCTGCAAGGAGTGGCGACCTCGAACAGCCAGTTCGAAATCGCCGAGCGCATCGCGGCCCTACGATACGCGCAGGATAAGAAATACGAAATGGTATTCTACCTAACAGAGGGCCAGATTATCGGGTTTAGTCAACGGTTACCTCCCCCGCCCGGACTACAAGAACGAGAAAAAGCGCGCGGATGGACAGACCGAAACAAGCCCTAGCTACCGTTCGCCCACGTACACGCGGAAACCGCCTTGGCGACGCGAGTCGTCGCAATTCCCGAACAGCTCGAGCATCTTCTTCTTGAGCATCTCGCCGCCTTTCGCGTGGCGCGCCACCAGCTGCAACAAGCCACCAGGCACGAGGTGCGCGTGCGCCTCCGTCATCAGGCGATAGATCGTCTCGCGCCCAGCCACATAAGGCGGGTTGAGCAAGACCGTGTCGAACAGTTCCGAGATGGCCGCGTACCCGTCCGACTCCCGGACCTCGATATCGAGTCCCAGCGCCGCGACGTTCTTGCGCGTAGTCTCGACTGCACGGCGACTCACATCTGAGCAGAGGACCGTGCAGGTCGGCTCGGCGCGCTTCGCGACGATCCCGACCACGCCGATGCCGCATCCGAGATCGTGGACGCGCCACCCGGGCCGGAGCGCGCACGTGTCCGTGAGTAGCGCAGTGCCCGCGTCAAGTTCCTCCTTGCTGAAGACCCCTGCGTCGCTCCAGAGGTCGAGTTCCTGATCGCGCGTGCGCACGCGGATGCGAAACGGGCGCGACTGCGCCTCCTGGTCCGCGCTGTAGTAGTGGGTCACCAGGGTCGACGGCACTCCTGGGCCTTTAAACGTTTCCCTGGCGAAACATTTATCACCGCAACGGATGCCGACCCGAACCCATGATGATGACCCCAGGGAACGCGATACGCGACGCGGGCTACCTCATCGTGCGGTCCCTGTACGACCAGCACGAGGTGGAGGAGATGCGCGGGGCGATGGAACGTCTGCGTGAGCTCGCGTCTGCGCTTTTGGAGATCAAGGATCCCGACCGCGATACCCTGCCAGAACACCGGTTCGTACGCGATGGGAGTGAGATCGTCGTCGCTCGCACTGCCGGCGTCGACCAGATCAAGCGTGTCCTGTGGGCAGGCGCGACGGAACCGGATCTCCTGCGCTACGGGCGCGACCGGCGCCTCACCAGCATCGTCGCGGAACTCCTAGGGACGAATGAGGCAGATCAGCTCATCAACCAGGTGCACTTCAAGCTCCCAAACGACGGGGTAGATGATTACGACTGGCATCAGGATGCGACGCACCGCCGGTACGGGACGCCGGAGTGGGACCTGTCGGCAGCGCCGCGATCGTACGCGTACATCCAGACGCTGATGGCGATTCACCCGCACACGATGGAGAACGGCCCGCTACTCGTCGTTCCAGGACGCTATGGTCCCACGCAGCTTCTCAAGGGAACGGACGGCAAGCCGCAACTCCCACCGCCTTGGGATGAGCGCGAAGCAATCCCCGTCCTCCTTGCGCCAGGCGATGTGGCGTTCTTCCACGAGTATCTCTTGCACAAGAGCGACCCGAACACCTCCCACCATCCACGGTACACACTCATCAACGGCTTCGCCTATCCAGGCGTCAACGGCCGGAAGTACCCTGGCGTGGATGCGGGTGCCGGTTCCCGTATACGCTTGCGGTGAGCAGCTGAATTAGTGTATAATATACGCAAAGTATTTATTCTGGTACTGATATCCCGCCTTGCCAAGGGAAAGGCCTGTAAAGGGCACGCCGTTCCCGTGGCGCGGAGGACCACGATGGAACAGGCAAAAGGCACCATTCCCCTCATCGCGACGCCGGCGATGCAGGAATTCACGGACCGCGTCTACAGCAGGCTCGCGGGTCCGGACCATTCCCACCAACCGCA
>CAYNGK010000086.1:0-1565 GCA_964396935.1 uncultured Methanosarcinales archaeon | reverse complement strand
AGTTGACATGCACGCCATAGATCATCTTGTCCTTCTCGCGCCAGAACGTGGAGCTCGTGCAGTTCGCGAATCAGGAGTACAAACCACGTATTCCCGAGACCGTGCGCCTCGAGGATATGTACCTGTTCCACTCCCTGTACTATCCCGACCCGAACACGAGCTATATGCAGATGTTCCTGACAGCGGGCGCCCTCTCACTGGCCGACGTGAATCGCATCACGCTCGTGCTGCCATTCATACCGTACCTGCGCCAGGACCGCAAGGACGAGCCTCGTGTCCCGATCTCCGCAGCCACCCTCGCGAAGCTCACCGGGAGCATCAACGGCGTCAAGCGCATCATCACGATGGATATGCACAACGAGGCCGAGCAGGGCTTCTACGACCTGAGCGTCGACAACCTGCCGGGCTGGATCGTGTATGAGAACTACTTCCGCAACGAGTTCAACGGCGATATGAGCGACGTCGTCGTCACCGCACCCGACATCGGCGGCGTGAAGCGTGCGGCGAAATTCGCGGAGATGCTCTCCCTGAATTCCGACGCCGATGTGCCGACGTACTGTATGGACAAGCGCCGTGGCGGCCCCAACGAGGTCGCCGGGCTCCATTTCATCGGCGGCGACATCACCGGCAAGCGCGTGATCCTATATGACGACATGATCGACACGGGCACGTCGATCTCCAAGGCTGCGATGAAGCTCATGTCGCTTGGCGCGCGCCAGGTGTACATCTGCGCGACGCACGGCATCTTCAGTACCCACAATGGCGCACGTGCAGAGGATGTGCTGCGCACCACGGGACTCGAGGTGCTCGTCACCGAATCGATCCCGCGCAGCGCGGAGTACAGGGCATCGAACAGCGACTGGCTCAAGATGCTGCCCCTCGATGACCTGATCGCGGAGACGGTGCTCCAGACCTCGACCGTCGGCGGCAGCGTCAGCGGACTGTTCAAGGGCCGCAGCAAGACGAAGGGCATCCTGGTGACCCCATGAGGGATCTCGAGAACCATATCCGTGCGGTCCCTGACTTCCCCAAACCCGGCATCCTGTTTCGGGATGTCACGCCGCTGCTGCAGGACCCAATCGCGCTGCGTACCGCGATCGGCCGTCTCGCCGATCTCACGCGACCGCTCGCTCCCGATGCGATCGGCGCGTTCGACGCACGCGGGTTCCTGTTCGGCGCGCCGCTCGCTATGGAACTTGGTGTGCCATTCTTCCCCGTACGCAAAGCCGGCAAGCTGCCGTACGAGACGATCCGCGCTCAGTACGCGCTCGAGTACGGCACGGACGCGGTCGAGATCCACGTGGATGCGCTCGAGCGCGGGAATCGCATCGTCCTGGTCGATGACCTGCTGGCGACCGGCGGCACGATGCGCGCCGGGTGCGAGCTCGTCGAACGCCTGGGCGGCACGGTCGTCGGCTGCCGGTTCCTGATCGAGCTTGACGACCTCAATGGCCGCGAGAAGCTCGCGGGGTACGATATCGCCTCAGTGCTGCACTACTGAAAACACCACCCGCCCGCGGCGCATCGCGCGATCGAGGGCGTCGCGTGTCTCGGCATCTGCATCG
>CAYNGK010000085.1:0-5259 GCA_964396935.1 uncultured Methanosarcinales archaeon | reverse complement strand
AACGGGCCCGCGATGAGGGGATGACCGGCATCATCCTCGAGATCGATACGCCCGGCGGATCTGCGGTGGCGAGCGACGAGATCGCGCAGGCGGTCAAGGCGGCGCGCGCCGACGGCATCGTCGTGGTCGCATGGATCCGCGAGCTGGGCGCGAGCGGCGGGTACTGGGTCGCATCAAGCTCAGATCACATCGTGGCGAATCGCATGAGCATCACCGGGTCGATCGGCGTGATCGGCAGCTACATGGAATTCGCCGAGTTCACCGATGAGTGGAACATCACGTACCGGCGGCTCGTCGCGGGCGAGCGCAAGGACATCGGTGACCCGTTCACGGAGCTCTCGCCCTCGCAACGGGCGTTCATGCAGGACAAGCTCGACGCGATCCACCGGGAGTTCATCGCGGAAGTATCGGCGAACCGCAACATGACCATCGAAGAGGTCACGCCGCTCGCCGACGGGCGATTCTTCCTGGGTGTCGAAGCATTCGATGCCGGGCTCGTGGACGCGCTTGGCGGCAAGGCAGAAGCGATCGCGTACCTCGAGGCCGAGACAGGCACGACGGTCGTGACGACCGAGTACGAGGATGATGCGTCCTTGCTCGATGCGCTCGCGTCACTCACCGCGCCGCGGCCCGCGCCGACCGTCGAGGATCTCGCGCGCCAAGCGGCGACCGCTCGGGACGCGAGCGCGTTCGCGCCGCAGCTGCGGTGATCGTGCAGACGAGCCGCTTCAGATGTACGGCACGTCGCGTGTCTCCTTGATGCCGGTGATGTAGAGGTAGTTCCACAAGAGGCCGCGGCGGCGGCGGACGGTCACGGCGAAACCGCACTCTGCGAAGAGCTTACGGACCTCATCGGCATCGTTGAGCCAACGGGGGTTCGGGAGGAACCAGAAGAAATCCACGTACTCGATGAAGCAGATGTGCCCTCGCACCGGCAGGAGCGCGTTCATCTCGTGGAGCACCTTACGCACATCTTGGATGTAGCTCAGGTTCCCCACACCGACGATGACATCCACCTCACGCACGTCGGGGTGCACGCGGTTGACGAGGTGCGGATCGTGGATGACGTGCACGTGCGCGTGGCGCAGGCGATCCATGCGCTTGCGCAGCACCGATGCGTTGCCTTCTGACAGCTCGAGCGCGTACACCGTGCCTTCACGGCCGACGCGTTCGGCGAGGTACGCGGTGAGCGTCCCGACACCGCTGCCGAACTCGAGCAAGCGCTTGTCGCGCACATCAGGCAAGAGCTCGAGGATCTCGCGGCGCAGCCGTTTGGGCAACAGCACGTTCTCAAGCCACAGGTTGATGCCGGCGAACCGGTTCATCGTGCGGATCAGCGCGTCCGGGTCGTAGAAGTACGTCAGGAGCAGATAGATGGGGATGGAGAAGAGCAGGAAGCTCCCAAGGAGGCGCAATTGGCCAAGCGATGCCGGATCCCCGATGAGCCATGCGATGAGGAATGCGGCGAGCGCGGCCGCAGCGACAAGCGGCAGGAACGAGCCGAAGACCGCCTTGAACGGCCGCGGGTGATCCGGTCGTGTCCAGCGGAACCACGGGACGAGCACGATCGCGCTGATGTAGATGAGCAGCGATGGCGCGGCGACGAGCGCGAGCAAGAGCTCGTATGCGCCCGTCGAGATGACGGCGACCGCGATCGTGACGATCGCCTGCAGGAGGATGGCCTTGTGCGGCGTGCCCCGCGTCGGATGCACGTCGGCGAACTGCTCGATGAACAGCTTGTCGCGCGCCAAGGCCATGAGCAGACGCGGAGCACCCACCGTGCTGCCTGCGGCATTGCCCAGGAACGTGAGCACGATGCACGCGTTCGCGATCAAGAGCAGCCAAGGCGCGGCGCCCGCGCCGGCGAGCATCGCGAGCAGGGGTTTCGCGACCGTGCCGCTCGCGAGCGTGCTCGCGCCCAAGACGCCGATGGTCGCGAACGCGACCGCGAGCGCGAGGAGCGCGACGAGCGATGTCGCGAGCATGAGCGCGCGCGGGATGGTGCGGTCAGGGTCGATGACCTCTTCGGCCATGAAGCTGATCGACTCCCAACCGTAGAAGGTCTCCGAGAGGAGGAACGCCGCGAGCAGGATGGGTAACCAATCAAGGGAGAGAGCGCTGAAATTGCTCGTGTGCGCAGCACGCAGGCCGGGCACGACCGCCATGAGGATGAGCACGACGGTCGCGAACGCGAGAAGCACGAGGAACCGATCGCTTGCCGCGCCGCCACGGTACGCGATGAGATTCAGGATCGCGATGATGAGGAGGCTCAAGACGACGCGTGCGAGCACTGCGGGAACGGCGAGCGCGCCGATGACGAGTGTCGCATCGGGGATGAGATACGTGACGGCGGCGGCGACCAGGAGCGCGGTCGCGATGCTGTTCATCACCCAGGTGGTCCAGCCGATGAGGAAGCTCGGGAAGCGGCCGTACGCCTGCTTCGCGAACTCGTACACGCCTCCGGCGCGCGGGAACATGGTCGTGAGCTCCGCGAAACACATCGCGAGGTAGAGGCTCAGGATCGCGAGGCAGATCCAGGCGATAAGCGAGTTCGCCCCAGCGACCGATGCGCCGATCGCGACGCCAAAGAATATCCCGGTGTTGACGAGATTGAGAAAGAGGAACGACGTGGCGCTCCACACCCCTAAGGTGCGCTTGAGCTCGGGCATGGCGCAGTCACCAGTACCGTTGCTGGCCCGGCGTGCGGCCCTGGTCCGTGCGTTGCTCGAGGATACGCAACCGCTGCGTGATCGCGTCGAGGTCGCTCTTGATCGCATCAAGGCGCGCGAGGATGAGCTCCGTGTCACGGTCGCGTGGCGGCTCCTGTTGCGGGGCATAGGATTGCTGCTGGACCGATTGTCCCCCGGGAAACGGCGACGATTGCGGATATGCGGGCGTGCGCATCTGCGGGAACGGCTCCTGCTGCTCTTGTGGCGCGCCGAATTGCGTGCTCATCGGATCGCGGTTCGCGAACGGATCCTCCTGCGGTCCGCCGTACGGGTCTTGCGCCGGCGTATCGGGCATCGGTTGGAACTCCTCCCGCTTCCAGAATTTCAGCTTCTCCAGCATCCGACCCGCACACCTCTTCCCGTCGTCCGTCGCGACGAGAGTATATAAGGATTGCGACGAGAGGGATTGGAGGGAGATAGAACATCGCCGTCGGGGAATCCGCGCGGCACCGTCGTGCCCCCGCCGCAATGTTTATAAACCGACGGTACCAGTGTCCGAGGAAGAATCTAGGAATCACCAACGATGGTGAGGTGGCAATGATGGTACGAAGAAAGGGCCAAGCGGCCATGGAATTCCTAATGACCTACGGCTGGGCGATCCTGGTCGTCCTCGCGGCGATCGGCGCCTTGGCGTACTTCGGAGTCTTGTCTCCGGACCGATTCCTGCCTGACAAGTGCACCGCGAGCCCGCCGTTCGCGTGCACCGAGTACAAGGTCTCGGAGGCAGGCAGTATCGTGAACCTCACGTTGCAAAACAGCGCAGGCACGGGCATGACCATCTATAGTGTCGACATCAAGTGCACCACGAGCGGCACGGCACTCACGAACACGAGCAGTGGCGGCAATGGCGCTGTGCTCAACGGTGACGAAGTCTGGGTCGCGTTCGATACGGGCGCCGCTGGTTGGGGCACCGCCGGTGGAGAGAACGGGTGCGCACCGCTCTCTGAGGGCGACCGCTTCAAGGGCACGTATGTCGTCACCTACCAGAAGGAAGGTGAAGGCACGACCCACACGGGCTCGGGCAGCATCCAGGTCCGCGTCGAAGCGTAAACCTCGATCGTTTCCTCTTTTTCCTTCCTTTTCTCTCTCGCATTCTGCGCACACATGACCCGCGTATCCCGTTCCGGCCAAGCCGCGCTCGAGTTCCTCATCACCTACGGGTGGGCGATCCTCGCGCTACTCGTCGCCATCGGCGCGATCACATACTTCACGGACGGGTTCGGCGCGTGGGCACCGGACCTGTGCAGCGTCGATCCGCCGTTCGCGTGCCTCGAGCAGCGCGTGGCGCAAGACGGCACAGTCCTGTTGGGCATCCACAACAGCGCGTTCGAGCTCGCGGCAGCGACGATCACGCTCACGTGCGACGCGCGCCCACCGATCGACGCGATCGCGACAATCGGCAACACGCCCGTATCGGCGCGCTTCAACGGCACGTTCGTGCGCTTCGCGTGTCCGCCAGCATCAGGCCGGTTCGACGCGCGGTTCACGATCAGTTATCAGGCGCGTGGCGAAGGCACCACGCACGAGGCCGCGGGCGAGATCTCGACGCATGTCGAGCCTTAAGCGCACGCGGCCGTGAGCGTCCCCGCGTCGGGGTCGCCAGCGAAGCGGCACGTGATGCCGCGCTCCGTGCCTGAGGGGGCGAGCTCGGTTGCGAGCAACCCGTACGTGTCGCAATCGCACGTGCCGCACAGCAAGCGGTCGGTCTTACGCAAGCACACCCCGTCGGGATCCGCACGCAGGGACCACCCCGCGGGCAAGATCACGCTCGCATCCTGCGTGCCGGCACACGCCGCGTTGCACGCGGCCTTCAGGCGCACGATCGCCTCGGTCGGGTCGGCGGGCCGCGCGGGCGCGCAGGAGAGCAGGAGCAGCGGGATGAGCACTACGACGAGAACGACCGTCACCCACCTCATGGGTGCTGGCCCTGCGCTTCGAGTTCTTTATACTTTCGCCGGTACGATGCGTACTTGTCCTCGGGCGAGTACTTGGGCGGCATGACGCGCACGCGCACGCCGCCGCACGGGCAGGCACCGGTCAGCGCATACGACCCGCACGCGCTGCACTTGAGGATGTGCGTCGCCATTTCGCGACCTCACTCCTTCGCGGTCTCGACGCGCTCGAACGAGATCTCGCCGACCTTCTTGAACGACTTCTCGACCGCATCGATGCCGAGCTTCAGGCGCTTCTCCGCGTCCTTGTACTCCTCGGCGATCACGCTGACTTTCCAGGATCCTGCGCCGAGGTAGCGCACATCAGCACCGGACGCTTCGCGACCAGCGAGGAGCGCGGCTTGCACTTTTCCGACGCCGCCTTCCGCGAACGTGGTGAGGTGCAGCACGCCTTCGACCGAGACGGTCTTTGGCTTGATGCGTTCCTTGACGAGCGTGTCGAGCTTTTGCGCGACCGCCTTGTCGAGCTTCGTGCTCGTGAACGTGAACTTGTCGTCGACGATCGCCTCGAACGCCTGGTGGAGGTACTCGTGATGCTCGGTGACGGCTTCCATCACCTGCGGGTAGAATTCCTTGAG
>CAYNGK010000084.1:4091-5476 GCA_964396935.1 uncultured Methanosarcinales archaeon | reverse complement strand
TGCTAAAGTGGTCTGCCTTTAAGGACGTAAAAACGCCCCCACGAGGAATTGAACCCCGATCTCCAGGACCGCAACCTAGTAGTCTATCCGTTAGCCTATGGGGGCAGCGTACACCGGAGAGATTCACGATGGGTTTATAAGCATTCCTGCCGGTAGTCGACAGTATGGATCGTGAACCTGTCACACTCGAAGGGCTAGTGGAGCGCCGCAACGCGCAACAAGGCACCGCAAGCGAGCATCAGGGATCGTACCTCGTCACCTCTGACCGCGCGTACTTGCTCCAACGCATCGGCGCGAACCCGTTCCAAGACCCTGTGCTTGACACGCTTGCAGGCAAGCATATCCGCTGCACAGGCTACACGCTGCCATCGGGCATCCTGCGCGTCACGGCACTCGATGAGCTGCCGGACAAGAACTAATCCCGGACGCTCTGCATCGCCAGGAGATCCTCAGTGGTGAGCTTCTCGCCCTTGAGCATCTTCTCCTCGGCCTCTTTCGCGCGCTGCTGGAGGGTCTTCTGGTCCTCCGCATCCTTCTTCTTGCGCTCCTCGCGTTCCTGCGCACGCTGCGCATCGCGCTGCGCACGCGCCTCGACCTGCTGCTCCTTCACGTCACCGGCGATCGCCATGTACTCCTGCTTGTGCGTGAGGAACTCCTGGTACGCCGCGTCCTCCTCGACCTTGAGCGCCTCGATCTCCTCAGAGAGCTTCAGCATCTTCTCGTGCTGCTCCTGCGACTCCTTCGCGAGCTTCGTGACCTTCGCGTGCAGGGCGTTCGCGTCGCGCTTGAGCGCATCGATCTCGCGGCTCTTGACCGCGAGCTCACTCGAGACGCCGTGCGCGTGCTCGATCTCAGCGAGCTGCTTCTTCATCGCCTTGAGCTGCTTCGTCGCGCGCTGCTCGGCATCGAACGCCATCGGGACGGTCTCGAGCTTCTCCTCGAGCAATTGCGCCTTGCGCTGGAGGTCACGGACCGTCATAGGACGGCCCTTCTCATCGACAAGGCGCTTGGGCGGGGCGACAGGCACCGCCGGGACCGGGCCTTCGGGCTTCTGCGGCCGCTGGGCCTTGATCTCCGCGATCTTCTCCGTGATCTGCGTGTTGAGCGCGTCACGCTGCTTCTTGAGATCCCGCACCTGCGTGGTGAGCTCATTGCGCGTCTTGCGGTACTCACCGATCTGGTGGATGCGCTCCTGGATGCGCGAGCCGATCTCGCTCTTCTTCGCGAACGCGGCCTCCTTGCGGCGATCGAGCTCGTCGAGTCGCTCGCGCAGCTCTGCCGGATCGGCAGGCGGGACCGGTTGCGGTGTCTCGTCAGTCATCGTATGCGCACCCAAAAGGTTCTCATCTCTTCAACGGGATATCGAAGGAAAGGCGGGAAAAAGC
>CAYNGK010000084.1:0-4081 GCA_964396935.1 uncultured Methanosarcinales archaeon | reverse complement strand
GCAGGAACAAAGGGAGAAGGGCTTATCCGAAGAGCGCGCCCAGGCCAGCTGCGGCCTCAGCATCGTTCTTCTTCTCCTCCTTCTTCTCCTCCTTCTTCGCCGCAGGAGCGGCGGAGGCAGGAGCGGCGGCGACGGCGACCGGCGCGGCGTTCTTGATGGCCTCGTCGATGTTCACGCCGTCAAGCGCGGCGAGGAGGGCCTTGACACGGCCGTCGTCCGCATGGACGCCGGCAGCCTCGAGGACCTTCTTCACGTGCGCGTCGTTGATCTCCTTCCCCGCCTTGTGAAGCAGCAGGGCTGCGTAAATGTACTCCATGATGCTCGCCTCCGATTGTGTGTTTGAGTATTATCCGAACAGCGAACCGAGGCCGGCTGCGGCCTCCTCTTCGCTCTTCTTCTCATCCTTCTTCTCCTCCGCGTGCGCCGCGGCCGCCGGAGCGGCCTCGGCCTGCGGGAGCTCGTCGCGCATGCCTTCGGGCAAGTACTTCGCGACACCCATCGCGGACCAGTACGCCTTCGCGAGGATCTCGCGTGCGTTCTCGTCCGTGACGAGGTTCGCCTCGAGCGCGAGGCCCGCGGCGTCGTAGTGCGCTTTCTGGATGAGCTTGTCGATGTTCTCGGCGACAGGGAACGCCGCGTTGAACGCGAGCGCCTGGGCTTCGAGCGCGCAGTGCTGCAGGTCGCGCAGGAACTTCGTCTCGTCGATGTCGAGGACGGACGCGGTGAGGACCTCGCCCTTCTCGAGCGTCGCGACGAGCTTGAGGCCGATGCGCATCGGCTCGATGCCCATGCGCGTGAGGAACGCGGCCTTCTTGTCGTCGACCGCTTGGCCCGCCTTCGCGATCGTCGCGTCGGCCTTGATCACGACCTTCCCTTGGTCGATACCGGCCTTGATGCCCATCGCGCCGAGCTCACCGATGATGGGGCCGGGCGGGAAGCTTGTCGGACCTGCCGGGACCGTGAGGTCGTATGGCGCGATCTGGCCGCCTTTGATGGGGGCCTTCGACTGGTTCTTCTTCAGGGTCTTGAACAGGGTGAACGGGTTGGATTTCGTGAACAGCAGCGCCGGCATGCCCGTGAGGGATCCGGCAAGCTTGTCCGCACCGTGCACGCCGCTCTCCTCGAGCGCGCGCTTGATCAGGCGCTTCTTGGCCATGACCATGTGGACATCCGCGCGCATGCGCTTGCGCATCGCGGCGAGATTGCCCGCAGGCAGGCTCTCCATGTCGAGCACGCCGACGATCGGCGACTCCTTGATCTGGCGCTTGAGGTCAGCGACGATCGCCTGCTTCTCTTCGCTCACGTGGGCATCGGGGCGCTTGACCATTATTTCAGCCTCACCGGGTGGCCCATCGTGACCTTGAGGTACACGGCCTTGACGTTGTTCTCCTCTTTGGGCAGGTGGTGCACGACCTGGTCATACAGGTTGCGCACGTTCTCAACCACCTGATCGGCAGGGATCGATTGGCTGCCCACGCGCACTGCGCACGAGGGGGATTTCTTGGCGCTGATCTTGACGGTCCGCTGGAGGCGCTCGACGAGCGGCTTGAGCGGGGCCTTGGGCGGGACGATGCAGCCCGCCTTGGGGTTGGGCATCTTCCCTCGGGGACCCAAGACACGACCGAACGAGGCCGCGATCTTGGGCATGATGTTCGCTTGACCAAGGAAGTAATCGTACTTGGCCGCGATCTTGCGGATCTCGGGCTTGGTCATCTTCTCGAAGCGGACCTGCTCGAGCGCGAGATCGACCGCGACCTTCGCGTCATCGATCATCTCCGGACCCACGAGCGCGCACACGGTCGTCTTCTTGCCCGGGCTGTGCGGCATGGTCGCGAAGAACTCGACCTGCTCTTGCGGGTTCTTGAGGTTGAGATCCTTGAAAGCGAACACCAAGTCGAACGACTGGGAGAACCCTTTCTTCTGTCCGTGTAACTCGTGCACGGCCTCTGTCAGTTTCTTCTCGTCCAGCATGGGGGACTCCTCCCGAGGGAGTTATCTGTCGTTGTGGTATGGGCGAACCGCCTTCCGTTTATAAAGGTTACGGGAACGGCAACGCCCGCGCCGTTCCTGCCTTGGCGCGCGGTCCGAGACGGTCGTGTCGGGGAACAGCGGGGGCCCCGACTACTGCGACCGTCGAGACAACCCGCAAGCAAACACGCCGCAGGAACCAACAATTCATATCGCACCCCTCAACCCCCACCACAATGCCCCACCCCACAGACATCCTCAACCAGACAGAGCGCGAGCTGCGCGATCGCGCAGTCGAGGACGGCATCACGCACTGTCAACAGCTGCTCTCGCGCGCGCGACACGGCCAGAAGACCGTATGTACTACCTCGGCGCCATCAAGGGATTCGAGGATTGCTGCGCATACGCGGACCTCGACGCGTTCACCAGCCGGTGCGAAGAGCTCCAATGGGATGCGCGTCACGAGGAGCGCAAGGGCATCGAGGATCCTGAGTTACGGACATTCTACCTGCTCGACGCGAAAGATCAGACGAACGAGAACAAGCTCTGGTTCTTGCGCGGGCGAGGTGCGCAAGTGCGGCACGTGTACGAGCACCTCTCATCGGCGCGCAGCCCCGTCCAGTGGGCCTCACCGCATCCGATCGCGTACGCGAGCGGCATCGAGGAACTGCTACGGACCGACGCGTAACCGCAAATATGCGACGATCAGCGCTCGAGCGCGCCTGATTGGTAGAACCCGGCGTCAATCATCTCACCGGTGCGTGCGAGCACATCACGGCATTCGATGAGGCGCGCAGGGTAGAACGGACCGTTCACCGGTCGACCATATTCCGGACCAGGAAGTCCGGTGATGTACTCCACGGCATCGTCGATGAGCCCCAACCCTTTCTCAAGGGACAGCTCGTTGCCTTCATGATCGAGTACTGCGATAGAACGCATACGCTCAAGCTCTTTGACGGACGACTCGAGCGTGTTGTAAAAGAAGTGCGTGCCTGACCTCGGCATGCCAAGACGCAGCTGGTACGCGTGCGTGAACTCCTCACTCGCGCCCGTGCTGTATTGCCAGCCTTCCGACATATACAGGCGCGTCGCCTTCTCGGCGATGATCGTCAGCCACAGCGCCTGGAAATCTTCCTGCTCCCAGCGCTGCCACGCGGGTTTGAAGCTCGCCGGGAACAGCAGAGGGATATCGATGCTCTCACGCCACTTCTTGAAATGCGCGTTGTGGAGTTCGAAATTTCGCGCCATAGCCGCGGTGCGGACTTGCGATGGGAAGAACCCGTTGTTCTCCCGCAAGAGGTCGTAGTAGAGCTTCCCCGACGTGATCGGGCAGCTGATATAGCCGAGCTCTTTCGCGTTGATGCAGCGCACGATGCGCATAATATTGTGGATGGTTTCCGCGACGTCCGGCCACAGGTTCTCCTCATCGTCCGGGCTGAACTCCGTAGGCCATGCGGCCTCCTTGTACTTGCGCCAGAGCGAAACGTCTTCGAGTTGACCCATAGCCTAAGAGAGGAACCCGAACGAGATAAAAAAGATTGCTACGACGACAGCACGCCCTTGGGCGGGCAGAGGAGGCCACAGGGCTGCGAACAGCCCAGCTCTGGGCACACACCACCCGTTACGCGACCAGCCCGGAACACGCCAAGCTACTCGAGCAAGAGCAGCAAGCACATCACGCCGATGCCGGCGAGGAACACCGCGATCTGCATCGCGGACTTACGCACGCTCTCGTGGTGGTGCAGTTCCGGGATCAGGTCAGAACCGGCGATGTAGATGAATCCGCCGGCAGCGAACGGCACGAGCAGCGCCGCGAACGTCTCGGCCGTCGAGCCGAGCCACAGCGCGATCCCGAGGCCAAGCACGGCGAGGAGCGCGGAGCCGAAGTTGAGCGCCATCGCTTTCGCCCGGGAGAACCCGCCGTGCACGAGCACGCCGAAGTCACCGATCTCCTGCGGGATCTCGTGCAGGAGGACCGCGATCGTGGTGGCGATGCCCACGGGCATCCCTGCGAGGAACGACGCGCCGATCAGCACGCCGTCGATGAGGTTGTGCACGCCATCGCCGATGAGGTTCATCCACGCGAACGGGTGCGGGTGGTCGTCATCAGGTG
>CAYNGK010000083.1:0-5622 GCA_964396935.1 uncultured Methanosarcinales archaeon | reverse complement strand
CGCTGACGGCTTCCTCATCCACTCCGGCGAGTTCGACGGCATGCCCAACGACGATGCGAAGTCAGCCATCACCGCGAGACTCAAGAAGCTCGGCAAGGGCGGGCCGACCGTGCAATACAAGCTGCGCGATTGGCTCATCAGTCGACAACGCTACTGGGGGACCCCTATCCCGGTCGTGTATTGCGACGCGTGCGGCATCGTACCGGTCAAGGAATCGGATCTTCCAGTCGCGCTTCCGATGGATGTCGCGTTCACGGGTGAAGGCAACCCGCTCCTGACGAGTGAGACGTTCCTCAACACCGATTGCCCGGCGTGCGGCAAGCCCGCCCGCCGCGAGACGGACACGATGGACACGTTCTTCGACAGCTCCTGGTACTTCCTGCGCTTCTGCTCGCCCGATGAGGGCGATGCGCCGTTCGACACGGCTGCCGTCGGCCGTCTCATGCCCGTCGACCAGTACATCGGCGGCGCGGAGCACGCCGTACTCCACCTGCTGTACGCGCGCTTCTTCACGCGCGTCCTGCGCGATCTCGGACTCGTCAGCATCGACGAGCCGTTCGCGCGATTGTTCAATCAAGGCATGGTCACGAAAGACGGCGCGAAGATGAGCAAGAGCCAAGGCAACGTCGTGAGCCAGGATGAGGTCGCCAAGCGCTACGGGATCGATACGGCGCGCTTCTTCCTCATGTTCGTCGCCTCGCCTGAGAGCGATCTGGACTGGAGCGACGAGGGCATCCAGGGAGCGTACCGGTTCCTCTGCCGCGTGCACGCGCTCATGGCCGATCTGCCGGCGCGCGCGGATGGCGACGGGTCGAAAGACGGCCTGCTCGCAAGCTTCCGTAATGCGTGCGTGCGTGACGTGACCGCGCACCTGGAAGGATTTGCGCTCAACAAATGCCTCATCAGCATCATGGAGTTCGCGAACGCGATCGCGAGACACGCCGACGGATTGTCTGACGGCGAGTACCGCCAGAGCCTGCGTACGCTCGCGCTCCTGCTCGCGCCCTACACGCCACACCTGAGCGAGGAGATCTGGTCGGCACTGGATGGAGAGGGGTTCATCAGCGTCGCCCAGTGGCCACAGGCCGACGAGAGCGTGATCGATGATCGCGCGCAAGCGGACCAGGAATATGTCGATGAGATCATCGCGAACGCGCGCCGCACCATCCAATCGAAAGCGCTCTCGCCGACGCGCATCACGCTCTATCGCGCCGCCGCGTGGAAGCACACGTTCGTGCCGAAGTTCCGCGATGCCTTCACGCGCATCAAGAACCCTGCCGAGATCGCGCGCACGCTCGCAAGCGACCACGCCCTCTTGGCGCACGCCGCCGACGTGCAGCAGCTCGCGATGAGCGTGTTCAAGAACCAGAAGCTCCTGCCGTTCGTGGACCGCACGACGGCCGAGGAGGACCGCTTGCTCTCATCATCGCTGCCGGCGATCTCACGAGCACTCGGCTGTGAGGTAGTGATCGGTAGTTCTGATTCTGACACGGATCCGAAAGCGAAGAACGGCCTGCCTGGTCGGCCCGCGATCTCCTTCAACTGACGTGCGGGGCACATTGCCGTGCGGTTATAAACGATCTCGAGAATCCTATAAATACTCACCGTCCATCATCACTCGCGGATAGAGACGCTCAGGAATTTTTTTAAAGCACCCCCCGCTCCCGCTCGTCATGGTACGGGGGTTGTGTACGGTCCTGCTCGCGCTTGCGCTTCTCGTCGCAGGCGCGGCGTTTGCTGCACCGATCGATCCGCTCGCGCGCACGGTCATCGATGTGCGCGACCGCGCAGATCTGGATCGCGGCGAGACCGCGCTGTTCCCTGTGCGCATCGCGAACACCGGCGACCGCGCGATCACGTACGATCTCTCCGTGACCGGCACAGACGATTGGGCGACGTGGCGTGTCGATCCTGACGCGCAGTTCACCGTGCAGCCGCGCGCTGAGGCCGTACGTTACGTACGCCTCGAGACCGATGGGAACGCGATCGGCGGCACACGCATCATCACGCTCGTGATCAAGAGCGGCAGCAGCAGCACCGAAACGCCATTGCGCGTGTATGTGCGTGCACCAGTCGATGCGATGCCGGGTTGGATCCCCGCCTTCCAGAGCGTCTTGCTCCTTCTCCTGCTCCTCCTCACCCTCTTCGCGGTGTCGATCGCCGCGCGACGCATGCGTCGCCGGCAACCGATCGCGCCCGCAAGCAAGACCGCGTCGGATCGCGCTGAACGCGTCGAGATCGTCGACCTCGATGCAGCCCGCGCGTCGGTGCCGAACGCGGTATCGACGAAAGCGCCCACCTCTCGCCGACGTTCCGTCGCGGTTGAGCGCGCGTCGATCGACGAGCGAAACGAGACCCACTACTAGATGATCGACACACGAGCGTGACCACGATGCGAACCCCCACCACCACATTCACCGCAACGCTTGCCATCCTCGTGCTCCTCCTCCTGCCCGCATTCGCGAGCGCTGAGCTCGTCGTCAACCGCCACAGCATCGATTTCACAGCGGAGAGCCCCTACAACGAGCAACTCAAGCTGTGCGCCGGCGAGACGAAAGCCGACGAGATCACCGTACGCAACATCGGCGATTTCTCCTCGCAATACCGTGTGGAGTTGCGCACCAGCTACCCTGGCGGCGTCCGTGTCGGCCAAGACCGCTTCGATCTTGAGCCGGGCCGCAGCACCACATTCCCCATCTACATCGAACGCAGCGCCGGCATCACCGGCACCTTCCCGTACGAGGTCACGATCGCCGACAACTACGGCCGCATCGAGATCCTCCAGCGCACCATCGATGTGCGCGCCTGCCAGACCGTGACGCTGGACGTCGACCCGACGAGCAAGGAGGTTGGTTTGTGCGAACCGACGTCGATCGGCGTGCGCGCGCAGAATATCGGCCCCTATGAGCAGGAGTACACGCTCGCGTTCGGTCCCTACGAGAATGTCGTCCAAGCGGACCGCCGTTTCACCCTCGCCCCGGGTGCAACACGCGACCAGGACGTGAACATCACCTTCCCGTGCGATACGTACGGTGCGCGGACACTGCCTATCGCTATCTTCAACGAGGACGGCACCTTCGGTGCGCAAGCGTCGGTCGCCTTCTCCATCCGCAACGAGTACGATCTCGCGCTCGAGCTGCCCACAAGCGCCGCTGTGTGCGCAGCGACCCCGACGGATCTCGACCTCACGGTGCGCAACCTGGGGCCGGTCCCCGACGAGATGCGCATCGAGCTTGACGCGCCGGGATTCATCACGCTCCCTGATGGCCGGCAGGATGTCGACCTCTCGATCGGGGGTACGGACGAGTCCACAATCCCCCTGACGATCACCCCGTCCGCCGGCGATCTCGGCACCCACCGCATCGGCCTCACGATCTCGGACCGCCACGGCGGGATCGAGAAATCCCGTGACGTCACGCTCACGGTCGAGCGCTGCTTCGACCCGCAAATTGAGCTGCGCACCACGGAAGGGACGCCGATCACGGCGCCGATCGTCGCGTGCTGCGGCGACGCGTCCTACAAGGTGAACGTGCGCAACAGCGGGACGCGTGAGCAGGCGTTCGCGCTCTCCGTCGATGGGTCGGGCGTGTTCCGCCTCGCGGAGCAGACCGTGCGTGTGCGCCCGGGCGAGAATGTCGATGTCCGCCTGGACGCTGACCTCCCGTGCGCTGATGAGACGCACCAGGCGACCATCACCGTCGCTCCGGTCGGGGAACCCCAGATCAACGCGAGTGCCACGATCGTCATCGATGGCCAGACGCAGCGCACATGCCATGCGATCGCGATCGATGACGACGAGCTGCGCGTGCGCGATGATGCGACCTCCATCCCGCTCATCGTCGCGAGCACCGGCATCGCCGGCGGCACGTACGGGATCTCCCTCGAGCACGAGCTCTTCCGCATCGAGGAGACCGAGCTCACGCTCGTGCCTGGCCAGCAGCGGGTCATCCACCTCGTGCCGACATCGGATCTCGTGACGCAGCCAAAAGGGCGATACATCATCCAGCCGAGCTTCACGCTCGACGGTCAGGATATCGATTACGAAGAGCACGTCGGCATCTCGCTGAACGGCCAAGGCCGCGTTGCCCGCGCTGCCGCGTGGGTGCGCGGGCTGCCGTGGTGCGCGGTCGGCACGTGCGGCTGGACGCTCGTGGCGCTCTGGGTGGCGCTCGCGCTCCTGCTCATCGCGCTCCTGCTCATCTACGCCGGCAAGCTGACGCTCTTCCCTGATGGATTGCCCCGCCGGTCGCTCGGGGTCATCAAGACCCTCCTGATCATCGGTGCGCTCGCGCTTCTCGTGTGGCTCGTCCTGCTTGGGACCCCATCATTCGAAGCGACGTACGAACGCATCGCGCAGGACAGCGATCCGACGGTGATCGAGTGGTACCAGGACACGCCGCACAGCGTGGACCTGAACGCGTACTTCGCTGATCCCGACAAGGATGCGCTCACGTATGGCGCGACCCAACCCGCTGACGTCACCGCGCGTATCGATGGACCGATCCTCACGCTCGTGCCGGATACCGGCTTCGCCGGCGACGACCGGATCGTCGTGACCGCGTCCGACGAGAAGGGCGCGACCGTCGACTCGCCGGTCTTTACGTTACGCGTCATCGCGCGCAAGGAGCTCGGCATCATCGGCACGGTCCGCACGTGGTGCAGGCAACTGCTTTCCGTGACGCTCCTCGCGGTCCTCGTCGTGCTGTTCCTCGCCGCGCTCGGCATCAAGGAGCGGCGGCCGAATGACCCGCGCGACAACGTGCTCGTGGTCGTGCCGCGCCCCGCGCGCAAGAAGGCCGCTCGTCGGAAGAAAGCGGCACGCGGGACTGTGAAACGGATCTCTGTCCGCGTCCCAGCGCGCGCTGTTCGCGCCGGCGGCGAGGCCGCGTTCATCGCGACAAAAGACGGTTCGACCGTCCACTCGCCTGACTGCGTCGTCGCGCGCCGCATCCCCAAAGGGAAGCGTGTCACGTACGCGACGAAGGGGCAAGCGGTGAAGGCGAAGCTCGTGCCGTGCCGCTTGTGCCGGCCGTTCGAAGGGGGCATCTAGATGCCTGCGTTCTCGTCCACGTACAAGTCAATGTTCCGGCCCACACCACAAGAGAAGGATGCCTTCGAGAGGCACGAGAAGAAACTGGAGAATGAGTTCCTAGCTTCCATCGAGATAACTCCTGAATCGCTGAATCAGTATCTCTCGCGCAAGACTAGAGAGGGAGCTGGAGAACGAGGACGTGTGTTGATTACCGACCTTCTCTCGAGAACGCAGAAAGGCATCGCGCTCAAAGTGGTTACCACCCGCATCGACGGCATTAATCATTTTATTGCTGAAGAGCGAGAGTTCCTCGATTACGAGTTGTGTGAACTACAGGACGTTGGTCTCGTTGCGATTGTTGAAGCACAGCGACAGGAGTTGAGCCGGGAGAAGAACCAGGTCACCTGCGTCTACTACGGTATTCCGGTGGGTGTTGCACCCGGTTCGGTGATAAGCGAATGACCGACCAGCTGCTGATACTAGTGGACCCATCGCATACGTTTCTGACGAGGACTGCCCTGACCGAGATCTTGCACGGCCTGTTCATCACGGACGCGCGGATTCACGAAGCGAAATTCCAGATAGAATAC
>CAYNGK010000082.1:0-5868 GCA_964396935.1 uncultured Methanosarcinales archaeon | reverse complement strand
CTTCGTCACGCCGGAGCCGACAGTCGTCTGCTTGTAGAGCTCGAAGTACTGCGCTGCTTGGCCGTCGGGCTTGTCGCACGCGAGCGCCTTCATGCTTGAGGATCCGGAAGCGCACACGATCGTGCGGCAGGTGCCGGACAGGGTGTCTTGCGTGACCGCACCGCCGCCGCAGCTGGGCGTGAACGTCGCGACGCTCTGGCAGCTCGCTGCCGTTACACCGGGGACTATCGTTGCCAGCAGGAAGATGAGGAGCGCTGTGGCAAGAATCAGTTTTGTCATACAAAAGGGCCCCCGTATCTTTCCCTTTATAGGTGTATTGGTGCGTTTCCGCTTGGGAGTGGAAAATCTGGCGTACACGACCGCGAAGTGTGGAACTCGTAGCTGATGGATCGAGAACGGAGGAGAACAGAAAAAAGCAGGAGGGAAGTGCGAAGAGACGCCTTACTTGCGCTTCTTGTCTTCCGGCTCCTTGTTGCGCGGCAAGCGGCGCATCTGCTGGGAGATGTTCATGTCGTTCTCGTTGATGAGCGACTGGGGCACCTCGCGCATCTGCACCTTCGTGCGCGACGCGATGCGGTCATCCTTGCCCGCCTCGAACTTGAGGTACTTCTCCTTCTTCGCGGAGATCTTCTTGTTGAGCTTGTTCTTCCTGCTGTTCTTGCTCATGGGGGAATCACCCGTGTGGATATGCGCCGCGGGAGACCGGGCTCTCGAATCCGTCGGACCCGGGACCCATTTATAAATATTGTTCTCTGTGGAATGGCATCTTCATTTAAAAAGCGGCCCGCGCTCCCGATCCTGATGCGACGCACACGACGGTTCATCACCGAGTCCTACGAGATCCTGGGCGTGACGCCCGCGACCTCCAAAGAGGAGATCAAGCGGGCCTTCAAGCGGATCATCCTCGAGCACCACCCCGACACGAAGGGGGAGGAGGACAAGGAGGCGTACGGCGAAGCCTCACGCATCTACATCGAGGCGTACAAGGCCATCACCGACGAGGCGTTCCTCGCGCGCGTCAAGGCCTTCGAGGACGGCACGATCGGCCGCAACCAGGACTGCTACTGCGGTTCCGAGAAGAAGTACAAACAGTGCTGCGCGAACGCGTAGGCGTTTGCTTGCGTTCATCGATAACGGGCCGCGATTGAAGCTACACTTATCCTACTTCTGAGTGAAAACTTTTTTAACTCGCGTTGGACTCCTGCGGTGGTAACGTTAGGGGGTATACTATGCGGAAACTAGCACTGGCGGCAACTGTAGCGTCGGCGATCGCAGCCTCGGCTTCTGCGCAGCAGGTGACCTTTGTCGATCAAGTCCTACCGGAACGGTTCCGAGACAATGTCAAGGCCGTGACGGAATTGTATGCACAAGTGCACGGCGAACAACGCACTTCTCGGCGAACGATTCGCGCGTTCGGCGGCCTTGACGCGTATGCGATGGAGCAATCGCGACCGGCAGTCGAGCGTGAGTTGCGCGCGCAATTCCCGACCGATCTCCCCGGAGGCAAGTACTTTTTCGTTCTTGATCGGCCGGAGGTCACTGCGGACTCCGAGCTGCTCGGTCTGGGCCATTGCGCATTGCTGTCGGCAGGTAGTGGCGCAGGTGCCGGTGTGGCGCTGGGATTCATACTCGCTCCACAGGAACCGATAAATGGAAATCCTACAAAAGCCGCGAACGATGAAGTGCGCAATGGCGTCATCGGGGGCGCGGTCGTCGGTCTTGGTGTGCTCGCGTACTGCCTCGCCACCGATACGACGACTTACGTGGAGTATGATGTGTCGCAATCAGGCATCTTGTACCGCGTCACCGAGTAGAAGCCCATCCATCCCGGGATGGTGTTCTTGTTTTGTTTTTCTTGTCGGCATTGTGCTATTGGTGATGCACCACATCCCTGCGGTTCCGAGAAGAAGTACAAGCAATGCTGCGCGAACGCGTAGCAGCCCGTTTTATCGACGACGTCTCTTGCCTGAAACGTTGCGCCGCCACAGCGCCCAGATAAGGAACCCGAGCGCGATCCCGACGAGGTTCGCGTACAGGTCCGTCATCGAGTCCCCCCAGGGGCCGAAGTTCGCGCTGTTGTCCCCGGCGCCGAACGCGAACGCGCCCCACCCGAACCCGAACAGGCGGTAGCCTGCGAACTCCGTCATCTCGATGAGCGCGCCTGATCCGATGAGCGCGAGCGCAGTCACCACGACCAAGAGCGGGGTCGGCTTGTGGTGGTCGTAGAACCACGCGAGCATCCCAAACGAGAACAGCGCCAGGCCGTAGCAGTGCGTGAACAGGTCGTAATTGCCGCCGAAGAACATATCGTGGTACAGCGAGACGTCAGCAACGCCCTGGTACGTGAACGCGATCGTCCCCAGCGCGTGCATCAGGGTCGCGAGACCGACGCACCACACCGTCACGGCGGGCAACGTGAACCGTTTGTTGAGCGCAAGCAATGCGGCGAGGATGATGATGTACGCGGCGTAGTCGAACAACCGCTTGCCGCGCAGGAACTGGAAGACCGTGAACAGCGCGAAGAACGCGATCCAACCCCACGCCACCCGTCGTGCGCGTTCCATGACCGCACTCACCGGGTAAGCAACGCTGCAGGGCCGAACACGATCATCGCGTAGATGGTCATCGCGAGCCATACGACGCAGATCGTCAGGCCGATGATCGCGCGGATCAGTCCCGTGTGCGTCGTCGGATAGCGCACCGCGCACACCACGCCCATCACGCCAAAGATGATGCCCAGCGGGATCGCGACCATGTTGAGCAGCGGCACGACACTCAGGATCCCGCTGATGAGCGCGGCGTTCGCGTAGCGCGCGTGCTTTTTCGGTACGGGCACTTGGCTCGCAAGCGCCGATCTCTTCTTGGGTCTTGCCATAGGGAACATCACCTCGCGCGCCGGTGCGCGTTACCTTCTTTCTTGACGAGGAACCACTGCATCTTGCCCCTGCGCAGGGCGCGCCACACGCCGCGGTTCACATAGTACGTCACGACGAAACCGACGCTGAACATCGCGACGATGAGCTTTGGGATGCTGCGCCAGCGGCCGCCAAGGCACATCCCGACGATGAACGTGGCGAGCAGGCCGCTTGTGAACGCGATGTTCTTCGCGGTCTCGGTGGCGAACAGCGCCAGGTTGAACGGTCCTGGCGGGTGGGTGAAGAACGCGAGGATGCCGGTCGCGAACAGGAACAGGATGAGCGTCGTGAGCAGGTACCCGGACGGGAAGAGCAGGAGCGTGTTGTACTTGCGTGCCAGCGTCACGCGGCCGCGCGACCAGAAGATGCCCCACGCGTGATCCCGCAGCGCGTTCACGACACCGAACGCCCAGCGCATCTGCTGCCGGTACAGGTCCTTCGGGGTGTTGGGCACCTCCATACCGCACGTGAGGTCGTGCAGGTACACGACGTGGTGGCCGTGGCGGTGCAGGCGCAGCGCGTACTCGATATCCTCCGTCAGGCTCCCGTGCTGCCACCCGCCCAGACGCTTGAGGTCCGCGACGCGCACGGCTTCTGCCGAACCGCACAGCATCACGCTGCCGCCGATCCAGTGCATGAAGGGCAGGAACACCTGGTGGAACGATTCGGTGATCGCGAAACCCAGTGTCGCGCTGAACGTCTCGCGCTTGTTGATCGGTTTCCAGCGCGCCTGGACCGCGACGATCCGCTTGTCGTGCTGGAACGGCGCGACGATACGGCGGGCGAAATCAGGCTCGGGGATGTAGTCGGAATCGAACACGAGGAGGATCTCCCCGGTCGTGTGCAACAGCATATTGTTGAGGTTGCCCGCCTTGTACCCCTCGTTCACGGGGCGCTTGATCACCCGCACGCGCGGGTTGCGCCTGGCGAACGCCACAAGCCCAGCGCTCACGCGCGGGTCGTCGCTGTCGTCGCCGATGAGGATCTGGATCTTGTCGGCCGGGTAGTCCCACGCGAGGCATGCACGAGCGCAGCGCAGCGCAGCGAGCTCGTTGCGCGTGGGGATGTGCACCGTGATGCGCGGTGCGCGCTTGGGATCGAACGTGTAGCGCTTCGTCTTCGGACGCACGATGAGCACGAGCAGCGACAAGAGGACATAGAGGACCGCGAGGCACGTGGTGACAAGCAGGAGCGCATCGAACGTCGCTTGGAATCCGATGTGGAGCGTGTCGAGGATCGCGCTCGTGTGGGTGACGTACCACGTCATCGCTTCGTGGCTGACGTGCGAGTACCATTGCAGGAGCGCGAGGATGTAGTCCATGGGATCACGCGGCGTACGGCCGCGCTGATGAGGTCGCGGCCTGGAACGCGCCCACAAGCACGCTCAGGTTGAGGATGATGGTGTACGGGAAGTACGCGGCGATCGCGAGCGCGTCGCGCCACGTCGGGCGCTCACGCGCAAGGCGGATGCTTGCGATGATGAGCGTCGCGCTCACGAGACCAGCGAGGACGCCGGCGATGTTGAGCCAGTTGAGACCCCACACAGGGATCTTGTACAGGACATAGAACGGGCCCCACAAGGTGAACCAGCGCACGAGGTAGAGCGTCGCGTCCAGGCCGCCGCTCGTCGGGAACCAGTACGCGACCTGGTACGCGATGAGCGGCAGGGAGACGAGCGCGTACAGGAGCCACCACACCTGGTTCGCGCGTAGGAACGCTATTGCGGGATCGTGCGCGGTGTGCAACCCCTTGCGGTGCTTGCGTAGCGACTGGAACCCTCCTGCCCACCATCGTGCGCGCTGGCGCAAAAGCCCGCCCACGCTCGTGGGCACGAACGTGCGGCCGCGCGCGTCAGCGACCGTGAGCGTACGGTATCCTGCCGCGCGTAGCGCGAGCATAAGGTCCATATCCTCCGTCAGCGTGTGCGCGGGGAAGCCGCCGACGCGACGCAGGGTCGTGGCGCGATACGCGCCTAGGCACCCGAAGAACCAGATGCCGTTGCGAAACACCGTGCTGAAGGATTGGCGGATCAGGTTGTTGTAGTGGTACTCGATGCGCTGGAACGCGCCTAAGACGGAGTGCTGGTTCACGACGAGGACAGGGCCGCTCGCGGCGGCGACCGTGGGGTCGCGCAGCGGCTGCACGATGTGCGCGATGAACTGCGGCTCGACGATCGTGTCCGCGTCGACCGTGACGATGATCGCGCCGCGCGCGAGCGCGAGGCCGCGGTTGAGCGCTGCTGGTTTTCCCTTGTGCGCTTGGCGCAACAGCCGCACGCGAGCCCCGAAACCACGCGCGACACGCACGGTCGCGTCCGTGCTGCCATCATCGATCACGATGATCTCGAGTCGTGGATAGCGGGTCGCGATAAGCGCGCCGATGCACGCGCCCAAGCGGGCCTCCTCATTGTAGGTGGGGATGAGGACGCTCACGCGCGGCCGGTAGCCCGCGTCATGCTTGGGTGCCGGCCGCAGCGATGCGATGCAATACACGCCCGCAAGGAACAGGAGGTAGAGGAGCAGGATGCCAAACAGCACCGCCCCGAACGTCATGATGGGGTCAGCCATTGTGTTCCGGCTTCCGAAACCCACCGGGCCTTTTTAAACATTTGGGCCATTGCTCCTCGGTAGGCTATCGAGGCAGGATCTCCGCTCTCCAGTGGTCACGTGTCCGAAAGCCTCAAAAGCAGGGGAACGAGTGCGCTATCCGCATGCGTCTGGTGGAGCTTGAGGTACGCAACATCCGTTCGTATCAGCACGCGACGATCGGTTTTGGTCCAGGCATCACGCTCCTGAGCGGTGATATCGGTTCCGGCAAGAGCAGTCTCCTGCACGCAATCGAGTTCGCGCTCTTTGGCCTCGCCCGCGGTGAGCTGTCCGGTCAAGGGCTGTTGCGCCATGGTGCCGATGCCGGCGAGGTCCGCCTCGCGTTCATCGCGGACGATCAGCGGTAT
>CAYNGK010000081.1:0-5905 GCA_964396935.1 uncultured Methanosarcinales archaeon | reverse complement strand
CGCTTTGAATGCTGCACTTGGACTCGCGGCAAACTGCTCGGTACCCTTCGACGTTTGCACCAGCAGCGTGAAAGTTCTTTAGTGTCCTTGTGTAGATGGAAAAATCAGATCCTCCCATAACGATGGGAATGAATGGGCCACTGTAGACGTGGGTCGGAGCGGATTCTGTGATGTAGGATCCTGCAGTCGTGTATAATGTGCAGTCAGTATCCTCAGAGCAGGACATTGCGGTGTGTTCATTGATAACTCCGATTGCAGACACTGTGGGCCAGATGAGCCAGCCGAGAACGAGCGCAAAGAGCAAGAACATGAGCACCGTGCGAACCTTTGAAAATCCCGCAGCGATGAACGATGATGAAATGTATGCTCCGATAGCGAGCAGAGGAATCGAGAGTGGGAGAGAGTTCAGCAGGGGCACTCTTCCAAAGAACATGAGGACCATTTCGGGTAAGTCTGCGAGGAAACCGAGACCCATAAGCAGCAGCGTATACAGAAGAGACTTCTGTGTTGGTTTGAAGGTTGTCCAAGAAACAACTGGAGATGACGGTATCATAGTCATTTGGACTTCTTCCTCGGGCATGTATCAGATAAGAGTCTTGCAGCTTAAATATCTTTAGGAGCAGTCATGCTATAGTTCAAACTGCAGTCTGCCGAGAATTACACTCAGAACCTATAAGCCCCTACCGTGACTTGAACACGGGGCCTCGTCCTTACCAAGGACGCGCTCTACCGCTGAGCTATAGGGGCAGTTTACCACGTCGGCGACTCGCGAACATTTAAAAACGTGCCGTTCCGGGAGCGCACCATGCCCATCGACCCGCGCCTGACACAGTACATCCAGGCGGAGCTCAACAAGGGGTTCGCGCGCGATCGCATCACGGCTGCGCTCACCCAAAACGGGTACACCGCTGCTGCTGTGGACAGCGCGTTCGCGCAGCTCTCCGGCGATCTCGCCGGCGCGGAGACGCTCGCCACATCCCTCGCCCGCGCAAGCACGCCCCGGGACGTGGCCGAAGCGCAATTGCGCACGGCCGGATACGCTCCCGTCACGATCAAGCGCGCGTTGCGCGACGTCTACGGCATCGAGCCGACGGCGAACGGCGGCGCGGGCCGTGCGATCGCGTTCGCGCTCATCGCACTGCTCATCGGCGCCGGCGGCATGTGGCTGCTCACTGCCGGTGATGACGCGCCGGCCGGTGACGGCAGCTCATCCGTCCCCATCTCGTTCGCGCCCGCGGAAATCATCGCGCAAGTGCTCGAGATCGCGCGTGCCGACGGCTCGGACGCGGCTGTACGAGCGTGCAAGGAACGCCTGGTCGGCCGCGAGCGCGACCTGTGCGTGTTCGACGTCGCGATCCTGCCCGAGGTGAGCGACGCGACGCTGTGCGACCAGGTCGCTGACCCCGAGTACGGCGACGCGTGCTACCTGAACTTCCTGGACGCCGACCCGTCGGGTATGTGCGCGAAGGTGCGCTTGGCCACGAACCGCGACACATGCGAACGGGTCGCGCGATTCTCATCGACAACTGGCGCGGCGTAGATGTGCTCTGGATTCGGCTGCTGCGGTGCTCCCGCTTGCGGTCTGCCTCGGCCGCCGCGCATCGTCGGGTCCCTCCTATCCCGACACGGCTGCCTCAGGTGTACTCCAAGGCAGCCAATCGTTTGTGAGAGGTGTGCGTAACGGGGTGTTCACCCCGATTCACGTCTCTGGCTGGATCATCACACGCCGATCGTACGACTGGTACGCTTCGAGCGATTGGTACCGTTCGAGCGCGGTCCAGTTGCGCGGTATCGTCTGCTCAAGGGCGTACAGGACCAAGGGGCGGTCGCTGTAGACGAATTCTTCCGTGAGTTCGATAGCGTCCGCGTCGGTGAGGACCGCGCCGCCCGTGTTCCACACGGTGAAGTTCTGCGCATCAAGCGTCACGCACTCGTTGCTGATGATGTTCCCGCCGCAGCGCTGTTCCATCGGGATCTGGATGAGGCCGTAGTACGTGAGGAACACGGTGATGTCGTACGTGCCGGGGATGAGGTCCAAGACCGGTTCTTCCGGCTCGCTCGGTACCTGGTTCGCTTGGAGCGCGAGCACCGCGTCGTACTCCTCTTGCGTGATCGAACCTTGGCCAAGCGCGGTCTCGAGCGCTTGACGCTGCGTCACCTGGACCGCGGCTTCTTCGGGCGTGCCGAACTCGAGGATCCCGACGCGCGGGACCTCATCATCGTACGGCGAGAGCTTGCGCCGTTGCAGCGTCACGATCGCGCTGTCGTTGCCGTCGAGCTCTGTGCGGCCAGTGCCGGCAGCGATGTTCGCTGGCGATCGTTTCCACAACTCGATGCGCTTATTGGCGCGCGGCCACAGCGCGACGCGCACATCGCTCTTACCACGGTCCTCTTCCGTGTTGTCCTGCGCGACGCCCGTGCTGCCGTACTCCGAGTGTTCGACAAGCACCGTGCCGCCAGCGGCGCAGAAGGGTAGGCGTCCTGCCCACGTGCCTTCGGTATCGGTCGCTCCCATCTGGAATTGCACGCCGCACACGTACGTCACGGCAGCATCCTCGATCGGACCGCCGGTGCGGTGGTCCGTGACGATGACGCGGTACTCGTGGTTCACGAGCTGCGTCGGGTCAGCCAGGTCCACGCTCTCATCGGGCGTCGCGATGACGGTGACGTCCGCGCTCGTGTTCACGGGGCGGTTCTTGCGGATGTTCGCCTCAAGCGCGTAATCCAGGTCGAACCCTGCGCCGTTGAACGCGTACGGGTCGGTGATGCGCACGTGGATGGGGAATCGTACGTCGTAGCGGAACTTGTACTCGAGGAACTTGATGTTGATGATGCTCAGGAAATCCGCGCCCGGAAGCTCTTTGGGCTTGAGGATCTCCTGGTCGTTGATGCGCACGTCAAGACCAGTTCCTGGATACGCGAAACGCACGCCCAGCGGATAGACCTCTTCCCCGGTCTTGATCGTGAGGTACTCGTAGATGCCGCTCGCGTACGGTTGCAACGCATCGTCGACACCAGGGCTGCGGATGGGGGTGTAGCTCTCCATAGCGTTCGCGACTTGCACGAACGCGAAGAACGGCATGATCCCGTCCTCGATCGCGCTCCTGACGTTGCGCGTGATCCAGAACCGCTTGCTCCCGTGCAATTGGATATCCTTGATGGGCGGGATGGGCGAGTCGATGCCGCCATACACACTCAGGAACTGCAGGAAGATCTCCTCGAGGAACGCGCGCTGGCGCTCTTCGATGTACACGCGCGTCGCGAGCGTGTAGATGGTGGGGAGATCGATCATCAGCTGCGCGTTAAACGCGTCCAAGTCTACTTCGGTCTTGTCGGCGGCGGTGAGCGTGAGATCCCAGTTCGCATGCAAATCGACTTGCCCGTCGCGGATCGTCGCGTCGACCTCGGGGATGGTGTTTGCGCGCACGAGCACGTCCGGGACACTGCCGAAATCCCCGGTGCAGCCAGGAAGCGCTTGCGCGGTGAGCGTCTCGATGTTGCGCTCGAAGCTGATGTCCTCGCGCGTGCCGGGCACGACGAGCGGGCAGCGCCGCGTATCCGGATCGCACAAGGATGGTCGCGCGTCAACGATGCATCCTTGCGTCTGGTCGCACGCGCCGATGTGATGCCAGTAGGGGATCGCTTGCGGTTCGATCTCGATAGCGCTCGCGTCCGCGCCGGTCGTGGTGAACGTCCGGAGTTGTTCTGGAGTGTACCCGCCGCCAAGGCCGATAGTGATGAGCGCGTCACGAGCTGTTTGTTCCAGGCACGATTCGACGAGCGCGGTGACGCTCGCTGCCGCCTGCGTGCCCGCGAGGCTCGCTGGTTCGCTTGTTGAGCGCCATAAGAGGAAGATGCCGACGAGCAAGAGCACTGCGAGGCCGATGATGACAAAGAGCGTGATCTGCCCGCGCCGTCTCATGACCATCCCTCCAGTGGGTTGTTGCCAGCAGCGCTCGCGCCGCCCGTGCCGGTCGCGCTTGGCGCGGTGGTGGCCGTCGGTTGCGGCGCGACCGGTGACCCGGTGCTGATGCTGTCCTCCTTGATGGAACGGCAGTACTCGCGCTTGCCTTGCGCGTCCGGGAACTCCTTATTGAAACGCAAGCAGACCTTGCTGTACTCGCCAGGCAAGTATTCGATGCGCGTGCGTGCGTACTGGCCGTTGCTGAACGATTCCCCTTCGCCCAGCGTGAGCGCGGCGCCGTTCATCAGGCTGTGTGTTTCTTCGCAGGTGCTGCTCGCGCAGGACGTGATATCGCGCATAACGATCTCGAACGAGATGTTCCCCGGTCCTGGGTTCACGACGTGCGCGACCGTGACGTACAGGAACTCCGTTCTTCCTTCGTTCTCGTACGTGCGGATCTCCGACCCGAACGTGGCGAGCGCGCGCGCGATGCCGACCTGGCTCACCTGGTAGACCGCGCCGTCGTCGTTGTCGCGGATATCATACGTCTCGCTGCACAGGTTCTCCGCGAACGCGTCCGGATTGAGATACGTGTTGCTGAAGTCCAAGAGCTCTTGGAGCGCCGGGACATCGTCCGCCCAACTCGAGAGCGACAGCCAGTTCAGGTAGCCCTTGTCGCGCGCCCACTTCACCGCATAATCCGAGATGACGGATACGGCGGCCATATAGGACTCGCGGCGCTTCGTGTACGCGGCGAAGTCCTTGTCGTACTTGCCGGAGGCGATATCGGCGGATGCTTGCGTCGCTTTCTGTTTTGCTTCTTCCGTGAGTTTCTGTTCCATCTCTTCAACGGTTAACAAGTCGCCTGTCGCGCCGATACCCGTCATCGTTGTGGGATCGCAATTCGTGCTCGCGGCGCAGAGTTTGTACAGAATTTGCGTTCGCTTTGCTTGCAACGTCTGATCGAGCGGGGCGGCGGCAAGATCCGCATCGATTATCGCGAGATCTTCGGACATCGTTACGTAGAACTTCGCTGCGGCCGCAGGGTCGCTGCGGATCTGTGCGATTGCGGCGGCTTGTTGTTGTTCACTGGCGCTGAGCTGATATTCTACGTTGCGCGCCTCGTTCGCGAAGAACGCCTTCACGGTCTCCGGATCTTTATCCATCAGTTCTCTGATTTGTCCGGCTTTTGCGGGGTCTGACGTGTCGTACTGGCTCGCGATGGCCTCCAGTGCCAAATTCAGGCTGGAGGAATCCGCTTCGAGTGTTGCTCTGTCGGCCTCTTTATTGATGAGGGCGCTCTCAGCTTTCGCATTAACGGCCGCTTGCACTTCCGGATTCGTGGTGGCGGGAGTGATGGATTGCGTGTTCTCTCGGTCGATCTTCCTCAATTCCAACTCGGTTTGTGTGATGTCGGTATTCAGTCGGGAGATCTGGCTCTGAATCCGTACGAGTTCGGTGTTAGCGTGCGTCACCTCACTGTCCAACGTGATTGTGATTACATCAGGATAATTATTTCCGGTCGTCAAAACACCTTGTTTGTAGAGTGCCTCAATGGTCGGATACAGCGGATTCTGCGGTCTTATGTATTCGCCGTTCACCAGAACATAGGGTCCACCATTGACTGTCAGGTCCGCTTTGATGTCTATTGAATCAACCCCCGCGGATTTGAGTGTGCTCATCGTCTGCTTTGTCTGTGTTGTGGTGGTTTTTACAGTCTCCAGATTCTTTATTGCTTGTGCTTCGGCGGTCTTAGCGGATGCAAGATCTGTTTTCCAATCCGCAAGATTCTGATTGAGTGTAATCATTGTTTCAATGCTTGCTGTCGATTGTTCGCAAGTAGGGCAATTTTTTGCCGAATTCTTCGTCTGTTGCGCAGCGCGAGCGTTTGCTGCTTCCGCCGCGATAGTCGGATCCGCTCTTTGTAGCGCTGAGTTGATGTCGGCCTCCTGCTTCAGGAGCTGTTTGTATGATTCGCTTGTCTTGTCGGTTCTACGTGCC
>CAYNGK010000080.1:0-6064 GCA_964396935.1 uncultured Methanosarcinales archaeon | reverse complement strand
GCGACGTTCCTCCTGAACACGGGCGGCCTGACCGCTATCGACGAGAACGGCGAGCGCACGACCGCGATCGCGTAAAGAATGATTTCTCTCTTTCCTTTTTTCTTTCTCGATATCCTGAACGAGGCCGTCATCAGCCGAAAAGATTATGAATCGCCACGCGCCGCCACGCCGTATGACGACCGGGCAGTATCTCTCGACGATCGTCGTCGGCATCGCCAAGGCGCTCTCGGAGTGCGGGCACGAACACCTGCGGGATGCTGCGTTGCATCGTGCGTTGTATGACGCACGCGATGCGCCAGACGCGCCACAAGCAATCCGCGAACTGCGCTTCGATTGGGACGGACCGTCACCGCGTTGCCAAGCTATCGATGAATTGCTCAATAATTTGCGCATCATCCACGGACAGCGATGCAGTGATATCTCTGCGACCGCGCACGCCACACCGTACGCGCGGAGCCTCGCGACCGCGTATCTGCGCCAGGCATCGTAAGAACCGTTTTCCCGTGGCGCGTTCACTCGCGGGTTGTTTCGGGGCTCGCACTGCGACATCGCTGCTGCGTGTCGCACTCGCCCCTCAGGACAACGCCAAGGCGGGAGTTGAAGAACACAGAGAACCAAGAAGCAGGAGAAGAATCGCAATCCGAGAACAAGCCTAGTAGACCTTGATCTCCTTGACGTCCGGGAAGTACATCTGGACGATCTTCTCGAGGAATCGGAGGTTGTGCGCTTTCGCGCCAATCATGAGGCCGCGCGTCTTCTCGTCCTCACCGTGGATGGAGACGATGCCGTCCTCCTCCTTGATCTCAGCGACCCGCAAGGGGAGGAACGCGTTCTTGACGAACTGGAACTTCTCGTCCGTCTTCTCGATGATCTTCAGGCGCTTGCCCAGCTGCGACTCGAGGCGTTTGAGGGTCTTGCCTTCGGGGCCAACGATGAGACGTGCGCCGCCTTTCTCAACGACAAAGACGAGCTTGTCCTCCTTCGGGATGCACTTGTCGATGCGCGCCTGCGTCACCTGCTCGACGACCGCGATCGTCTGCAGGAGGTTCGTGTCGAGAATGACCGGATCCGTCATGCCTTGATCCCCAAAAGCTGGATGTTGAAGGACTTCTTGCAGTACACGCCGAGCTCCTCGTTCGTGATGTCGAGCGCGGTGACTTCCGCCGAACCCGCGAGGTGTTCGACATCCTCACGCACGTCGGTTGCGCAGTTGCTCGCGACGAGCACCTGCTTGAGCGCGCCTTCGCGCAAGAGCCGCAGCACACGGTCAGTGCCGATGACGAGCTTGTCGGTTCCTAGGAGCTTGCGGATCTCTGCCTTCATGGTATATCCCTCGTGAACTGCCGGTGCTTTTTAAGCGTTTCCTCTCATTCCTCGACCTTTACGGCCTTCTTCGCAGGCGCCTTCTTCGCGACCGGTGCCTTCACGACGAGCCTGGGCACGCCGGTCCCCAGCGGCACGGGCTGGTTGATCATCACGTTCTCGATGACGGAGTTGAGGTAGTCGACCTCGCCGCCGGTCGCCGCGTTGAAGATGTGCTTCAAGGGCGTCTCGAACGAGGCGCGCGCGAGGATCGATGGCTTCTCCTTGACGATACCGTAACGCGAGATACCCAAGACCTTGCCAGACATCGTCATGGTGTCGGCCGCGAGCATCACGTGACGGATGTCCAGCTCGATACCCTGGTTGTCCAGGACCTTCTGGATCTCGTTCATGATCGCCTGGCGCGCGGCCTCGATGCCGAGCGTCGCCTCGATCTCGTAGACGTTGTTCGTGACGGTACGCGTCGTGTCCACGCCCTCGACCTTGAGGATGTTGCGGTAGTTCGAGCCGGCCGTGACGATGAGGAACTCGTCGTCGCGCTTGACGGGCAAGACCATCTTGATCCCCTTCACGCCGTTGATGTAGACATCCTTGATCTTCTCCTTGAGCTGGTAGATCTCCTTGAGCTGATCGCCACCTTTGGACGCGGAGCGAACCGTGATCGTGTCCGCCCCTTCCGCCTTGAGCGCGACGTTCTTGAGGGATTTCGCCAGCACCTTCAAGAGCTTCTCCGGATTCGCGTCGACAAGAGCCATCTTCCCCTTGTCGAGCGTGATCGTCATGACCGCTTCGAGCACATCGATGTCCATCGACAGGATGTACTCGCGGAACGAGGTCTCCTTGATCTTCTCGGCGATCTTCTTGATGTCCTGTCCCTTGCGGTACGGGTCGAGGAGGTAGACCTCCATCATCTCGGTCGAGATGGTCTTTCGCGCATCGAGCACCTCGATGAGGCGCGGCAGGCCCATCGTGACGTTCATCTCCGACACGCCTGCGAAGTGGAACGTATCGAGGGTCATCTGCGTACCGGGCTCACCGATCGACTCTGCGGCGACGGTGCCGACGGCCTCGCCGGCATCGACCATCGCGGTCTGGTACTCGTCGTACACGGCAGCGAGGACCTTCTTGACCTTCGCATCGCTCATGCCGGCGGTGTGCTCCTTCACGTCCGCGAGGACGCTTGGCGGCATCTTCTCCTCGTACTCCTTGAACAGGTCAGCGGTTGCCATAGCGATTACTCCCCCATCGCCTCGATGATCTTCTTGACGTTGAACTTCCCGCCTTCCGTGCGGCTCACGTCGAGGTTGTCCTCGCCGTAGTTGAACTGCACGATCCGGCCGGACGCGTCGCGTACGGTGTTGTCGTACTCGACCTTCAGGTCCTGCAGCGCGTTCGCCAATCGACGGTAGAGGTACCCGCTCTTTGGCGTACGCAGTGCCGTATCCATCAGCGAATCGCGGCCCGTCATCGCCATGAAGAACATCTCATGGGGCTTGAGGCCGGTCTTGAAGCTGTTGCGGATGAACCCGCGCGCTTCCGCACCGATGTCGCCGCGCTTGAAGCACGACAGGGTGCGGCCCTTGTAGCCATCCCCGATGCGACCGCCACGGAACGCCTGCTGGCCGACGCACGCCGCCATCTGCGCGATGTTGATGAGGTTCCCACGCGCACCAGAGCGGACCATCAGCATCGTGCCAGTGGTCTTCTGCGCGGCTTCGGCCACGACGCGGCCCGTCTCGTTACGCGCCTTGTTGAGGCGCTCGAGGATACGCAACTCGATCGTTTCCTCGACCGTGCGTCCTGGCAGGAGCTCAAGCGATCCTTGCTCGAACTCCATGATCATACGGTGCACATCGGCCTCTGCCTCGTTGAGCAGCGTACGCACCTTGTCGTCCGCTTCCGGCGAGAGGTCCGTGTCGCTGATCGCGGCCGTGAAACCGTACTTCAAGAGCACGTGGATGCCGAGCTTGAAGATGTGCCCCATGATGATGCACATGCGGTCCGCGCCGTACTTCTTGTGCAGCGTACGCAGGAGCAAACCCGCGCCAGCGCCGAGCTGGCTCTTGTCGAGGACGCCTTTTTCGAGCGTGCCGTTGTGGATGACGACGGCATTCTCGATGTCCTGCGGTTTTTGGCTCTTGGGCTCTGCGGTGAAGTTGAAGTCCTCGGGGAGAACGCAGCTGAACACATCTTTCCCGCTGATGACCTTCTTGTTGGGCAAGCGATCGTACTCCGTCACGCCGACGGCAGCGAGGAGATCGATCGCCTCGGAGCGCGTGAAGGACAGGTACTTCGACAGCAGGTAGTTCCCCGTGACCGCATCCTGGTGGCAGCCGATGATCGAGAGCCCGAAGCGAGGCGAGACGATCTGCGTCTGGACCTCCATCAGGATCTCGGCTTCGGCGCGCGCCTCTTCGGTCTGCGGGATGTGCAGGTTCATCTCGTCGCCGTCGAAATCCGCGTTGTAGGGGATCGTCACGGCGGGGTTCAGACGCAGCGTGTTGCCAGGCAGCACACGCACCTTGTGGCACATCATGCTCATGCGGTGCAGGGACGGCTGGCGGTTGAACAGCGCGACGTCGCCATCCAGGAGGTGGCGCTCGACCACGAAACCCGGTTGGAGCTCCTCGAGGAGCGCTTCCTTGGTCTCGTCGGTGATGCGCTTGCGCTTCCCGTCAGGTCGTACGATGTAGTTCGCGCCCGGGTACTGCTTCGCACCGCGGGTGACGAACGCCTTGAGATACGCCATGTTCCACGCGGTGAGGCGCTCAGGGACGGTGAGCTTCATCGCCATCGACTTGGGCACGCCGACCTCATTGATCTGGATCGCCGTATCGGGCGAGATCACGGTACGCGCGCTGAAGTTCACGCGCTTGCCAGCGAGGTTGTGGCGGATGCGGCCTTCCTTGCTCTTGATACGCGCGGTGATCGTCTTGAGCGGCTGCCCAGAACGGTGGCGCGCGGGCGGGAGCTGCGACACTTCGTTGTCGAAGAACGTGGTCACGTGGTACTGCAGGAGATCCCACAGGTCCTCGATGATGATCTCGGGCGCACCGGCGTTGATGTTCTCGAACAATCGCTGGTTGATGCGCACGATATCGCCGAGCTTGTGCGTGAGGTCATCCTCGCTGCGCTCGCCCGTCTCGAGCGTGATGCTCGGGCGCATGGTCACGGGCGGAATGGGCAAGATGGTCAGGATCGACCACTCGGGGCGCATCGCGTTCGCCTCCAGGCCGAAGATCGTGAGATCCTCGTCCGAGACGCGCTCCAGGCGCGCACGCACTTCGATGGGCGACAATCGTCGCTCCTCTTCGAGATACGTGGTGGGTTTCTCGAGCGAGATCTTCTTCTGCTTGCCTTGGCAGTGCGGGCACTTGTTGATGGTGCGCAACTCCGCGACGATGGTCGCGATGCGGTTACGCCGCTCGTTGACGCCCTGCGCCTTCTCGATGCGGTCGAGGTCATCCACGAATTCCTTGAGCTTGTTCTTGGGGATGAGCAATCCGCCGCAATCGCGGCACGTGCAGCGCAAGAGGTCGAGGATCAGCTTCGCGAAGCGGATGTGCACGACCGGTCGCGCGAGCTCGACGTACCCGAAGTGCCCCGGGCACTCCTTGAGGCGCTGGCCGCACGTCTTGCAACGCAGGCCGGGGTCGATGACGCCCAAGCGGACATCCATCAGGCCGCCGTCGACAGGATACCCTTCCTTGTCGTACAATTCAGGCGTGACGATCTTCGCGCTCGCCATCTCCTTGATGAACTTCGGGCTCATGATCGCGAACTGGATCTGCGCGACCATCTTGTGCACGGGGACGTCGGTCTGCATCATCACACCTCTAGTACTTCCCCTTCAGCTTGAGCTTTGGGTATACGGTCAGTGACTTCAACTCATCCAACAGGAGCTTGAACGCGTAGCTCATCTCCACGTGGTTGATCTCCACGCCCTCGCCACAGACGGGGCACATGGACAGGTTCTTGCGGCTATCATAGACTGCGACAAGGCCACAGTTCTCGCAGACGGGGATGACCGTCTTGTCGCTGTCGAAGCGCTCCTTGAGGAGCAGCGACGCACCGTGCGCGACGAACGTATCCTTCTCCATCTCTCCCAATCGCAGGCCGCCTTCCTTCGCCTTACCCTCGGTGGGTTGGCGAGTCAGGAGCTGGATGGGACCGCGGGCGCGGCTCTGGCTCTTGTTCGCGACCATATGCTTGAGACGCAAGTAGTACATGCTGCCGATGAACACCTGGACGTGGAACCGCTCGCCGGTCTCACCGTTGTACATCGTCTCGGTCCCGTCCTCACGGAATCCGAGGCCCTTGAGCTCAGAGCGCAGGTCGCGCTCCTCTTCACAGTTGAACATCGTACCGTCGATGTAGCGGCCGCCAAGCGCGCCGACCTTGCCACCCAAGAGTTCGATGAGGTGGCTCACGGTCATACGCGACGGGATACCGTGCGGAGAGAACAGGATGTCCGGCACGATGCCTGAAGCGGTGAACGGCATGTCCTGCGGCGGCACGACGATGGAGATGACTCCCTTCTGGCCGTGGCGGCTCGTGAACTTGTCGCCGATCTCGGGGATGCGGTTGTCGCGCAGGCGCACCTGCACGAGCTTGTTGCCTTCCTCGTTCTCGGTGATCATCACGAAATCGACCGTGCCGGTCTCGCCGTGCTTGAGGGCGAGCGATGATTCGCGGCGGTAGTTCGTGACTAGGTTGTACTCGTCCATGCCGGAGAGGAAAC
>CAYNGK010000079.1:0-6200 GCA_964396935.1 uncultured Methanosarcinales archaeon | reverse complement strand
TGCTCAAGAACAATCGCCTCGTGATGTGCTGGCAGGACCAGTACCTGACCGAGCGCGTCGCCTATGAGTTCGGATGGGAATTCACCCACGCTCCGCGCTCACGCGTGACGATCGGCGATGCGTACACCGAAGGGGATTGCGCCGCGCTGACGGAAGCCGGCTGGCATATCGAGCGGTACCAGACCCTCTCGCTGTGGCCCGACGACGTGTATAGCGCGAAGTACCTCCAGGTGGAGGATCGCGATGGCTCGCGCCACGAGGGTGTCGGCATCATCGTGGAGCAGACCAGCGCACCGTTCGTGCCCAAAGGGCACCTGGTGTACGCGCTCGTCGCGCCCTATGACCCGCAACGAAAGACGTGGGAACACGCACGCAACCCCGCATGAGGTGATCGCATGAAGCATTTCGTCATCGGAACGAGCGGCAGCGGCAAGACCCCGTTCGCCAAAGCGCTCGCGGCATCGACCGGCTTGCCGTATGTCTCTGCAGGCGCGTGGGCGAGAGAACGGTTCCCTTGCCCCGCAGGTATGGAGCGCGAGCAGTACATCCGCTACATCACGGACGCATCGACCGAAGCGCTCGCGAAAGACCCCGACCTCGCGTACCGCAGCATCCTCACGAGGATAGGCCCCGAAGGAGCGGTCATCGATGGCGTGCGCAACCCGCGCGATTTCGCGCGTCTCTTCGACCCGCGCGTCGGTGGTGACCGGACCTATCGGATGACGTACGGGAACAACACGCTTCCCGTGACGCGGTTCGAGGAAGGGATCGAGGTGATCGAAGCGTACGCGTACTGGCTCATCGACGCGGGGATTATGGAGGACGCGGGACGCTACCGCATCTACCGCTACGACCGGTACTGGGACCGTGAGTGCGGCGACCGCGAGTCATCCCTCGAGCGCCTCATCCGGGAGGCGGCAAGATGATCCACCGCGAGATCCCCCCGCAGCGGGTGACGATCGATGCGCGATTCCTCCACGACGGCGATCCCGCATATGCGGGCTCGTCGGAACGCGGCACGGCGTTCGCGGTATCGAGCTATCCGGGCGACGCGCTCACGCTGCAGGTGCTCTTGGACAACGGTGCGTTGTTCTCGTACTTGCCGCTGCACGCGGTCGCCCATATACCGTTGCGCGAGCCGACGCTCGAGCTCTCCGATCTCGTCTACGCGAACTGCCCAGGCGATACGATCGAGGTGACGCGCTACCGTTTCCTCGACGGTAACGTCAACGCGTACCTGCGCCGCCGCAAGGAGTGGATCGGTGGCTCGTACGTGTGTACCATCGACTGGCCAAAAGACAACGAGCAGTTCCACCTGCTCGCGCTGGAGAACGGCCAGTACGCCGCGTTGCCCAACCACAAGGTGAAATTTAAGAATGGACCGCGCGAGATGCCGCCGTACAGGAAGCTGCATGCGACCTGGCAGGTACCATGAGTCTCGTCTTCGTCACCGGTAATGCCAAGAAGTTCGCGGAGGCGAAGATGCTCATCCCGGATCTCGAACAGCTTGAGCTCGACTTGCCAGAGATCCAATCGCTCGATAGCCGCGAGATCATCACGGCGAAGGTCGCGGCTGCCAGGACCGCGCACGGCGGCGACCTGATCGTCGAGGATGTGTCGCTCGAGCTCTCGTGCCTTGACGGCTTCCCGGGGCCGCTCATCAAGTGGTGGCTCGGGAGCGCAGGCCCGTCGAAATTGTGGCGCGTCTGCAACGCGCTTGGCGACACGCGCGCCCGCGCGGTGTGCACAATCGGGTATGCGCGCGACGATCATATCGCATTCTTCACCGGTGCTGCCGATGGCAGCATCATCGAACCGCGCGAGGGCCGACTGTTCGGCTGGGACAGTGTATTCCTGCCCGATGGCGAGACGCGCACCTATGGCGAGATGTCGGCATCTGAGAAGAACGAGAAAAGCCCGCGCGGGATCGCGATGCGCGCCCTCGCCGAGCATATCGCTCGACAGTAACGCGAGAGTGGGATGTGTCGGGTGTCGGTACGCCTGGTTCTGTGAGCCGTCCCGCGTCTTGAAACGCAGTCGACGGCGTCGGCATTCAACTGAGCGGCCTCGAGGGCCTTGCACCGGCGCGGTCGCTCGTTTCATCCTCCTCGCCGCGATGTCAGCGCATCGGTCCCTGTCACCAGGGGCTGTGGCGCGTCATCCCGTATGCGGCGATCGGTGTCGTTGCTGTCCGTTCGTTGCCTGCAGGTCTCCCCGCACTCGCTTTCGCGAGCCGCCTTTGGATGGTGCCAGGACGTTCCTCACTGCTCCTGTTGGGGGCAGCGTGAGCCGACTCGGCACCCGACGATACCGGAGTAGGTGAGCCGCTTTTTAATGATTGTGCGCCGAGAGGTGGAACGTCGCGCTTTTGTTCGGCGATGTTCCACTCATTCCTTTCTCGCTTGGATGACGCAGAATGACGGGTATCTCGTGGTCCGATCGTAGTGCTTCGGGCCGTATTTGCGGGTCTTTGGCGCGGGTCGGGGCTCCTTGATGAGCTCGATGACGAACCCTGCCTTATGGAGCGCCGTTGCCACGTGCTCGAACGTGTGGTGGTAGCTGATCATCTCCATAGTGCCGCTGATCATCGTCCAGGTGTACTGCTTGTTGTGGAAGTACGGTGTGCATGATGCGGTGAGATCGTACCCGGTCCTGTTCCCTATCCTGATCTTGGTGACGCCCTCGTTGAACGGGTGATGGAACGAGAAGATGAGACGACCGCCGGGCCGGAGCACCCGTCGCATCTCGCGCAAGAACGGCGTCGGATCCTTGAAGTAGTGGAGCAACAGGTTGCTGCTGACGATATCGAAGCTACCGGTCTTGAACGGTGTCTTCTGGGCATCGCACACGAGAAATGGGATGCCTGGGTGCTCCCGTCTCGCGATCTCGACAAGCGTTTTCGACAGGTCGCAACCGGTGACCTTCGCGCCCCAGGTCTTGAGTTTGCCTGTGAAGATGCCCGAACCGCACCCGGCATCCAACACCCGCTTCCCTCTCACGGCCCGCTTGAGGAGCGCCGCCATCGCTGGTGTGTCGATGAACAGGTTCCAGAAGTTCCGCCGCGGGGATTGCCGTTTCTCGTGATATTCCTGGCCGTGGGCGTCATATGCTCTCCGCGTGTAGGCGACGTCCGTCACCCT
The DNA here is from genome assembly GCA_964396935.1 of uncultured Methanosarcinales archaeon. Classification (GTDB taxonomy): domain Archaea; phylum Nanobdellota; class Nanobdellia; order Woesearchaeales; family UBA525; genus UBA525. The sequence goes on along the minus strand of CAYNGK010000079.1, from coordinate 3,060 downwards.
GGCCCGCGAGTTCAACGGTATAAAAATTCGGCGGAAAGCGGGAGGGTTGTCAGGTGCGCTAAACCATCGACGATCCGCGCACACGAGGTATACCAATGCTTATGAATCGGACGGGAACCCCCGACCGAATGCCTACAGGAGCCCGTTCGCGTCGCCCGTACGCTGTCGAGTGCGATCAATTCTTCAAGACGGAACTCGAGGATGTCAAAGTCGTCGTCGAGTTCGAGATGATCCGTGAACACGAGTTGCCGCTGCGGCGCTTGGATGTGCGCGTGCTCATCCAACCGGGCGCTGATGGGGAAGAGCACGGTTCCTGCGGGATCTCGCTGCTCTACAATCTCGCATCGCAACGGATAGAGAATGTCTACGCGTGCAGCAACAATCTCGACGCTCGACGAATACCTGATCTCCTCCAAGCGCATCTGCGGGATCTGCAGGGTCTCGATCAGCGCTACCATCCGTTCTACGATCCGCTCTGCCGTGGGTGCGTCATCGAGCAGGACTCGCAGCCGGATACGTGCTCCAACCCGAATTGAACCCAACCGTTCATTTAAATACCCGTTTCTCTTCCCGCCGTCCATGCCTGACGAACCGTTCATGCTCGTCTCTCTCAAAGGAGACAAGGCGAAGAAGCTCGCGCAGGTCATGGCGAACCCGACCTGCACGCGCATCCTCGACTACCTCGCGCAATCCAAGGAGTCGACGGAGAGCGCGATCGCGAAGGAGCTGAGCATCCCCCTCTCGACTGTTCACTACAACCTCGCGCAGCTTGTCGCGGCGAAGCTGGTCCTGGTCGAGGAGTTCCACTACAGCGCGAAAGGCCGCGAGGTGAACCACTACAAGCTCGCGAACAAGTACATCATCATCGCGCCAAAAGACGACGATCCGGGATTCCTCGATCGCCTGCGCAAGTTCATTCCTGCGACCGTGCTCACATTGGGTGTTGCTGCCATCCTCAAGACCATGCAGTTCCTCACGCCCGGTGCGGGCTTCGCATCGGACCTGTCCTCATCGCGCGCGGCGGACACCATAGCGCCGTTCGCCGCTCCGGCGGCCGATGCGCTCGTCCAGGAATCCGCAGGCACGCTCGCGCAGGAAGCGTTCATCCAGGACGCGGCTCCCGCGGCCGTGATGAAGACCGCGGAGGCGGCTGGCGGCATTGCCGGTGGCGAGGGCGCGCGGGCGATGGCCGCTAACGGCACCGATGCCACCCTTGCGGCAGTCGCTCCGCCCGCTCCCGTGGAGCAGCTCCTGCCCGTGGCCGACCCGACGCCGCTTCTCCAAGCGGCACCGCACGTGCCATGGTGGCAAAGCCCCATGGTCGATTGGTTCCTCGTCGGTGCGGCGTTCGTGCTCTTGGTCCTTGTCGTCTGGGAGCTGATCGCGTACTTGCGCGAAAAACGTCGCTAGTGCGCCACCAGTGCGCATTTTTGTCGTCACGCTTAAGTACTACATTTTCTGACCTGTAGGATGTCCATCCCCGAACGCCATACCAGAGGCGTCCCTGACGTCCCCGATGGCGACGCGCTGCGCGAAATCGTCGATCGTCTCGCTGCGAACCCGACGTGCGCGTCCTGCGCGCACCCGCTCAGTGCCGGGTTCCACTACCTGCGGGACCGGTACCATGAACTGCGGCATCAGGAGCGCGCAGCCGCAAGCGGCAACATCGCGCTCCACCCTTCGACGAGCCGCTCCTGCAAGGACCATGCCCGTGCGATGTACGCAATCTACCGGCGCGACCACCCGGACTGCTGACCGGCTCTTCTTGGAGCTGACGGGAAGAGCGCAGAGGAAGGAGCGGAAAAAAGAGAGGACGCCCGATCCCGGGCCTACGCGTTGCGCCGCTTGACGATGCGCCACACGAACGCGATGATGCCCGCCGTGATCGCCCACGGGATCACGAGGAACACGAACTCGAGCAGGCCGTTGAGGCTCGTCACGAGATTGCGCCACAGCGTGCTGAACTCCACGATCGCGATGTTCTGGTACGCGCTCGGCTCCTCGTTGAGGCTCACCATGACACTCGCGTAGTCCTCGCGATCGCTCACGTTCTTGATGCGCTCCTGCAGGTACGCGACGCGACGCTCCTGCTCGAAGATCCGGTCTGACAATGCGAGCTTGTCGTCGATATTGCCGGCTTCGCGCAGCATCTGCCGGTAGCGGTCCAGGCGCGATTGCTCGGTCGCGAGATCGGTCTTGAGGTCGATCGATTCTCCGGTGACATCCTGGGCATTCTCGTGGAAGCTCTGCACCTCGCCGAGTTCCTTGAGATCGCCGATGACCGTGCCGTACTTGCTGACGGGGACCTTGAGCTGGTACGTGCCCTGGCGGTATTCCTTGCCGGTCTCACCGTAGCGTTGCACGTTCTCCTCCAGGATGAGCCCGTCAGCTTCAGCGACGATGCCTTTGAGCTGGCGTTCCGCGACGTCGTACTCGTGACGTTCGATCTGCGTGCTGAGCGTCGCGCTCTTGAGGATGACGCGCTCCTCCACGCCGGGCGCGAAATCGCCGTCTTGCGCAGGCGTCGGTGGGTAGTATCCGCCGCGGTAGTACGCGGCGTCGACCATCGATTTGCCGCCGAGCTCTGACGTCATGCTCGCGCCGGTGCGCAGCAGGTTCCCGCCGCCGGAGATCACCAGCAGCAGCACCAACGCGAGCGCGATGATGAGCCAATTGTCCTTGAGCTTGCCGAACTGTTCCTTGAATCCCATTGCGGTCACCTTTGTTGCGGTCCGTTTCATGCGCCAAGGGCAGGCGACGGTTGCTTATCAACGCGCGCAAGAGTGCAATCGCACCCGCACCCTTCCCGACGTCACACCTCCAGCAGATTTATAAATGCTCTCGTGCGACGGAAAACCATGGGTGGGGATGCAGTATTCCTCGTGAAGGAGGTCTCGAAGCGTTACGGGAGCCGCACGGTCCTCGATCATGTGTCTTTCGACATCCGCCGCGGCGAGATCCTCGGTCTGATCGGCGCGAGCGGCGCAGGCAAGACCACGCTCCTGCATCTCCTGGTCGGTTTCGTGCCCGCGAGCGCCGGCGAGGTCTTCCTGCGTGAGA
>CAYNGK010000078.1:0-6255 GCA_964396935.1 uncultured Methanosarcinales archaeon | reverse complement strand
CCTGTTCGAGAAGTACTACTTGTGGAAGATGCGCACGGGACGCGCGTGGTTGCCGTGAGCGGCTGTGGTGTCCGCATCTGTCGGATCATGCATCAGGCCGGATGTTTGAGAAAAGCACTTAAACGCACAGCTTGGAAAACCTCTCGTGTCAGCGATCACCGAGGCCGAGTGGGGTGTGCTGTTTCGCACGCCGGGTGTGGTGTTCCACTTCATCGCAAGTGCTGACGGCACGATCCACGACGACGAATTGGCGGCATTTCAGGAAGATTGGCGCCACCGATACGCACGAGGCCACTTCTCTGAGGATCACGTGCTCAACGAGTTCCTGCGCAGCATCAACGACCTCGCGTGCAGGGAGCCGCCAAAGAAGCTCGCGCAGCGAGAGATCGATGACGCGCTCAACGAGTTCAAGCGCGTGCTTGGCCGATTCGGGTATTTCGAGCGCCGCCGCATCCGAAAGGCGATCGCCGCGCTCGCGCAACTCACCGCCGAGGCGAGCGGCGGCTTCTTCGGCAGCAAGGTCTCGGCGGCCGAGCAGGCGGCTGTGGATCACGTGCTGCAGATGATCTGATCTCGCACTCACCAGATGCAAGATTTTTGTACGGGGAAAAATTATAAACGACGGATCTCTATGCGCAAGAGTATGAAATTAAAGGAAGAGTATCGATTATCAAAGAGCTTTGATCTGACTGAGTATGATCAGTATATGCGGCAGCAACCTCTTGAACAGAGAATGATGCTCGATGTCATCATCACGAAATGTAAAGACCATCAGAAAATCAAAATATTGGAGTTCGGAGCTGGGACGGGAAGATTTACGAAATTGATCCTGCAGCTCTTTCCGAACATAGATTTGACTCTCGTCGAGCCAGACAAACACTGTTGCGTGAAACTCAAAGGCATAACGAAAAACTCAAGGAATATAACCCTTCGCCAATGCCTCGCTGAGGATTTCGCATCGGACACGCGATTTGATATCATCGTTATGGCGACGGCCTTTCATCACGTACGATTTGAGAATCAGGCACTGCTTCTCAAAAACATCAGGAATCTCCTGTCTGTCGATGGTGTGTTCTTGCTCGGGGATAATTTTCTCGCAGACTATCGAACCCTGAAAGAAAGAGAAGTGGTTTTGAGAAAATCCATCGATAAATGGATCCGAGAATCCAAAGATGAGAAAGAACGTAAGATGGCATTGAAAATGAAGAGCATAGTCTTTCAGGAAGATTTTGGCGGAGAATATTTTCTGTGCCCGACACTCTTTGAATCCTCTGTGAAAAAGGCGAAATTGCACATAAAAGGAAAGGTGAATGTCACCAATACCGACCCGTTGGATCTCGAGAATTATTTCTATCTGATCACGAACCGGCCTTAATGAACCGTGCTCTCTGAGTATGCCCTTGAGATTTCTGAGGTATGCCGCGGGCTATGAAGCCTCTGGGGAGATTTGAACTCCCGGCCTGCGGTTTACGAAACCGCCGCTCTAACCGCTGAGCTACAGAGGCACTTGTCGAAAGAGTCCGTCGACCGTTTTTAAAGGTTTCCCGTGGTTCACGTCCACAAGGGTTAAAAACAGATCCCGGACAGCACATCTCCTATGCGCAGCTCCCTTATCGCTCTCGTCCTCGCCGCAGTGCTCCTGACCGCTTGCTCCTCTGCTGTCGTCAAGCAGGGCGATACGGTGAGCGTCACGTACACGGGCACGCTCCAAAACGGTTCGATCTTCGATAGCAACGATCCTGCGCACCAATCTGACCTGCCGCAGAAGCCGGTCGAAGCGTTCGCGCCCATGACTGTCGCGGTCGGACAGGGACGGTTCATCCCCGGCTTCGAGAACGCGCTCGTGGGTATGAAGGAAGGCGAGACGAAGACCGTCACGATCAAAGCGGCCGACGCGTACGGACCGTACGTCGCTGAGCTCGTCACCAGCATCCCGAAATCCATCGTCTACAACCGCACGGTTGTCACGCATCGCGACATCACGCTCCCGACCGAGACGCTGCAAGGACAATTCGTCGAGCCTCTCGTGTTCGGTCAGGTGTTCGAGACGCGTAATTTCATCTACAATGTGACCTCGCTTGGCGCGCAGAACGCGACGCTCCGCATCCTCTCAGTGCGCAATGATACGGTCACGCTTGAGCAGGACCCGTGGCCGAGCGTGCTCGTGCGCGCGACCGACTCCGCCCTGACGTTCCGTCGCACCCCGCTGGATAAGGCGCTCGTGCAGACCCCGGAAGGACCATACATCGTGCACCTCGAGGAGGAGCTCATCCGCCTCGAGACCGCACTGCAGGTCGGCCAGGAGTACCGGACGCAGCCCGCCGGTTATGCGCGTGTGACGCAGGAGACGCAGACAAGCGTCACGCTCGACCGCAACCATCCGCTCGCGGGCCGCGACCTGACGTTCGCGATCACGGTCGACGCGATAGAGCCGAAGGCATGAGCGCATCGGCGTTTTTAGGCAACGCATAAATACCGCCATCGTCGAGCCCGGCCCATGCTCATCGCAGGTGTCGACGAAGCGGGCCGTGGACCGGTGTTCGGCCCTATGCTCATGGCGATCGCGGCCGTGGAGCCGGAGCGGGAAGCGGATCTCGCGCGCGCGGGTGTCGCGGACAGCAAGCTTTTGAGCCCGCAAAAGCGCGAGTCCCTCGCGCGCATGCTCGAGGAATCCTTGCCGTTCGAGGCCATCGCGCTCTCTCCTGCCGAGATCGACGCGGCCGTATCGGGGAACGGCGATTCGCTCAACAAGCTCGAGAGCCGCACGACCGCGCTCCTGATCGCGCGGCTCGCCAAGCAGCACAAGATCGCGAAGGTGATCCTCGATAGCCCGACGCGCAATGAGGCGGCGTATGCGGCCGAGGTGCGTGCCGCGCTTGACCGGATCGACACCACCGGATACACGCGCGGCATCGAGCTCGTCGCCGAGATCAAGGCGGACGCGAACCACCCGATCGTCGGAGCGGCGAGCATCATCGCGAAGACGCGTCGTGACACCGCGATCCGCGCGCTTGAGACCGTGCACGGGCCGCTCGGGAGCGGGTACCCGTCGGATCCGTCGACGCAAGCGTTCCTGGATGCGCACTGGCGCGAGGCCCATGACTTCTTTCGCAAGAGTTGGGAGACATACCAGCGCCTCGCGCGCGGTGGCGCGCAAGCGACCCTCGCGCATTTCTCGCCTGGTGGCGAGGAGCATACGGCGGTCGTCCGCGCGTTCGAATCCTTGCGCGAGCACGGGTTCGATTTCCTTCCCCCAACGAATCCCTACGAGGTCGTCCGCGCGAAGAAGGGCCGGGTGACGGTCGTGCGCTACACGAGCGGCAAGACGCTCGTGCAAGGTGCGGACGAGGAGCGCGTCGCTGTCGTGCGTTTGCTTGAGTCTTTAGGGTTGGCTTCCGCCGTGAGCGAGTCGAAGCCGCGTGGTCGGCCGCCCAAGAAAGAGTGACTGGGATTTCAGTTTCCGTCGCACGTATCGTTGAATCCCTCGATCACCGCGAGCGCGCCGCCGTCGTGCTGGTAGTCCCAGCAGATCGCGCCGTTGTGCTGCGTGTCGTGGATGCGCACGTCGACCGGCAGGTCGCTGTTGTTCGTCAGGTACACGCCCCATTGGCCGCCGATGGGCCGGAAGTCGAAGATCTTGATCGATCCTTCGAGATTGTCCTTCGAGAAGAAGTAGTAATTGTTCGAGATGTCGCTGTAGGGGAGCGCGGTCGCCATGCCGGTCCTGTTGCCCATCCATGGGATGCGGTACTGCATCGTCGCGACGAACCGGCAGTCCTGGAAGAACATCGCGTCCTTTGGCTCGATGCCTTGCGGTGCGAGGCACTTGCCGGTGATCCCTGACCCGATCGTCCGGTACGCCCATTGCACGTCGGAGGGCATATCGCGCGCTCCGAGTACCTCGGGAACATCCGGGGCGATCGATTCCCAGTGGAATCCCACGAGCGCTGCTGCCGTCGGATTGGTGGAGGCCATCGCGTAGTAGTTGCGCGCAACGTCATCCATCTGATCCGCCGTGATGCCTGCCGCGCCGTGGCTATACGGGTTCCAGAACGCGTCGAGCACGTGCACGAACGGCTTGCCGGTCGCGTGCGTCTTGATGAGTGCGAGGTTCTGCTGGTACAGCGGATCCGTGCGCGGGTCGCGTACGGCGTACTGGTGGTAGGCGATCGCGTCGGTCGGCACGGTTCCGGTGCCCAGCCACGCCGCGACACCCACATGATTGAGCGAGGTGAGCGTCTGGACATAAGGGAAGCTCGCTTTCACGGCATCGTGCGCGGGCACGAGCTCGCTGCGTGAGATACCGGTCCAGTTCGGCTCATCGGCGAGGTACACCCAGCGCGCAAGACCGGCGATCGCCGATTCCTTCCCGGCGATCGCATCCTGCCAGCGCTCGAGGTAGTCTTGGCGCAGCTTGAATGGCGGGTACGGTTCTTGCGGGGTCGCAGGTCGTTCGATCTCATAGAACACGTCGTGCGTCGAGATGATGAGCTTCGTGCCGCGACGCATCATCTCGCCGGTCCAGATCGGATCGAGCAGCCGCGCATCGTCTGGGCCGATCATACAGAGGTTCGTGAACGGCTGCGATTCGGTCTGGTATTGCTCGTTGTTGCACGCGGCCGTGAATCCGAAGTACTGGAGGTGCGCACTCTCCCCAGTCATCTCCTCGAGTCGGAGATCCTCGCTTGGGAAGCCCGCTGCACGAGCCTTCGCTTCCTCTTCATCTTGTGCTGCTGCAATCCGAGAATCATAGACGCTGCCGCTGCCAAAGATCGGCCCTTGCGCGAACGCCGGCGTTGCTGCAGCCGCAATGGTCGTGCCAAGCGCGAGGGTAGTGAGACCGCGCTTCGCGCGGCGCACGATGCGCCTGAGCGCGCTGCTCTCGGGTTCCGAGGCCCTTACCACGGCCACGGGAGTCCGATCCGTACCTTTAAGGATTTCTGCCGGGTGCTGCGCTCATGGTGTCACGTGCGCAGCGCATCGCGTCCGGCTCAAGCAGGTGCTCGTAGAGGAACTCCGCGATGCTGTCGTCGGTGTCGATCCCGACGCGCACGCCCAGCAGCCGCGCGATGCGGAAGTGCCCGCGGCGGATGTGGCATAGCTCGTGCTCGAGCGCGTACTCGTTGGCATAGTCGCCACCCAGGAAGATATGATACGCTCCGCTCTTGAGGCGTACGGTCGCGGCCTGGTCGAACATTCCCAATCGCGCCGTGATCTCCTCGGTCATCCCGTAACGCACACGACGCTCCTCCAGGAGCTCTCGCAATTCCCACGGTGCCATAATCGTCCGGATGCGCGATTCCGGCGGTTGCTGTTCGAGAAGCCGCACAAGATATGCAGCGTGCGCATCGCTGCGGTTGTGTTCGCCAATGGTCGCGCGTATGGTTTTCCCGATCTTATCGACGATGCCTGACTCTCGGATGGTCTCCTGACCTCGGACGCTCGCGTAGGCGAGCCCCAGCGTGCTTGCGACAGCGAACCCGATCCCGAGGGCAGCGTCCCTGCATAGCCGTGCGAGACCGTTCACGCGCGGCACACCGTCACGACGGGTGATCATCTGCCTGTTGCGGTGACGCGCGTTTATAAACGTTTCTTCTTTTTTACCATTTTTTAGTGGTTATTAAATTGGGTTTTGGTCATCTCCCCGTCGACCTGCCGTCGGACCGCCCCACAATCTTTAAATACCGCCCCCGAGCCAGCGCCGACGTGGTGGCGACGCAGTGACGCGGATCTTGCGCATGGAGATGAAGGGCTTCAAGTCCTTCGCGAACAAGACGGAGATCCTCTTTGGCGAGAAGTATAACTGCATCCTTGGTCCCAACGGTTCCGGGAAGTCCAACGTCCTCGACGCGCTCGTGTTCGTCTTAGGCAAGTCCGGCGCGAAAGGCCTGCGTGCGGAGAAGACCGCGAACCTCATCTACAACGGCGGCAAGACGAAACAGCCGGCGAAAGAGGCGGAAGTGAGCATCGTCTTTGACAACAGCGCCCAGGAGTTCGGCGCGGAAGTCGGCGCTGAGCTCGTGATCTCGCGCGTCATCAAGGAGACGAAGGAAGGCGCATCGAGCGATTACCTCATCAACGGCAAGAAACGCACCCGCCAGGAGGTCGTCGAGACGCTGGAGAAGGCGCGCATCGACCCCGACGGGCACAACATCATCCTCCAAGGCGACATCATCCACCTCATCGAGATGTCGGGCATCGAACGCCGGCAGCTTATCGAGGAGATCGCCGGCATCGGCGTGTACGAGGAGAAGA
>CAYNGK010000077.1:0-6581 GCA_964396935.1 uncultured Methanosarcinales archaeon | reverse complement strand
GATCCTCCCTGTGTTCGGCAAGATCTTGAACGTCGAGAAAGCGCGCATCACGAAAGTGCTCGGCTCTGACAAACTCACGATGATGATCGCTGCTTTGGGCACGAACATCGGGCAGGACTTCAATTTGCAGAAGTTGCGTTACGGCAAGGTTATCCTGATGAGCGATTCCGACGTTGATGGGTCGCACATCACGACGCTCAACCTCACGCTGTTCTACCGCTACTTGCGGCCGCTTGTGGACGGCGGTCACCTGTACATCGCCCTGCCGCCGCTGTACCTCATCAAGAAGGGGAAGCAGAAGTGGTACGCGCAGGACGACAAGGACAAGGACCGTATCGTCGCGGAGATCGGCGGTATGCAGGGCGTCACCCTCCAGCGCTACAAGGGATTGGGCGAGATGAACCCGGATCAGCTGTGGGAAACCACGATGAATCCCGAGACGCGGCGGATGAAGCAAGTGACGGTCGAAGACGCGGCCGAAGCAGATCGTATGTTCTCGACGCTCATGGGCGACGAGGTCGAGCCGCGTCGCGCATTCATCGAGGCGAACGCGCAACTCGTGCAGAATCTGGATATCTGATATCCTGGAGCGTGGAAAGAATGGCGAAGAAACAAACCCGAGACACGGCGCGCATACGCGAGTTCGACACGGTGATGGAGCGCGTGCTCGCATCCGAGTTCCCTGGCGTGTGGATCGCCGCGAAGAAGGATTGGGAGCAGATGACGCCTAAGGAGTTCGCGCGCACCCTGTTCGCGACCGGCGCGAGCGCGATGTTCGACGAGCTGCGCACGCCGACGAAGAAGAAGGGGAAGAAATAGGCGGTATGGCCTCCGACCTCGATGCGCTGCGCACCCTCTATTCCCTCAAGCGTGTGGAGCGCCGCGGGACGGTGGGGGACCGGTTCGAGACGACAGCAGAGCACGTGTTCTCGGCGTGTGTGCTCGCGCAGTTCCTCTTGCCCCGCATCACACCGGCGCTCGATGAGCTGCGCGTGCTCAAGCTCCTGCTCGTGCACGACTGGGTCGAGGCGCACGCGGGCGACACGTTCATCCTCGACGAGGGAGCTCGGGCGACAAAGAAAGAGCGCGAGCGAGAAGCGGCGCTGGCGCTCGCGCGGGAGCTGCCGCCGGCGGTCGCGCAGGAGTATCTTGCGCTCAACAATGAGTTCGTCGCGGGCGAGACGCGAGAAGCGCGCTTCGCCAGAGCCATCGACCGGTTGGACCCCGCGCTGCACAGCATCGACATCCCGTCCGACTGGACACAGAACGGGTTCACGGAAGCGAAGGTGCGCGAGCTCATAACTCCATATCTGCACGACTTCCCGCCGCTTCTGGTGTTGTTCGAAGAAGTCATCGGCGAATTGAAGCGCAACAAGGCCCTCTGAGACGACCCCGGCCGTCTTCCTTAAAAATACCGCAACGACTCCCGACCCTTGTGAATGAACCAAGATAAAATGCGTGTTTCCGAGTCGTCTCGGAGATCTTCCGACGTTCTCGTCGTAACGCACTTCAAGAATCACGCACTCACGCCGTTATGCCCGAAAAGGATATAACCGCGGCCATCCTCAAAACGGATATGCGAACGTCCAAGCCAAAGAAGAGCGTGGCTCACAAGAGCATAGTGCTCGGGATGCGCAAGCTGGAGAAGAGAGTGAACGCGCTCGACAAGCAAGTGCGTATGCTCCAGGAAGACAAGGACGACGTCTTGACCGAGGAGGACATCGAGGCACTGGATAAAGCAGAAGAGGAATACCGTTCGGGCAGGACGGTACGGCTTGCCTGACGACATCATTCTTGGTCCGCACGCTCAACGGTTCCTTCGCGGCTTGCCGCAAGATGAACGGACACGGATTTCTACACGGTTACGGCGTCTCAGCGATATGCCTATCCCAAGCGACGCAAAATTTATGGGGCGCCACGAGGGAGATCGCGTCTTTCGCTACCGCATCGGACCATACCACGCGATATACAAGCTTAAGAACCAAGAAATCATTATCTCCAACATCGGTTATCGGAAAGACATCTACGACCGCAAACCTTAATTGCCAAGCGAGGAACGGGCGGTCAATGCCAAAACTCGTGCGTGATCGCATCATCGATATCATCCGCGCGAACGGTGAAGAGCCGAAGTACCACGTCGCATCGGCGGCCGAGTACGAACGCGCGCTCATCTCCAAGCTTGAGGAAGAGCTGCTGGAGTTCTCCGCGCACCCTTGTGTGGAGGAGCTCGCCGACTTGCAAGCGGTCATCTACGCCATCAGGGATCACTACGGCTGGGACCTCGAGTCGGAGCGGGAGAAGAAAGAACGGGAGCGCGGCGGTTTCGAGAAACGCTACATCCTCGAAGGCATCGCAAAACCATAAATGTAGTTACTTTTGAGTAGTTATTTTAGAAATGTTTATAAACCCCTCGTCACACCTCGTGCGGATGTCTATCGACGACAAGCTCGGCCCCATCAGCCGCCGCCTGGGTCCCATCGGTCGCGCCTACTGGCATATCGATGAGGAAGTCCACCGCTACTACGAAAGAATCGTCAAGCGCTGGGAAGAGGACGGCCACGAAAGGAAGACACTCGTCGTCACCTGCGCATACGCCGCATTGGGATCATGCTTACTGATCGGACCGACGATGCCTGAACACCTCGCGGCAACAGCATTGCAACCACTTGCGGTGTATGGAGGAGTGACCACCAGTTATCTCGCGAGAAAGGGCCGCAGTGGCGCGGGGCACGATGGAATAGAACTGCTCGGCAATAGGAAGATCACCACCAGCTCATACGATCGTGCTGTTTGGGGCATACTGCGCAGTTCTCGCCTCCCAGAGCTCGCGACAGGATGCGGTGCACTCATCACGGGCGGAATACAAATACTCAGAGGTATCCAGGATCGCGATATGAGCACCATACACGCGGGCGCATTCCTCACCACAATCGGGGTTTTCGGGATTACGCACGCCTCAGCCATCTACTTCATTGACAAGGAACCATCGCTTCTCGACAAGGCTCCCGCGTGGAAGCGAGCGCTCGACAGCGTCAAGGAATACTTCGCACCGACGCCCGCACCCGTACCGATACCGGTGCAGAACTACCTCACCACGGAAGTGAACCCGTGAGCATCGACGACAAGCTCGGCCCCATCAGCCGCTGCCTGGGTCCCATCGGTCGCGCCTACTGGCATATCGATGAGGAAGTCCACCGCTACTACGAAAGAATCGTCAAGCGCTGGGAAGAGGACGGCCACGAGCGAAAGACGCTCTCATTTGGGGTGTGGGCAGCATCGACCGGAGCCGCCCTCCTAACGCCATCTAGTGAGGACCCAATGACTCGACTGACCGTTGCAACATATTATCTACCCTTCCTTCCGACTCTTCTTGGAAACGTCTACATTCAAGCGAACAATTTCTTCGGTCAGTCCCACGACGGCACCCGACATATCGACGGAAAAAAGAGTATCGAGGATCCTTTCATATACCGGGCTTGGAAGTTCGCTCGAGGACAGCGTCTCGCCATCCTTGCGGTCGGATGTGCATCGCTCATCGGCGGCGGCATCCAGGTACTCAATGGACTCCAAGAAGGAGATACGCACGTACTAGATATCGGGCGGCACATCTGTAAATGCGGGGTGCTGTGCGTCAGTACGGCATCCTCCATCTACCTCGTCGACAAAGAACCCGCACTTCTCGACCGCGCACCAGCGTGGAAGCGATGGCTTAACGCAGTGAAGAACGCGATCACACCGAAACCAACACCCGTACCGATACCGGTGCAGAATTACCGCGCCACGGAAGTGGACGTATGACCGACCAGCAACCGGAGAAGCGCAAGATCCATGATCTCGCAGTCGTCGCGTGCGCGGGCACCGGCGTCGGAACGGGCACCGGGCTGCTGCTGGGATCGCCGATGTACACCATGGCCGTGATCGAGGACCGCGCGTTCAATCGACGAGGCGAGCAGCGCGTCTCCGACAATGCCGATGCGCTTGCGCTCGGCGCGCTCGGGTTCATCCTCGGCGGATATCTCGTTCAAAAGTCGACGCGTTGGCTCTACGAGCGCATCTACGGTTGAACGTCCCGACCGACGGGGAACACGTTCTCATCGTACTTTCCTGTGCGCATCGCGTCGTAGATGAAGCGGATCTCCTGTTCGCTCACCGGCAGGAAGTGCCACGCGTCGACGCCGACATTCACCATATTCGGCTGGACTTTCCACAAGCCGTGGATGTGCCCGACAATGTTGAAGCGGTCCTTGACGGCGCGCGCGGGGTAGTGCTGCAGGAGGCACGGGATGCCCGCGATCTCGAGCTCGAGCCGGTCAACGATGGTGTCGAATTTCGACGCGAGCACGTCGAGCTTGTCCTCATCATAGTTACCGACGATGAGCGTGCGGTTACGGCAGTAGAGCCTATCCAAGAGCGACACGCCTTCGCGGTCGATCGCGACATCGCCGACCACGTAGAGGCGATCCGTCGGTCGCGCGACGCTGTTGATCCCGTCGATGATCCTATCGTTCTGCTCCTGAACCGATCGGAACGGGCGAAAGAACGGGTTGAAGCCCCCGATACGGATATCACCGATGCGACGCTCATTGAGGTGCCAGTCGGCGGTAAAATACTCGGCCATCGCAAAAAAGCAGATTTGCGCGGCAGTTCATAATCGTTGCTGATCGGTGCCCGCAATCGGGAGCGCTCCGACGGTATACGACCAGAACGCGCCACACCGTTTAAAAGCGGATATCGCTTCCTACCGAGGATGCGACGAGGGTCATTGCGCGAGCTGCGTCAGCGGCCGACACGGAACTTCACGGCATTCGCGCTCATCGCCAGTCTCTTGCCGGCGAGCGTCGCAGGCGTGCTCAAGCAGCGAGGCGTAGATGACCCGTGGAGCGGGATGCGGTTCGCCACCGTCAGCGCCTACCGCACGATCCACAGCGCGTACGAAGAGGATCTCACTCCCCACTTAGGAGCCAATTCTCAAGCATCGATCACCGCAGCCATAAGGAACGCAACCGGCGACGTGATGCTCCCGGGCGGCCTCGTGTATCTCGCGGACGATGGTTTGCGCCTGCAGCGCGTGGACCCCGCAGAAGCCGTCGAGATGCGAGCGGAGAACCGTCGGTTCGAGGAGCGCGTCCGCGAGTTGTGCGCCGCGAGCGCCCAGGAGGCGATCCGTGCTTGCGAACCAGTCAAGCTCTATGATCTCATCCGTACCTCATTTGACACTGCCGCCCGTCGGCGGATCGCGCGCACCGGCATAAACTACGATACGCTCACGGGCGAGTGGCGTGAGAAGGCGGCTGATGAGTCCCCACGGCACACACGCGATCTGCTCCTGCTTGAGCGGGAAGGATCATTGACGCCACTCTATGAGCAGCGAGTGCGCGGCGCGCACGCGAGGCTCGGTGCGCTCGTGCATGTCTTCACCGATGTGCAGCCGCACGAGCAGCGCTACAGCGATGAGATGCGTGCGTACGCGCACCGGCCAGGAGACGCGGCGCTCTACGGCACGTGGGAGTACCGCTCCCAGATCATCGACTGGGACGGCGCACAGGAGGCCGGCAGGCGCAAGCCGCACCTCGTACTCCTGTCGGATAAGGACCGGGGCACGCTCGTGTGGCAGTTCTACCGCGGGACAGAGCACGGCTTCCTGATCGCCCCCGACGGCACGGCCGACGAATACACGCCCTGAGGGGAGCGCCCGCCAACAGGCCCGCCCGTAACCTTTTTAAACCGATGGCCGTTCGCGCGTACTAGAATGGCAGACGCGAAGTCCAAGACGGCAGCGGCGAAGGTCAAGAAGAAGACCTGGGTCCCGATCCACGCCCCGAAGGCGTTCGATAGCACGTTCTTGGGCGAGACGACCGTGAACGACAAGCAGGAAGTCGTCGGCAAGAGCGTCACCGCCAACCTGATGGTCCTGACGGACGACCCGCGCAAGCAGGCGTACAGCGTCCGCTTCGATGTCACAGGCATCAAGGATGGCAAGGCGACCACGCAGGTCATCGGCATCCTGATGGTGCCCAGCGGCGTCAAGCGCCTGATCCGCCGTAACCGCGACAAGATCGACGACAGCTTCACCGCCCGCATCGCGGGTGGCCGTGCGGTGCGCGTCAAGCCCGTCCTCGTCACGAAGACGAAGGCAAGCGCGAGCGCGCAGTCGAAGATGCGCCTCGCGGTGCGCACCAAGCTCCAAGATGCCTGGAAGCGCATGCGCTTCGAGGACATCGTGCTCGACGTGATCGACGGCAAGGCGAGCCGCCTGATGCGCGACGCGACCAACCGCATCCACCCAGTACGCAGCTGCGACATCCGCGAGCTCGTCATCACGGTCGCTGACCGCTCGGTGACGCCGCAGATGCAGGAGCGTATGGAGCAGGAGGCGGCTGAGGAAGATGCGCGCCGTGCGCAGCTCGCGAACGCAGCTGCCGCCGCCGGTGTCGAGGAGTCCCCTGCGGAGAAGCCGCGTCGCCGCGTGAAGAAGACGGAGCCTGACGAGGGCCCCGAAGATATGGGCGTGTAGGCGTCCGTGCTCTTCTGAAAATAGCCAGGAGTTCTCTCGACTACGGTTTGCGCTCGTTGACTGCGAG
>CAYNGK010000076.1:0-6897 GCA_964396935.1 uncultured Methanosarcinales archaeon | reverse complement strand
GCACGATCTCCTGGACCTGGCGGTCTTCCGGCTCGTGCTCGTCAATGCGCACCTTCGCTTCCGCGAACGCGAGCTCGATGCGTGCGCGCGGGTGCGGGAGGCCGCTTGTCGGATCGATCGCGTACGAGAGGATGTGGTCGATGATGCGCTTGCGTTTCTGGTCGCGCAGCCCATCGCGGTATTCCGCGGTGAGTTGCAACTCCCCCTCGAGGATGAGCGCGCGCGCGACCGCGAGCTCATCGCTCGTGCCGAACGCCGCGAGCATATCTGGCGCGTTCGCGCGCTCACCGCGCTGCGCGTGGCAAAACACGTGCTCGCTGTGCAGGACGTCCGCGACATCTCCTTCCGTACCGCCGCTTGCGCGAAACGCCAGTGCCGCATCGGGGTCGATCACGACCTCGAATTGCTTGCCGTTGCGTTTCGCCCACGCGAGGTTCCACGCGACTTTCGCCGGCTGGAACGCCATATTCGCGGTACGGTCCATCGTACGCTCACTTCTCCTTGATGAGCTTCAGGAGCTTCTCACGCGAGAGGCGCTCCATACCGCTCTCCTTGATCACGGCAGCGTCGACACGATTGATGTCGAACGCCTCACCGAGGAACTTCTTGAGCGCACCGATCGCGAGTGTCGCGCCCGCGTCTGCCGTGAGATCCTCACGGTACTCCTTGTGCAGGATGGGCTGGATCGCTTCCTCACCTTCGCCGATGACGGTCGCTTTCCAACGATGGTACACGCCTGTGGGGTCGGTCTGGTACAATTTGTGCCCGTCGCTGTCGCGACCCGCCATAAGCAGCGAGACACCGAAGGGTCGCAGGCCGCCCGATTGGGTGCAGTACTGCGCGAGGTTGCACAGGTCCTTCACGATCGTGAGCATATCGATGGGCGCGTCGTACGTGATGCGGTAGCTCGCCGCTTTCTCCTGCGCTCGCTCGACGAGCACACGTGCGTCGCTCAGGATGCCGGCGCCGGTGGCCATCACGTGATCGTCCACTTGCCAGATCTTCTCGATTGCCTCGGGCACGACGAGCTTGTCCACGACGCGCTTGTCCGTCACGAGGATGACGCCGTCTTTACAGACCATCCCGATCGCGGTGTTGCCTAAGCTGACGGTCTTCTTCGCGTACTCCACCTGGAGCAATCGTCCGTCTGGGCTGAACATCGTGATCGCGCGGTCATACCCCATCATCTGGTGTTGCATCGCTTGCATCGTCATTCCCTCCTTGCGTTCCGTGCAGTCCTTTGGTCTTGATGATCGCGGTGAGCTCGGTCCCTTTCGGGAGGAACCGACGAGCTCCCGTGAGCGCACCTGAGATGCCCAGCGTCCGTATCAGGACCTCTTGGCGCCCTAGGTGCGTGATCGTGACGAGGCACGCGCGGACATCCGCAACAGCCGTGTGGGCTGTTCGGAGGATGCCCGTTTGCGTCCTCGGGTCGTACTGGACGGAGAGAAGGCCGGCCCGAGCCGCGCCCAAGACGCCGAGCAATTCCCCGAGGCGCTCCAGGAGCGGGTCGGAGAGGTCGCGCGGTGTCGCGCTTGCGGTGATGACCTCATACACGAGGTAGCGCTTGCGTTCGCGCCAAGTCGGGAGGAGTGGTCTCATCGCGCACGTTCGTGTCGCTCTTCTCTCTATCGGTACACGACGGGGGACCGCAGAAGCGTTTAAATAGGTTTCGGGGGACGCGCATTTAAAAGCGGCGGGATGATGTCGACGGGAGAGCGCAGTCCTGCCGCGTCACTCCTCCTTCTCGGGGCGCACGATCGGGAAGAGGATCACATCGCGGATGCCTTCCGCGCCAGTCAAGAAGATTGCCATACGGTCGATCCCGATACCTAAGCCGCCTGCTGGCGGCATACCGTACTCGAGCGCCTCGACGTAGTCGGTGTCCATCGGGTGCGCTTCTTCATCACCGCCGCGGCCACGCTCGACCTGTTGGTCGAACAGTTCGCGCTGGCGCACGGGGTCGTTGAGCTCGCTGTACGCGTTGGACAATTCCACGCCGTCAGCGAAACTCTCGAAGCGCTCGATGAGCGTGGTGTCACCGGTGCGCAACGTCTTGCACAGTGGCGTGCTCTCGATGGGGTGGTCGATGACGTGGCATGGCTGGATGAGATGCGATTCGACATACTCCTCGAAAAACGCCATGAGGAGGTCGCCGCGCGTCGCGTCCGGACCCACCTCGAGGTGGCGCTCGACGGCCTCGCGCATAAGCGCGTCGCGGTCGAGCGCGTCCACGTCGACACCGGCGTACTGCTTGATCGCGTCCGTGTAGCGGATACGCGGCCACGGGGACTTGAACTCCAGGGTCGTCCCATTGCGCTCAACGCGCGTGGAGCCGTTGACCGCGATGCAGGATTCCGCGTAGATCTCTTCCGTGAGCGTCATGACCTGGTTGTAGTCCCAGTACGCCGCGTACGATTCCATCATCGTGAACTCGGGGTTGTGCGTCTGGTCGACGCCTTCGTTGCGGAAGTTCTTGCAGATCGTGTACACGCGCTCGAACCCGCCGACAAGGAGCCGCTTGAGGTACAATTCCGGGCTGATCGAGAGGTACATGCGCATATCCCACGCGTTGATGTGCGTGAGGAACGGTTTCGCGTTCGCGCCGCCGTACTGCGTCTGGAGCGTGGGCGTCTCGACCTCGAGGAAGTTATGGCGCGCGAGCACACGCCGTGTCGCGTCGATGATGAGCGCGCGCTTGCGGAACAACTCCTTGCGCTCCGGGTTCATCGTGAAGTCGAGGTAGCGCTTGCGCATACGCGTCTCCTCATCCTTGAGTCCCTTGTGCTTATCCGGGAGCGGCCGGACGCTTTTCGCGAGGATCGTGCAGGAAACGGCCTCGACCGTGACCTCGCCCGTCTTGGATTTGATGACCTCGCCTTCGACGCCTATGAAGTCGCCCAGGTCCAAGAGCTCGACTCCTTTCCATTGCTCACCGAGCGTGTCCTTGCGTAGCATCACCTGGATGCGGCCAGACTCATCTTGGATGTGGCCGAACGCTAATTTCCCCATATCACGAAACAGCATAAGGCGACCGGCGACCTTGACATTCTCGCCGCTGCGCCCCTGCTCGGGTAGCGACGCATAAAGGGTCTGGAGCTCTGCTGCGTGGTGCGTGGGATCGTACTGGTACGGGTACGGGTCGATGCCAAGCTCCCGCAGGCGCTCGATCTTGCGCTTGCGCTCCGCGATGAGGCGGTGCTCCTCTTGGGGCGGTTGCTCCGTCATACGGGACCGGCCACCGACGAGGGATTATAAAGGTTACGTCGCAAGGGATATAAGTCACAGCCACGCAGGGCACGCATTATGGCACACGTCACCTACGTCACGAGCGAGTCCGTCACCGAAGGGCATCCGGATAAGATCTGCGACCAGATCAGCGACAGCATCCTCGATGCGCTGCTTTCGCAGGATCCGATGAGCCGTGTCGCGGTGGAGTGCCTCACCACGACCGGAACAGTCATCGTCGCTGGTGAGGTGACGACGCGCGGGTACGCGGACGTGCAGCGTATCGCGCGCGACACGCTCAAATCGATCGGGTACACGAACCCCGAGTTCGGGATCGATTGCGAGGACGCAGGCGTGCTCGTCGCCATCCACGGGCAATCGCCCGATATCGCGCAGGGCGTGGACGAGCACGCGGGCCACGAGCAAGGTGCCGGTGACCAGGGGATGATGTACGGGTTCGCGTGCGATGAGACGCCGGAACTCATGCCGCTGCCCATCATGCTCGCGCACCAATTGACGCGACGGCTCGCTGACGTGCGCAAAAACGGCGCGGTGTCGGAGATCGGCCCTGACGGGAAGAGCCAGGTCACGGTCGAGTACCACGACGGCAAGCCAGTACGTGTGGATGCGATCGTGGTGAGCACGCAGCACCTCGAGACGAAGGATGTCGCGACGTTGCGAAAAGACGTGATGGAGAAGGTCATCGTGCCGGTGTGCGGGAAGTGGATCGACAAGAACACGAAGTTCCACATCAACCCCACAGGCAAGTTCGTCATCGGCGGCCCGGAAGGGGATACGGGCGTGACGGGCCGCAAGATCATCGTGGACACGTACGGCGGCGTGGGCCGTCACGGCGGTGGCGCGTTCTCGGGCAAGGACCCGACGAAAGTGGACCGCAGCGCGACGTACGCTGCGCGCTACGTCGCGAAGAATATCGTCGCGGCAGGTCTCGCTCGCCGGTGCGAGGTGCAAGTCTCGTACGCGATTGGCGTCGCTCGTCCGACGAGCATCAACGTGGACGCGTTCGGGACCGGCGTCGTGCCGGAGGAACGCATCGTCGAGCTCGTGCGCGCGCACTTCGACTTGACGCCCAAAGGGATCATCACGACGCTCGACTTGCGACGGCCGATCTACCGCAAGACCGCCGCGTACGGTCACTTCGGGCGGACGGAACCGGAGTTCACGTGGGAGCGGACAGACAAGGCGGAAAAACTGCGTGATGATGCGGGGCTCTGAACGAGAAACGCCTATTGGACGCGTACTGTTGAGCGTATCGCTGCGGAGCATCTGCTCACGGTTCGTTTCGGCCGCCGCCAATCGTCGGGACCCCGCGGACCCGACACAGCGACCTCAGTATAAACTCCAAGGCAGCGATACTTGTCGCGAGAACGAAAGGGCGAGTCTAAATTTTCTCCAAGATGATATCCATCGTGGAGACGCGCACGTCCTTGCCTTCCTTGTTCTTGAACTCCTCAGACGCGACCTTGATGTCCTTGATACGGACCTGGTCCTTGAGGAAGCGGTTGAGCACGACTTGCGAGATATCGACTGCGCGGGAGATGAACTTACCGCGCGCGCGGATGATGACCTCGGACGCGTTTTTCGTGGTGAACTGGATCACGACGCCCGTGACGTAGTTCATGAAGGGCTTCTCGCCCACGAAAATGCTGTTGTCGTCCTCGTCCATCCTGCCGCCTTAATCCGGGCGTGAGCGGGCGCGCCTGGCCTTACGCGTAAGGAAGCCCGCGAGCACATTGCGCAGCTTCTTGGAGCGCACGACCGCGTGCTTGCTCACCATCGCTTTACTCTGCGCGAACACGCCTGAGTATTCCTGACCGTGTACAGCGAAGATATCCTCGCCCTTGGACTTGATCTGCTGTGTCTTGATACGACCCATCGTGATTGTCACCTATCAGTTCTGAGGGATAACCGAAGGACACCGGTCCTGGACTACCCCTACACGTAAGTGGCCGCCGGGACTTTATAAATATATTGGTGGGATACCGAGGAGGAGCCGTCAGGAACACCGACCGTTTATAAGTCGCGCGCGACTCCCAAACGGCATGAACCCGCTTCGGGCGGCAGTGGTTGCTGGTTGCCTCACCGCGCTGCTCGGGTGCGCCTCAAGCGCGCCCAGGGTCTCGCAGCAGCAACGCGAGCTCATCTCACCGGTGAACGATCGCCTGCGTGCGATCGCCGATGAGCTGCGCGCGAACCAGGCCGTCGGCGACGCCACGCT
The DNA here is from genome assembly GCA_964396935.1 of uncultured Methanosarcinales archaeon. Taxonomy (GTDB): domain Archaea; phylum Nanobdellota; class Nanobdellia; order Woesearchaeales; family UBA525; genus UBA525. The sequence goes on along the minus strand of CAYNGK010000076.1, from coordinate 1,430 downwards.
GTGCGAGACACCGGGCGCGACACGCGCGATCATCCACGTGCGGTGGATGCACTACGCAGACCCGGCGCTCGCGAAAAGCGAGCAGGACCGCACGCGCGTACGCGCGTTGAACCCGGTGCAGCACGACATCTACCGGATCCTCGAGCTGCTCCGGCAGCAAGAAGGAGTCGACATCCGCGTGGAGGGTCGCGAGGAGATCAACACGCGCGAGAACAGCGCGAAGGAATACCACCTCCGATTGCGACGGCTCGAAGAGACCGGCATCATCACGCCGCAGATACCGGCGCAAAAGAACAGCACGTACGCGGATGTGTTCCTCGAGCTCGCCACGCGCTATCCGATCGCCACATCAGAATGGAGCGAGTACGGGTTCATCCCCGGCGCCGATCTCCTGATGGAAGTGGTGGAGGGCGTGCAGTTTTTGCCCGCGCAGACACCAGCAGCCGAGCTGCTCGCGCGCAAATCCCGCCAACGCTACGCGTCCGGCGACAAGCAGCAACTCAACACGCCAGAGATCCTCGACGGCCGTGAGGACGCCGCGATCCTGCTTTCGGCCGCGCGCGAGAGCGCGCCAGTCACCGCCATCCTGTACGGCGCCGCGCACCGTTTTGGCGGCACGCAAAGCTGCGGCCCGACATACGGGACCCGCACCGTCGGTAAGAGCTACAAGGACAACATCGCGGTGTGGAATAGCGCACGCAAGCATCGCGACAATACCTTCTCCCTGCTTGAAGTCACGCCCCGGGCATATTGGGAACTCGAGCGGCGCAACCTACGGCGATAGCCTCAGGCCGCAGCAGCGAGCCGTTCGAGCCCGCGCGCGAGGAACTCGACCACCTCCGGGCTCGCCAGGCCAAGATCGCCCGCGAGGCATAGCAGCACGCGCACGCGTGCGAGATGCGGCGCGGGGTCGTCGCCGAGTTCTGCCGCGCACAGCGCGTCAAGCCCCGCGCGCTGCAGCGCGTCGCCCAAGACGACGTTGCCCGCCAAGACCTCGTCGGTGAGCGGGAACAGGTCGAGGAGGTACTGATGGAGTGAATCGCGCATGTGCGCGTGAGAAGCGCGGCGGGTTTTAACGCGGTTGCGGCGCGCAAGACGGAACCGGTCCGGATACGCGCGCAACAGCACGCGAAGAGGAATTGCGCGACAGTTCGAGAGAATGAATGAGGAAAAAGAAGGAAAGGTAATGATGCCATGACAGAGGAAATGTGCGACCTAGGATCAATTGCAAACCTCGAAACGATTCCCGAAGGAACGTTAGGTACGGACTATTGGTAATCGCGGGCTGAACTGCTCGTTACCTCGCAGCTTACACCCCGATCCCATCAAACCGATCTTCTGTCGGTATCCAAATCGTCTCTTTTCGAGGCGGGTTTCATACTTAGATGCTTTCAGTATTTATCCCTTCGCGCGTGGCTGCCCGGCTTGCC
>CAYNGK010000075.1:0-7096 GCA_964396935.1 uncultured Methanosarcinales archaeon | reverse complement strand
TTGATGGACCGCAATAATATGATGCCCTGCCCATACCAACATCTGCGCAAGCCCATCTTAAGTTGCCCGGTAAAATCTCGCCACTCGAATAGCAAGTGTTCGTGCCCAGAGGGGTGGCGCATTGTGCACCGCTACAGATCGTTTGTTGTCGTGCGCTGCAATCAGGCGCTACGGCCCACGAGGTTCCGGAGTTTTGGGCGATACAGACCACCTGCGGAGGGAGTGTGGGGGGCGGCGAGGTGACGCAATGTTGGTACGCGTCACAGAATCCATTTGCGCAGGGGGTTCCTACTGGCAGCGAATCAAAACCACACCTTGCAGAGGGGGTGCTTGGGAAATAGCACTTCGGAGCAGCGCATTGACTTGTTCCTTGAGGGCAGTCGCTATCCGCTACGCAAGCTACACTGTTGCCAACCGTTACCTGCACACGCATGCGCCCGTTGGTTATCTCTAGTGGGGTGATGCTGATGCCTGCTACGGGATCGGTGAACGTGTCGCCGATAGGAACAATATCCTGCAACACGGTCGGCGACCACCACGAGAATCCGCCATCGGAATCTACCGGGTGATCACTTCCCGTATGAACACTCAACGTATTCAGGAAGGGATAAAACCCATCATTTTGGGGATCGAATTCCGGCAGAGCAGAATCGAAACCTAAGGGAGCCCTATACGAGAAATAATAGTACTCGCCGTCACCGGCCGTCGTTGGAAACATCAACGCGCTTGGAATTTGCGTACGTGACTCCAAGGGTGAAAGTTCATACACGCCGCTGGTCGAGATCATCACCGAACTCATCCAGTCCATCGCTATTTTGTGTGGGGCGTTGAATTGGCGCAAAAAATTGTTGCCACTACCCATCACATCGGAGCGATCCCCGTATTCTATAGCGGGCGTACTGGCGTGATGCATCCCAAAACTATGTCCTATTTCGTGCGCAATAGTGATCTTCATACCCTCAACAACCATATCCTGACCAACGAGGGCCAACGAATGGCTGGTTGTGACGCCATCATCTACCGATTGGAAATTCACTCCGCCGAACGGGCAATTCACGTCGGGCGTCAGATATAACAGCCGCCGGTAAGCCGCGAGCTCCGTATGTAATTGCTGACGCGCATTGTTTTCCCACTCCACCCACTCGCAAGCAGAGGAGCTGTACGGTATGGTCACGTGAAACAAATCTCCAGATATGGAGGTATCACCAAATGAGGACTCTTCATAGTACCGTTTCACCGATTTCGGATCAGTGAATAACCATTGACGTATCGTTACGTCGTCGAAAGGAAACGGTGCATCCTGGAATGAGATTAAGATCACCGCATGATGCTGATTGCCAGTGACCGGTGTACTCATCGGCAGTATGCTCGGCTGAACAACGGCGTTTTGCGCTATGAATGTGTTTCCGGCGATCGTACCTCGCATCCGCACCAGATCTCCATCTCTCGCGGTCCCCAAGTTTCCTGTTAGGCGGTAGTGTCTTCCTGTAGAGCTGTCCTCCACCAGTTGGAGTACATCAAACTGCTGCGTCTCAAAATCCTCAAGATACGCATCGATGATGTGGCCATCCATCGTGGTGAGTGCGGGCGGGGTTTTGGAAATAAACCCTCTTTTCGCATCACCTAGCGCATTCTCGTCAGATAACGAGAAATCGGGGGTGAATGATATCGCAACCATCGCGACAAAGGCGACTAGAATCACAATCAAGAGAATCGGAGGAAACACCCAGCGGGGTCTCGACGCCATGTCAAACAGGATCTGCACCAAACACTATATAAACGTTCCTTGCGCGCCAGGGAATTGGAAGAACACCAACTAGGACCGACGCCATGAAGCATTCAATTCCCACGACCGCGCTGCTCATCTTCCTGTTCATCGCTGCGCAGCTCGTGGGGCTCTCGCTCGTGCGCCTCAACCAGGATGTCATTGCGACGGCGGAGGGCAACGACATCGTCTCCCGACCGACCGTGCTCGGCGACCGTCCGGACACGAGCGGTGGTGAGAGTTTCACACTCATCGCGGTCGGTGTCGCCGTCGGGACGGCGCTCGCGCTGCTCCTGATCAGGTTCCGGCTCTATCGCGTCTGGCGCGTGTGGTTCCTGCTCGCCGTGTGGGTCGCGCTCTCGATAGCGCTCGGCGTGCTCCTGCCGCAGGCGATCGCCCTCTTGCTCGCGGCCGGTCTCGCGGCCTGGAAGACCTTCCGGCCCAACCCCGTCATCCATAACGTGACGGAGATCCTCATCTATGGCGGCATCGCGGTGCTCATCGCGCCGCTGTTCGACCTGTGGTGGGTGATTGCGCTCCTGCTCGTCATCAGCGTGTATGATTGGATAGCCGTGCATCGTAGCGGACATATGGTGACGCTCGCGAAAGCCCAAGCGGACAAGTCATTGTTCGCCGGCCTGTACCTGCCGACGGCAGGCGACCAGCCACAGGCGCCGACGGGCGCGAAGACCAGCGCGCCAACCGCCCGCCGTGCGATGCCATCGACCCGCAGCACTCTCGCCTCCGGTGCGGTTGCAGCGACGCCCGCCGCATCAAAGGCGCTTGAGAGCGGCGGTGCCGCCATCCTTGGGGGCGGCGATATCGCGTTCCCGCTCATCTTCGCTGCCGTGGCACAAGTATGGCTTGTCGAAGCGGGCGGGATGCTCCCAACAAGCGCGTTCTTCACCTCACTGCTCGTGCCCTTGGGCGCGACGATCGCGCTCGCGACACTGTTCGCGCTCGCGAAGAAAGGCAAGTTCTACCCGGCGATGCCGCCGATCACGGCCGGATGCCTCATCGGGCTCGGTGTCGCTGCGCTGATCGCGTAGCGGGAACTCTCGATACCGTAGACGGTGATCTGCGTGTCGGGAACATAGGTCCGTGACCAGGGATCACGTAATCGGCGTTCTTCATCAGGAATTCACGATCCTTGACCAAACGCTCCTCATCGAACGCGTAGATGTCCTTCTTCGGATATCCTTTTCGCCAGAAGATGTCGCCACAGACGGCAACGATGCCTGTCGCGGTCTTCACCATCAAGGTGATGCCGTCATAGTTGTGGCCGGGAGTGCAGACGATGTCGATATCCTTCGAGAACTTTCGGGATTCTGTGTTGAACCGCAAACGATCCTTATCCCACAAGCCCCAGTAATCCAAAGATTTCGCTCGGGGAAACAACCCGATGTTACGATAATGGTCAAGATGCGAGTGCGTGATGGCGACGACGTCGATGTCCTGGACGGTCAACCGTTCTCTCTTCAGGGCATCGATCAGTATACTCTGGTCCGCGACGGTTCCCGGATCGACGACGATAGTCTGTGTTCCGTCGCGGATCAATGTGCAAGTTGAGCAGACGATACCCGCCCCGTGACGGATGTACCCTTCGACGAGGATAATCACTTCCGCCATCAAGAACACCCGTTATACGCCCGGAACCTATGCGGCCTATCGGCCGCGAGAAGCTCGACGCAGGCACGCGCGATCTCCTGATCCGCGCGCAAGCGCTGCACGCGCGTCGTCGGGTGCAACCACGTCGCGCGGCGCACGCGCGCGTTACCGAACACCCGACGCAAGGGGTCCTCAGGGTCCTCGGAGTGCAGCGGTCCCGACGCGTAGAGTATCGTCGGCGTCTGGACGCGGACGGGTGGTAGCGTGAAACGCCGCAAGACGCCGCGTTCCTCGCGGGAGAGGGCATTGCACGCGCCTTGGCGGCGCGGCAGCAGGGCGATCAGTCCGCGCGGGGCCTTGCTCGCGCCACGTGCGACCGGATCGAGCAGGAGCATCCCGTCAGGGAGCGCAGGGATGCGCGGCGCGTGATGCCGGTGCGCGATCTCCTCGTGCAGGAGCGCGATCGAGGCCGCGAGACCTCGGGCGACGATCAGCAGCGGCAGCGTCGCGCTGTCGCGCTCGCGACGCAATGTCGCGATCCAGGCGCGGTGATCGCGTAGCTGGCCGGCGAGCGTCCATCGCCCGCCGCTCGTGCCGTGGCCACGTAAAGATACCGCGAACGCGCGTATGCCGTGCTGCGCGAGCAGTGCGGCGGCGTCATCGATCTGCGCGAGATCCTCGCCCAGGTCGGGCATGAGCAAGACGACGGCACGCGGCCTGCCGATCGGGTCATGCCGTCTGGCGATGAGTATCGTGCCATCCGCCATGCGCGGGTGGAGGGTCTGCGGCGGTCGCGGTTCAGCGGTTGAGTGTCTTACCATGCTTCTTGAGCCATGCGTCGATCCGCAGGATCATGCGTTCTTTCGATCGCGTGCGCAGGCCGCGTGCGAGCCTCGATTGGCGTAGCTCGTCGTTGGCCCAACGGGCGATCGGATTGTCCTCGGCGGTGACGAGCAGCTCGAACTCCGCTCGCGCCATGTGATCGAGCGCGTCCATGAGTTCGGCGGGATCATGCACGATCCGATCGCCCAGGCGCAGTGGCGCCGGCACGTGTTGCGTGGCGAGGAGCCCGACATCCTGGCGGAAGTGCCGCCGCTTGAGCGAGTTCTGGATCCATGCGGCGGCGCACAAGAGCACCACAAGCGCGATGAAGGTCCAGGTGAGCTCCCGAAGCACTTGCGCGGCGCTCACGCCATAGAGCATGCTGCGCTTGAGCAGTTCCGAGAGCGCAATGTAGGGGTTGACCGCTGCGAGCGCTCTCGTGACCGTGGCGAGCGCTTCGATGGGGATGACGAGGTTGCTCACGAACAGGAGCACGCTGCCGATGGAGAGGCAAGCGATCATCGCGGCCTCTTGCGTTCGCGAGAGGTATCCGATGATCATCCCGAGCGCGGTGAACAGCAAGATCGCAGCAGCGAGCACGAGGACGGTCGAGAGGGGATCGTTGAGCAGCGGTTGCGCGACGAACGGGGCGCTCAGGATGAGGATGGCGATCGTCTCGGCGGCGAGGATGAGCGCTCCGGTGAGGAACGCAGCGAGCGTCGCATGGGCATCGCTCACCGGGGTGGTGAATGTGCGAAACGAGGCACGGCTCGTCTTGTCCGTGACGATGAGCGTACTTGCGAGGAGGGTGCCGATGAACATGATGACGAGAATGAGCAGGTAGGGATATGCGAAGCTCAAGCGGTCATCCACGCGCGCGACACCATCGACGACCGTGTCGAGTGGAGTGGCGAATGCGACCGCATCGACAGGATTGCCGCGCAGGAGGTCACGGGCGTACTCGAGGCGAGCCGATGCGAGCAGGAGCTCGTGCGACGTGCGTTCGAGCGGTTCTGCCGCAGCACCGATGCCAGTGCCGATCGCGACGGTCGCGAGCGTCGCGTTCCCGAATTCCGCGCCGATGCGCTCGAGGTCCTCGATGGCGTATTCGACCAGGAGGTTCGCTTCCTCAAGTCGGTCTGGCGTGGTGTCTTCGCTGATGATGCGGATACGCGTCTTCGCATCCGCGAGCTCCTTGCGCAATGCGTCGGATGACGCGAGCAGGCCTTCCGGGCAGTCAGTGCACTCCGCCTCGAGGTCACGTAGCGTGACGATCGCCTCGTCGATCGCGGTGATTGCGTCATCTGCGACCGTACGCACATCGCCCGCGATGCCTTGCTGGTACCCGCGCAGGGATCGCAAGTCGGTCACGTTTCCCGTGCCGTTGGGGAGCTGCGGCAATTGCTGCGTCGCGCCAAGCAGTGCCGCTTGTGCCGCCGCGACGTCGGCCGAAGACCCTTCGGTCGCGATCGCCGCCTCATCGAGCACGCGCGCGGCGGTGTCCATGCGAAGCGCGGTGTCCTGCGCGATGCGCGCACGGATCGCGTCAGCTTGGCCCTCAAGGACATCGGAGAGGTCGTCGACGATCTTATCCACGAGGTTCATGCGGCTCTCGTCGACGTGGAAGCGCACGGGAATCGCGCCGTTATCCGTCTCTTGCGCATGGAACGCGATACAGGCGTGCGTCTGCGCGTTCTTGATGGCCTCGATGCACGAGGTCTCATCGGGATAGACCGAGACGCGATAGCCGTGGCTGTTGAGCGAGTCGATGGTCCGCTCGCCGATCGCCGATCCTTGCGGCGCGGTGACGCCGACATCGATCGTGTACTCGTCCGTGCTACCCAAGAACGCGAAGCTCACGAGGAGGATGATCAGGAGAGGTCCGGCGACGATCGTGTACGCGGTCTCGCGGCTGCGCAGCAGCAGCCGGAGGTTCTTCGCGATCATGGTCGCGGTCTTCATCGGCGGGCGCCTCCGGTGGCGTGCGGCTTTGGCGACGGTTTCGCGTCCTTCGCGACAGGTTGGCTTCCAAGAGCGGTGTCCGGCGCGCTATGCGTGACCCCGTCCGGCTCGTGCGCACGGTGGATGAGGACGAACACCGTGTCAAGGTTCGGTTTCGCGAGCTTGAGGTCAAGCAGCGATTCCCCTTGGCGCTTGAGCGCTGCCATCACGCGCGTGAGCACGGCTTCCGCCGAATCCGTCCGGATCGCGAGGCCGGTGCCGGAACGCGCGATGCCGGTGATGCGCTCCTCGTGCAGGCGTCGCATGAGCGCATCGTAGTTGCCTGGGAACGTCTCGATGAGGATCTCCTGCGTGCGGCCGTAGGTGTTCTTGAGCGATTCCGGGGTCGCGATGGCTGCGAGCTTGCCGTCCTTGAGGATCGCGATGCGGCTGCACAGCCCGTCGAGATCATTGAGATGGTGCGAGCTGAGGATGACGGTCGTCCCGCGCGCGTTGATGTGCTTGATCACATCCCACACGTGCGTGCGTAGGACAGGATCGAGATCGGCGGTCGGCTCATCGAGGATGAGGACGGGCGGGTCATGGATGAGCGCGCACGCGATGTCCAGGCGGCGTTTCATCCCACCGCTGAGGTGGGCTGCGAGGAGGTGCGCGCTCGATTTCAAGCCCATCAGCGACAGCAGGGTATCGGCGTTGCGCGCGATGGCTTCCTTCGAGAGGTCATACATGTGCCCGAAGTACGTGAGGTTCTCCAGGACCGTGAGTCGTTCGTAGAAGCTCGGGACCTGTGACGCGAACCCGTACAGGCGGCTGATGCGTCGGGAACGCTTGAGGACGTCGTGCTCGGCCACCGCGCCTGCAGGGAGGGTCTCACGCAGGAAGACCTCGCCGGCTTCGGGATCCGGGGACGGCTTGAACGTGTCGCAGTCGATCGGCGCG
>CAYNGK010000074.1:0-7342 GCA_964396935.1 uncultured Methanosarcinales archaeon | reverse complement strand
GTGATGGGAACATCGCCAAAGACATCATATTAACCTGCCGGTTCCCGTCAGCGGCGCAGGGGTGAGGCGGGCACCATCGCATTTTTATACGCCCACACGGCACGCGGACCAATGGGCAAGGAGATCATCCGGGTACAGAACCTGCGCAAGCAGTTCGGGAACGCGACAGCGGTCGACCGCATCTCCTTTGGCGTGCGTCATGGCGAGATCTTCGCGTTCCTCGGCCCTAACGGAGCGGGAAAGACCACCACCATCAAGATGCTCACCACCTTGCTGCACCCGACTAGCGGCATCATCACCATCGATGGCAAGGATGCCAGGGCAGACAAGCATGGCGTGCGCGCGAGCTTCGGCATCGTCTTTCAGGATCAGAGCACCGATGACGAGCTCACCGCGATCGAGAACATGGAATTCCACGGGGTCCTGTACGGCGTGCCGCGTCAGGAACGCCGCGCGCGGACAGAGGAGCTCCTGCGCATGGTCGAGCTATGGGACCGCAAGGATGCGCTCGTGAAGACCTACAGTGGCGGGATGCGGCGGCGGTTGGAGATCGCCCGCGGCCTGTTGCACCATCCGAAGATCCTGTACCTCGACGAACCAACAGCAGGTCTCGATCCCCAGACCCGCAATCGCATGTGGGACTACCTCAAGCGGCTCAACGAGAGCGAAGGCATCACAGTGTTCTTCACCACGCACTACATGGAAGAGGCTGAGAAGAATGCCACTCGCGTCGCGATCATCGACCACGGAAAGATCGTCGCGACCGGCACACCGGCGGAACTCAAACGCCGCACAAAGACCGCATCTCTCGAGGGCGCGTTCCTCAAGCTCACCGGCAAACGCATCCGTGATGAGGAAGCGGGCGCGATCGAATCGCTACGAACACACCGTCAGATGTGGCGCGGAGGCCGGCGATGAGATGGCTCGACACCGTCGGCATCCTGTGGCTGCGCCAGCTCAAGCGGTACCTCCGCTCACCAGCACGCATGGTGGGCAGCTTAGGGCAACCCCTGCTGTTCCTGCTCGCGCTGGGATTCGGATTCGGCCCGGTCTTCCAGAGGGCGGGCAGCGGCGATTACTTCAGCTTCCTCGTGCCTGGCGTCATCGCGATGAGCATCCTCTTCACGGCCGTGTTCTCAGGCATCGAGATCATCTGGGACCGGCAGTTCGGGTTCCTGAAAGAGACGCTCGTCGCGCCCGTGTCGCGCGTGACGATCATGATCGGCCGGACGCTCGGCGCCGCGACCGTCTCGCTCGCGCAAGGCATCATCGTGCTCGCACTCGCGACAGCGTTCGGATTCCGGTTCCCGTTGCACGCGATACCGCTCGCGTTCCTGTTCATGGCGCTCATCGCGCTGCTCTTTAGCGCGTTCGGGACCGCGATCGGCTCCATCCTCGAGGACATGCAGGGGTTCCCGCTCGTGATGAACTTCCTCATGATGCCGCTCTTCTTCCTCTCGGGTGCCTTGTTCCCTCTCGAAGGACTGCCGCGCGCGCTCCATGTGGTGACGCGTCTTGACCCGCTCTCGTATGGCGTGGACGGCCTGCGTCTCGCGCTCACGGGCGTGACCGTGTTCAACGCGAGCATCGATCTGGCGGTCCTGGGCGTCATCACGGTCGGGCTCACCGCGGTGGGCGCGTGGTTGTTCACGCGGATCCAGGCATGACTTCGCTCGGTATCGGCAAGATGGAACTCGCGAGCCCGTTCCTTCTCGCGCCGATGGAGGAAGTATCGGACATCGGCTTCCGGCGGTTGTGCTTTCGTCTAGGCGCCGGCATCACCTGGACGGAGATGGTGCGCGCGTCAGGGATCGTGCGCAAGAACAAGGCCACGCTCGATCTGATCGACACGCACGATCCGGACACCCTGACTGGCCTGCAATTGTTCGCGGTGAACGAGCGGGAGCTCGGGGTCGCGCTCTACAAGCTCGAGCAGCTCGCGGTCACCACGCACCCGCACTTCAAGAACATCCGCGCTATCGATCTCAATTTCGGCTGCCCCAGCCCCGACGTGATCCGTATCGGCGCGGGCCCGGCGCTCCTCAAACGCGTGAACAAGATGAGCGTGATGTTCGACAAGATCGACTACTGGCGCAAGCACACCACGCTTGACATCCGCGCGGTCGGCGCGAAGATCCGTCTGGGGCTCAATCAGATGGAGATGGACCACAAGGTGTACCTGCGCCTCGTGCCGGCCGCGAACAAGCACTTGGATTACCTGGTCGTGCACGCGCGCCACGCGAAGCAGAAGAGCCGCGACGCGCCATCCTGGGGCGCGATCCGCGAGGTGAAGGCGATCGCGACCATCCCTGTGATCGGGAACGGCGGCGCGCTCAATGCCGACGACGCCCGTCGGATGATGGCCGAGACCGGGTGCGACGGCGTGATGCTCGCGCGCGGCGCGATCCGAAACCCGTGGGTGTTTCGCGCGCTCACCGGCACGGGACCGGAACGGCCGACGGCCGATGAGGTGGATGCTGCCGAGCGCGAGTATCGCGCGATCGCCACGCGCTCAGGGACAAAGCCCAAGTACGTCGCGTTTCACGAGGAGAACTTCCGCAAGCTCCGCGAACGCGTGGATGAACCGTGACAGTGACTGCGCGTATCCGCAAATACGTTTAAGTACCGGCGCGCGTGCTGAGCGGGCAGATGGAGTGGGCGAAGATCATCCGTGCAACTCGCGGGCGCGCGTGGCTCGTGCTTGGGACGCTCTCGTATCTGGGCGCTGCCATACCGAGCATCATCCGCTCGGCCGAAGGATCAGTCGGTGCTGTGCTCTACACGAGCGCGGATTGGCTCGCGGCGTGCATCGTCTACTTCTTCCTCGGCGCGTTTTTCGGTCACCTCCTGGATTGGTGGATCGCGCGCAAGCGCACGACTGCGCATCCCCTGTGGTTCTGGCTGACCGCTGCGCTATGGGCTATCGGCAGCATCGCGGTCGGCATCTTCGCCCGTGAAGGGCTGATCTCGCCGACGCTCGCCATCTTCTTCCCGTTCGCGTTCGGGATCTTCTTCACCGGCAGCGCATTCACGCTCATCGCACCGTGGCTCGTGCAGACGACCCTGTACGGGAAACTCCTGCTCGACCTCATCTATCTCACCGTCTTTGGCGCGTGGCTGTATCTTTCCGAGTGGACGCGACAATCACGCACCCTCGTGCGCGTGCTGCTGCTTGTGGTGTTCGCGATCCTGTTCTTAGGGATCGCCGGGTGCGTCCGGTTCCTCTCCTGAGTTCCCGAGACGAGTCTCGAGAGCGTACGCTCCTGGACCGATGAGGGCGATCGCGATGGTCGCGAGCGACAGTCCGAAGTCGCGCACGCCGATCTCCGAGAATCCGATAGAGAACGAGATACCGAGCAAGTGGAGTCCCAACAGGAGCGCGGAGATTCTCGCGAAGAGCCCGACGAAGAGGAGTGACCCGCAGAACACCTCAAACGCGCCATTGAGGATGACGAAGGTCCGCGCGGAGATGGGAAGCAGGCTCACTTCGCTCGGCAACCAGCCGATGAACAGGTCCGGGTGGCGCAGCTGGCTGAACCCGAAGTAGAGGAAGACGAGCGCCATCCCGACGCGCAGCAGCAGCGGTCCGTACGCGGCCAGTCGTAATCGTAGAACAGTCAGGTCCATAGGTCATCACACGATATTGTTGTTCGCATCCAAGTGCACCGTCATCTCGTCACCTTGATAGTCGATCTTGACTTCCTTACGTCCGTCATCCTCCTCGTTGATCTCCTGGATGGTCGCGCCCGGATACGCTGCCTGGATGGCCTCTTCCACCGTCGGTATCGATCCGCCACCGCTAGTACCGCCGCCCGTGGTGTTCCCGGTGCCGCCGGTACCTGCGAGGTCGCCGATGTAGAACCCGGCGAGGAGGTTCTTCGCGGCGTTGCTGTGCGTTCCCGACCCCCCGCGCGTGTTGAATGGGGTCGTGGCATCGGTGCCGCAGCGCGAGGCGATCGCGCTCTGGCCACCGGGGTGGATCGGGATGTAGCTCGTGACATCGTACACGTTGTTGTCGATCACGATCCAGCAATCGCTCTGCGACGCGTGCTGCGCGACATCCGCGAGCGTGAACCCGGTGCCGGCAGGTGGTGTGGGGCTTGCGACACTGAACGTCACGTGCACGCTCGTCGTCATCGCCGTGCCGTTCGCGTCTTGGCAGCGGACATAGCGCGCGTAGCTCTGGCCGTCAGCGAGGCCGGTGAGCGTTGTGCTGTGTGTGGTGGCGCCAGTCGTGCTGAACGTGTTCGCCAGGCTCGCGTAAGCGACATCGCTTGCGCCCCACTTGCACGTCGCGGCCTTGTTCGTCGTGACGCTCAGCGTCGTTTGCGTCGTGCCCGCCGCGAGCTGTTGGCCGTCGGTGGGCGCGGTGATGGTCGCGACGGGTGGCGCGGCAGCCGTCTGGACGAGCGGGCCGATGAGGAACGTCGCGAGCAAGGATCGTGCGGTGCTCGAGTGCGAACCGCCACCGCCCTTGGTGTTGAATGCGTTGGTGGCATCGGTGCCGCAGCGCGAGGCGATCGCGCTCTGGCCACCAGGATGGATGGGGATGTAGCTCGTGACATCGTACACGTTGTTGTCGATCACGAGCCAGCAATCACTTTGCGAGTTGTGCGTCGCGACTTCGACCATATCGAGTGTCGCGGTCGGTACCGGTGCGGCGACACTGAAGGCGATAGACGCGATGACGCTCTCCACGCCATCCGTGCTCTTGCACGCGACGTATCGCGTGTACGAGCTCGCGTCAGCGAGACTGGTGACGGTCACGGTGTGCGCGGTGCCGCCGGTTGTGCTGAACGTGTTCGTCATGCTGGCGTACGCCTTGCTCTTCGTATCCCATCTGCACGTCGCGGTGCGGCTCGTGACTGCGCTCAACGTCACTTGCGACGTCCCGACAGCGAGCTGTTGCCCGTTCGTCGGCGCGGTGATGGTGATGATGAGGGGACCGGTCGCGTTCTGCGCGACGCACGCCGTGCCGACCTTGAATGACGCGAGCGTGGAGCGCGCGAAGGTGCTATGTGTGCCGCCCGAACCGCCTTTCGTCGCGAACGCGCTGGTCGCGTCCTTGCCGCCGCAGTACGGCGCGATCGCGCTCTGGCCACCAGGATGAATCGAGATGTAGCTCGTGACATCGTAGTAGTTCCCATCGATGAGGATCCAGCAATCGCTCTTCGTGCTGTGGCGGGCAGCGACGGTGCTTTCAGTGCAGGTCTTCGGCAGGGTCGTGTTCACGACACCACCAAGCGGTGCGGTACTGTCGACACCCTCGCGCATCGTCAGGACGCCGTTCTCGAGCACGACCGTGTAGAGCTTCCCCCCGCTCTCGATGATGAGCCGGAATGCCTTGACGGTCGGGTCATCGAAGAGCGCGAGCGCGCGACGCAAGTCATCCGGGAGCGGCCCTTGCGGGGCGGCGTCTGCCGGGGTGATCGTCTCGCCGATAGTGCCGACGCGGAATTGCGCGAGGAGCTGGTGCGCTGTCGTGCTGTGCGGCTTGCCGCGGCCATCTTTCGTATTGAACAGGGTCGTGCCGTTGATGCCGCACGCTTTCGTGATGACTTGGCCGCCAGGGTGGACCTGCACGTACCCGCTGATATCGTACACCGCATCGTCGATGACCGTCCAGCAGTCGGTCGCGGTCGCGTGCGCGGCGACAACGGCAAGCGAGAGCGTCTGCGCCTCCTGGGCGCTCTGGTTCTGCTGCGTCGGTGTTATGGGTACGGGCGAGGACGGCAGGGTAAGCGTGAGCACCAACACGATCACGGCGAGGAGGGCGACGATGCCCAGACGCGCATCGATAGGAATCCGCACACCCATTGCGGCCACAAGTCACGACGGGCGTTTATAAGCGTTCTGTATCAAGATGCGACACGTCGGAGGGCACGCGCCCCCACGCATACGCAGATAAAGGGCGTCTTGGATCTCCTACGGTGCTGGACCTCCGCGCGCGCTTGCAAGGTGTCGTCGATATTCTCGTGACGTCAAATGACGATATGGACTACGAGCCGCAACGCGCGCAGGGGACGGGATTCATCGCCGTGCCGCCATCGGTGTTGGCGGACGCTGTTGTGGAGATGATGAGATACGCGAAGAAGACGGATGTATCCCTTGATCTCGGTTGCGGCACGGGCGGGTGGGTGCTCCTGTGCGCCGCTGCCGGGTTCGCGTCGTACGGGATCGAGCTGAATCCCGTGCTGGTAAGCCACGCGGAGCGCAATTATGAACGGGCGGTGGCGGCGGGGTTCATCGATCCTTTGACGCCGTGCGCGGTGACGGTCGGCGATATGGTGCCGGTGCGTTTTAGCGCTGCGTACGCAGCGTTTCGCAAGCGGTTCTTCGCGCAAGAGCGCACGATGCCGACCGGGGCGGTCGTGGAGGACTCGTACGCGCGGTTACCGGTGAGCGTGGCGACCGCCGATATCGTGTACTGCTGGGCGTGGCCGACGCAATCGCGCTTCATCTTCAATATGCTCGAGGAGGAAGCGAAGGAAGGCGCGTTGTTCGTGCTGCCGTCCTACGAGCAGTACCTGGCCGGCGAAGGCGTTTCACAAGCGGAGATACCGAACACGCTCGTGCTTTCTCCCCTTGCGGTCGTGGGGAGTGTATTTCTTGGTCGACGATGTAGCTGAAAACACCGGATCGAAGGTCACCAGAGAACCCTATAACGCTAGATGTTCGGGCAGTACTCAACGATCGGCACGGGTGTCGGCTCGATCCAGCGCCATGTCGCGGGCGTGAACGAGGTGAACCGCGAGTACACGCCATCGCACGTCTGGACGCTTGGTGCGTCACGGCAATCAGGATCCTCGATGCCGTCTTCCTGATAGTACCCTTTGCCTTCGACGAAGAGATAGCGTTCCAGACGCATCGTTCCCCACGGGTCGAGTTGCGCCATCGGCGCGTCAGTCGGGTATCCGCCAACGCCTTCATACACGAGCACATCGTGCTGCACGCCGACATCGCCGCCGAAGTCGTAGGATTCGAGGAGGAACAGTTTCCCGGAGTGCGTGATACTCCCTGCAGTGCCCGCGACTTGACAGGTGGTGGGGTTGATCGGATTCCACCAGAACTCTTGCTTCATTTGTACGTTCAACCCTTCCTCGGTAATAAGGTGGCGATTCACCGCGCTCGCTGGAAGGACGGGCAGATTTGCGGCAAGGGGCATACTCGGGAGCGGACCGTTGGCGCAAGAGCCGGACGTCCGCGTGAGGCAACGCAATTGAACATTCGCGCTTTCCACGCCGGGTGCGACCCCGTCCTTGAGGACACCAACCGTGTTCAACGCGCTGTTGCGATAGTATTTGACGATCAAGGTGTCGTTGCGCACGACGAGCGCGTTGTT
>CAYNGK010000073.1:0-7557 GCA_964396935.1 uncultured Methanosarcinales archaeon | reverse complement strand
ATCCTCAAGCATGAAGGCGATGGCGTGCGACAAGCCCGACGGCCAGCCCGCGCAGTACTTCGAGCTCTACAAGCAGACGACTGTCGGCTCCGGCGTGACGAAGGTTTGCCTGGGCGCGTCGTGCGTCGGCACGAACGGTTTCGCGAAGAGCGCGCTGTACACGTGCAGCGCGCCCGCACCTGCGCCAGCACCCGCTCCGGCACCAACGACCACGACGACTACGACAACCGCGACGACCACCAGCACGTGCTCCGCGAGCGCGATGAACCTTCCTGTGACGTGCACGAGCGGCATCACGTCTGATGTCAAGAGCGGTTGCCGGACCGTCACGTGCGGCTCTGGGGCGAACAGCATCAAAGCGATGGCGTGCGACAAGAGCGGCTACTTCGAAGTCTACCGCCAGGCGTACACAGGCACACCGCCCAAGGTCTGCTTCGGCACGACGTGCATCCAGTACAACGGCTTCGAGAAGAGCGCGGTATGCTCCGCGCCGACGCCCACGCCGACGCCAACCCCCACGCCCAGTTCCTTCCCCCTCAAGACGAACATCGTCGTCACGACGTTCTGGGTCGGCCAAGGGCCGTCCGCGGACACGGGATGGAGCAACAACTACGACAGCGCGTGGGATGTGTGGTGGCAGGAGCACTACGGCGGGTATGATGACCCGAACAACCGTAACGGCTGGTATCCGGCAGGTTTCACACCCAAGGAGAATCCCTTCTATGTCGCCGTTCCGTACACGGACTTCAGCGATGTCGGGCGCAAGTCGAATGCGTTCCAGGTCGTGCCATGGGCGAACGAGAAGACCGCGTGGGGCTTCCAGGAATCGATGATCAAGAACCGCTGGGTGAAGATTATCAAGGGAACGAAGACCGTCTACGCGCAAGTCGAGAACGCCGGCCCCGGACCGACGGATGATTGGCAGTATGTGTTTGGCACGAACACGCAACCCACGACGAGCTTCGGATGGCTCGCGGGCATCGACGTCTCACCTGCGGTGCGCGATTATCTCACGCTCGGACCGGTCGACACGGTCTCGTGGCAATGGGTGAACGCGGCCGATGTCCCGGCAGGACCGTGGAAGACGATCGTCACGACCCGCCAGAGCTGCTGGGCCTCGACGATCTGCCCGTGAGACAAAGGGTTCAAAAAGCACCAACGAATTCTCTTTTTCATCATGGAACTACGCAACAACACTCGCGCACTCCTCACGGAAGCAAGACTCAAAGCGCCTAATGGACTGCGTGCCATCCCCTTTTTCCACCCGACCGCGTTCGAACGCGGCAGTTTCAGCCAGTTCCTGCTGGAGTCGCGCATCCTGCCCGCGCAGCGGCTCCAGGCGCTCCATACCATCGGTCTCGAGAAGGAATTCCTCGTCGGATACGAGAACCTCAAGCTGGAACGCAGCACGCATACGGACGAGGACGTCGTCTCCTCGGAAGCAGTGAAGACCATCGGACCATACGTGCTCACGCAGCGTCTCAACGGCGAGATCCTATTCGAGACGATCCTCGCGAGGTTCGCCATTGCGCAGATTGCCGCACAGGATCACGCCACTGCGCGCGTGGAGACGGAACTGAGCGCACTCATGAAGGAACACCGTGCGTATCTCATCAAGGAAGAGGAGATCCTCATTCTCACCGAGCCATGGGTCATCATCACGCAGGACACGGTGTTCACGGATGATTTGCGGCTTGCGGCACAGCTCAAGGATGCGCTCGCAGCCCATATCACGGATTTCGAAGCATTGCTCCAAAACCAAGGGCTCGGCGTGCCGCATGCGCTCTATACAGGCGAATTCCTACGCTGGTTCCCCGGGCATGTACGAATCCGGACGCTTAGCGACTTACGAGAGTAGCTATCTCTCCACCATCACCTTGAAGCCGCCGTACGCCATGCGCTTCATGTCAAAAGGCATCCTCTTTGGCATGTTCTTCGGGTCCATCAGGTACGGATCCTTCATGACCTTCTTGTTGACCGCGTCGCGGTGCGCCCTGGACTTGTACGTGATGAACGAGAAGACCACCGTCTCGCCTGCCTTCATGCGAGCGAGCTTCGGGAACGTCATGACGATGCCCTTGGGTGCCATATCCTCAACGATGCATTCGGCGTAGTGAAGCGCCCCGCACCTCATCCAGACCTTGGCACCACCCTTGGCCATCTTGCGGTAAGCGGCGATGTTCTTCTTCGGGATAGGGATTACGAAACCGTCGACGTAGGTCATAGGAACCACCTCATGAGATGGTGCGCGGCACGGTCCGTGCGATATATAAAATCGATTGCGTGCCATGCGCACCTTGCGCAACCGATCACGTCAGGGAAGGGGGGATCGCGGCGAGACCCTTCACGTCCGACGCCGTCAACGCACGCGCCCAGAACGACACGTCATCGAGGTAACCGTTGTACTGCCCGTTATCCCACACGTACCCGCCGATAGCGATCGTGGGCGCGGGAGCGAACGCGAGACCGGTCGCACCGTCGGGCTTGGGTGAGGATGCCTTGAGCACGCCATCAACGTACAGGTACTGCGTCGTGCCATCGTAGACCGCGGCGACGTGATGCCACGCGCCCGCGGACGGCAGATCGGTGCGCGTCCGCGCGCATACTTGCTGCGACCCTTTCATGAAGCAGTTCCGGATGAACAACCCCTGATCGGGCGCGCTCAGCTGCAGGCCGAATTGCGTGTTGCCCACCGTCGCGAGATTCAGGTCGTACGGATAGCCAGGGGCGGGGACGTACGGCTCCGCCCACATCCACATCGCGATCGTCAACGCCTGGCGTTCCTTCACGAGCGCGGGGACGAAACCGCCCGTCGCCAGATAGCTGCTCACGCTGTCGGGTGTGGTGTGCGTGCTGTCGCTGAAATAGCCGGTCTTTGCCTTGCGCACAGCTGTGGTCGGGTCGGGTCCGCGTAGGAGCAGGTTGTACGCAGTCGCTGGTTGCGCGTACCCGGCCGCGTCCTTGACGTAGAGCGTACCGCCCGGGCCCGCAGCGGTCGCGTCGAACGCATAGGCAACGATCGGCCTGGAGAGATCGAAGACGCGGGGTGCGATGCGCTCGACGCGCACGGTCGCGTTCTGCGCGTTGAGGCGGACGAGCGCGATGCGATAGCCGTTGATATCGTCCGTGTACGTGTCGCCCGGCGCGTTGAGCAGCCCATCGGCGCCACCGGGCGTCTGCGGCAGGTACTCAAGCGGCGCATCAGGGTTCACAAGGGTCGTCTGGATCAGGTTGTAGGGGGCGTTCGGCGCATACCACATCGGTCCTTTCTTGAAGAGGCGGATGCCCACGCCCGTGCGGTTCCCGCCATACGAGTGCATGTTCGTGCGGTACTCGACCGAATAGAACACGTGCTCCATCGCCGCGTACTTGCCCGTGTCGCGCGTGACGGGCATGGTGAGCTGGTGGATCTGGGATCCTGCCGGCGTGCGATCAAGGTCGGTGATCACGAACTCGGCGGCCGCGTCGCTTGCGACGGCTTTCGTGTATTTCTTGTCGAGCCACCCGAGTTCGGTGCGGTGGATCGCGTTCATCTCGTTCGCGCCGCTGCCCAGCGCATCGTACGCGTCCGCGTACTCGTACTGCGCGCAGTTCAGGCCGTACTGGAGCCACGTCTGGTTCTCATCTTGGCACAGGAGGCTGCTTGCGTGATTGCCCCCGAAATTATGCCCGAGCTCGTGGGACGTGACGACAGTGTTGAAGGAACGGAGCCACGCGACGCTGATGTTCACGTATCTGCCGTCGGGGAGCTGCCAGTTGATGATCTTCCCGTTCGTCCCCATGGCGCCATAGCAGAGGCACGGCGTGCAACCTGGGACGATGACGATGCGGTCGTACGCGCTGACATCGACCGTCGCGCTCGCAGCGCGCAGGCCTTCAGCGAGCATATCGTACAAGCCGCACACGGAGGAATTGAACGCGTACGGGCCGACCACCTCGCCGACGAAGCGCGTCTTGCCGTACGTGGTGAGGTTGTAGTAGACCTGGGTGGTGCTGGTCGTCGGGTTGAGCGGCCCAGGTGCGTAGTCGAACAGCTCGTGGCGCACGCGCTCGACCGTCGCTGGCGGTTGCGCGCCGTCGATGGACATCACGATGCCCAGCGTGCGTTGGGCGCCGATGTTGTCGGACGCGCGGCTTTGCGCGACGCTCTCGATCTGTACGCTTGCGGGCTCGGCGGCGAGCGTGAGATCGGCGCCTTGCGCAGTGCCGCGCACCGTGACGGTCGCGCCGGCGATCGACGGATCGAGCCAGGCCGTGTCGGTGATCTGGTAGCGTTGGGTCGCGGTGCGCAGGTAGTACGCGTAATGGGTGTTCTCCGG
Source organism: uncultured Methanosarcinales archaeon (assembly GCA_964396935.1). Taxonomy (GTDB): domain Archaea; phylum Nanobdellota; class Nanobdellia; order Woesearchaeales; family UBA525; genus UBA525. Next base: position 3,238 of record CAYNGK010000073.1, on the reverse strand, counting down.
ATGCGCGAAATCATCGGCATGGATGACATCGATGGTGCCGGTGAGGGTCTGCTCGCCTTTGGCCGCGCTCACGCCGCTCGCGAGGAGGAGCAGGAGGGCTGCCAGGATGAGGAGGATAGGGAGGGAACGCATAGGCATCAACCGTACCGCTCGGGAGTGGTAGCCGTGTTATAAACGTACTGCGGTCTGATACGCGGTGTTCACGGGACGCCGAGGGAGGAGGGTTTTATAACCCCCGGACAACGCACAACACCCATATGCGTATACCGGTCCGCCAACTGCACAGCAAACCACGTCGGAAGGAGGAATCGCCAGAAGACCTCTGCGCCGCGCTCCTGTCCAAGACGTACACGATCGTGCGGGACAAGGCGTTCGACTACACGGATGCGCAGGGGCACCGGCAACGGATGGTGATGGACATCGCCATCCCTAAGCACAAGATGCTCATCGAGATCAAGAAGAAGCAGGACACGAAAGGCATCATGGGTGAGATCGCCCGCGACAAGGTCGCACGTGCGAACGGCTGGAGCATCTGCCGCCTTTCGGAGAGCGACGCGCGCAACGAGGACGAGTTCTGGCAAGTCAAGCGCGAGATCGAACGCGCGTCACGCTAGCCGTGCCCTTGCCCCCAAGCAGAGGGCACAACAGGTTTATATCATCGATAGCGGCCAACGGTGCCATGCGTCGTGCCGCGATCGCGCCCCCCGCTCTGCTCCTGCTCGCACTGCTTGGGGCGCCGGCTGCGCGTGGGTCAGCGCCGGTTCTGGTCCCGTCCGAGCGGCTCTCGGTGAACACGGATGACCGGTTCTCGCGCGTGGTGCACGCGCCATTGAAGGATGGTTTGGCCGCTCTGGAAGATCTCGTCTTCACAAGCGATCGGGAAGAGGCGTGGATGTATGACCCAAGGACGAGCGACTGGATCGAGATCGGACAAGGGGCTGACGGTTGGCGTGCGCCGGGATTCACGGACCTCCAGGAAGGCATCATACGGGCACGGAACTCCGCGCGCATCGACCCGGCGCTCTTCGCGCAGTTGCGCCCACGAGCGAACGCGGAGATACACATCCACCCCGTGCTCGGCGACCCCGGCTACAGACTCGCCCGCATGCAGGAAGACTACGGGGCGTGCGCCGCGTATCTCGACGCCATCAAGATCACCCGCGCAGTGCCCAGCGTCGACGACCTCAAGGAGTCGTTGCGCGAAGTGGTGGTCTTTGGCGTTGCGGTGGAACCATTCTCCATCTACTTCGGATCGCTCGGTGGCGTGACGCGCTTCTCGTTCACGACCGCCGGGCGCGCGCACGCGCGCACGCTCCTTGCGGGGATGACGCGCGCGCAGCTGCTTGGAGGGATGGAGCTCCCGCTTCCTGCGCAAGCGTACGCGGCAGAGATCAGGGACCGCATCGTCCAGGCCGTGAACACGGATGCCGCAACGCGCGGCGCGCAGACCTACGATGCATTTCTCAACGAGGTCTTCTCGCGCAGCAGCGATGAGCGATTCCGGATCCGCTATGCCACCTATCGGGACCTGGATGCGCTCTGGACGGAGGGCTGGTGATGCCAAAGACCCGTACCGGTGCCGATGACGCGGTGCCCTGCGCGTTGTGCGGGTGCGGTATCGGCCAGTACGACCCCGCGTTCCACCGGTTGCGCGTCCGTGATGATCGCGCGGTGGATGTCTGCGATACGTGCATCGAGCGGTTCGTCGCGTGGCAGAGCGCGACGGCAGCCCGGCTCTTCCCGACACGGGCGATGCAGAGGCTGCACAGGGCAGCACCTCCCGGGCGCTTATAAACGCCCGTTTCTCGTCGACAAATATCGCGATACCTCGCGGTTCGCACCCCGAAAATTTAAGAAGCGAAGCGGAATCCCGCCACTTGTGGTTCGGTGGAAGAAGGCGATTGCACCGCTTGCGATATCACTCTGCTCGCTGCTTGCGCCAAGCGCCGCGAACGCGCGCGACCCGTGCTACCATGAAGGCACGTGCGAGGAGCAGCAACCCCAGACGCCACCTCCCCAACAGGACCCGGGGACGCCGCCGCCCACCACACCGCCGCCTGTGAGCGGCATACAGACCAGTCTTCTTGGCGCGTTCAACATGAACGACGCGTACAGCAATCACCAGATCTACACCGTCGGGTGGTCGAGCGCGCCTAACGGCTACCACCCGATACTTGCGAACGACACCTCCCAAGACGGCGTAGTGCGTTGGGGTGGCTACAACAAGCTCATGACGCTCGAGGGTCCGACACCCCTTGGCGAGGCGAAGATCGCGTTCGTCAAGAGCAAGCAAGGGCTCGGTGAGCATTTCGTGTTCAGCGGCAATACCCTGCGCATCGTCCTTGAGCTGATGGACTGGTACGAGAATAGCTGGTACCGCGTGCTCAAGGACACGAACGGGAACCCTGGCTTGCTCTGGGCACGCCTGGACCTCCCATCCGGCACCGATGCGATCGAGCACGGCCTGCTCGACTACTACCGCTGCGATGTGCCGCGCACAGGACCAGGCGACGGCCAGCTCTTCGAGCAGCACGAGACGTATGCGATGAACCGCCTGTACGGGCCGTACGATATCACCACGCCTGAGGGCTTGGACCGCGCGCGTGCGGATGTCACGTTCATGCGCAACCGCGACAACCCGCTGGGTGTCCCCGACGCGTGGCGGACGTTCCCTGCGCAGCTCGGGCACCCGAATGCGCACGCGATGCTCTACGTGATGCGCGATATGTGGGGGCCGCGCGATTCCCGCCCGATCTATGATGAGACGCACTGGGGCAACATGGAGATGTACGCGTACATCGAAGTCGTAGAGCCCGACAACTCCTGGCGCCGCGGCGTCGGCCTGATCGGGTGGGGGGCGCTCGACGAACCGGACCACGACTACAGCGGCACGTTCCTGATGTACCGGCAGCAGATCCAGACCACGATCGTGCAGGACGTGCGCACGCGCATGCTCCAGAAGTGCGAAGTGCCGACGTCAGGGTCACCCAGACCGATGACGATGGGCAGCGCTGCGCTCAACAATTGGTACCGCGGCGAGACGTTCCTCATCCCCGAAGGGATCGATATGCCGCGTATGCCGGACGCGCCGTGGAAGCGGCGGCCCAAGTGGGTGCTGCCGTAAGGAGAGTCCGCTCGACGCGGTGATCGCAGCTGACGGTGTCCTCGCTTCAGTCGAACTTCGCCATGAGCAACTGCCCGATGCTCGCGATCTGCTCTTTCGCGTCCACACGCCCAC
>CAYNGK010000072.1:0-7733 GCA_964396935.1 uncultured Methanosarcinales archaeon | reverse complement strand
CGCATCGTGGGGCGACCTTGGCCCTGTGTATGGAAAGAAGTGGCGGGACTTCAACGGCGTCGACCAGATCCTCCAGCTCGAGAACGCATTGCGCGAGAACCCAGACAGCCGACGTCACATCGTAAGCGCGTGGGACCCGGCCGCACTCCCCCACGTCGCACTCCCACCATGTCACGTGCTATTCCACTGCAACGTGTCGAACGGCAAGCTCTCACTGCTGATGTACCAGCGCAGCGCCGACACGTTCCTCGGCGTGCCCTTCAACATCGCATCCTACGCTGCACTCACGCACCTCCTGGCGCACACGACGGGTCTCGAACCAGGAGAGTTCATCCACACGTTCGGTGACGTGCACATCTACGAGAACCATCTCGATCAGGTCCGAGAACAGCTCTCCCGAGAACCGCGACCATTACCGCGCCTAGAGATCGTTCGACCGCTCGCGAGCGTCATCGACTTCCAACCCGACGGCATCCGTATCGACGGATACGATCCGCACCCGGCGATCAAGGCGCCGTTGAGCGTCGGGCTGCAAGCAACCACCCCGAGCGTGCAACAATGACCTCGCTCATCGCCGCGCTCACGCGTGAGCACATCATCGGCAAGGGGAACCGCGTGCCATGGGACCTGCCCGAGGATCGCAAGTATTTCCGTGACACGACCATGGGGCACGCAGTCATCATGGGCCGCAACACCTGGGAGAGCATCCCGCAGAAGTACCGGCCATTGCCAGGACGGCAGAACATCGTCGTGAGCTCACGGATGCCGCCAACGCCAGGCATCGACGTGTGCCGATCGATCGACGATGCGATAACGCTCGCGCACTCCTACCGGTGCGAGCCATACATCATCGGCGGTGCGCAAATCTACGCGGAGACCCTCGCACGTGACCTTGCGGACACGATGCACCTCACCTGGGTGGAAGGCGCGTATGAGGGGGATGCGCGATTCCCGACGATCGATTGGTCGAGATGGGAGGAGGAGATGCGCATTGCGCTCAACAAGAGCGAGGTCGTGGTGTACCTCAGGAGAGTGGACCCGTGAGCCTCAACATCTACTATGCCGCAGCGATCCTCAACGCTGACGACGACAGCAAGCGGATGGCGAAGGCAGCGATCGCCACGCTGCAGCAGCACGGCCAGGTGCTCACGGAGCACATCGGGTACGACGATGTCCACTCATGGGAGGAGGAGAACGCGAAGCGCGGGATCACCGTGTTCGAACGCGATATCGCGTGGCTCAACGACAGCGATGTGCTCGTCGCCGATATCAGCAGGGCGAGCACCGGCGTCGGGATCGAGATCATGTACGCGCTGCAGACGCTCCACGTGCCAACGCTCGCCATCCATGGCGAGCACGTGCGCGCGTCGTCGATGGTGACGCAGATGCGTCACCCGCAGCTGACCGTGCGGTCGTATGCGAGCGAAGAGGAGATGACACGCATCATGCGCGAATACGTCACGGCATTGGACGTGCCGCATGCGGTGGATGAACGCACCATCGAATTCGATTCCATCGATGGGGCGGGCAAGGGGACCTTGTGCGGCGCGATCAAGGGATGGGGCGCGCTGCACGGCAAGCGCATCTTCGACGCGATCGAGTACGCGCAACGCGAAGGACGCAACCCGACCTGGGATGACGCGTGCGCGGCGGTGCCGGGTTGCGATATGCTCATCGTCGGGCAGCCGAGCTGCGGCGGCATGGGTCGCATCATCCGCGATGAGCTCACAAGGCAGCTCGCCGATCGGGCATATCCTGCGATGGTCGCGGCGCACGGGTTCGCGATCGATCGAGACATCCTCGACAAAACGCTCGTCGCGCCAGCGCGCAAGGCCGGCGCGTGGATCGTCAAGGAGCGTGGCGAGGTCACGAGCGAGCACTATCAGCCGCTGCAGTTCGGGAATGAGGGGTACAGCCGCGAGATCGGTCTTGGCATCGTGCGGGGACTGCCGGGCAACCGCGGCGAGCGACAGACCGTGTCCGGTCTGCTCATCGTCCCGCAGGTCGATGTCGAAGAGGCGATGCGGCGGCTGCAGTGCCGCGACAAGAAGGATGATTCCATCTTCGAGCAGCGAGGGTTCCAGGAGCCGCTTGCGCAATTGTACGCGAGCGGACGCGTCACCCGCATGCACGAACGCCATGGCGCGGCCGTGGTGCAGTTTCGCGTCCCGACGGGCGAGACCCCGAAGGAGACGCAAGAGCGGGTCGTACGCATCTGGGAAGAGTACCTCGCACGCAAAGGCCTGAGACCCTGATCGTCAGCCCTGTCGCGCTTTCGCGACGTCTGCCTGGAAGCGTTGCACGGTCGCGACGAGATTCTGCGCCTGCGTCTGCAGGATAGCGGCCGTCTCCGCGAGCAAGTCGCCAGAGCTCGGGTGCAATGGCGGCTCGACGAACTGCGCAAGTTTCCCCTTGCGCGCGGCCTTCCAGCGCGCGAAGAGCGCGGCGCTCGCTGCAGGGATGAGCTCCTGCGTGCAACCGAACAAACCGGCGAGCTCCACAAGCAACGCCGCACGGTCACCTGCGATACGCATCGCTTGCTTGCCCGCGACGAATTCGATGCGGACGATGCCGTCCTGGATCTTCGAGGTCTTGATGATGCGGATCGCACCAGCCTCGCCCGTGCGGTTCAGGTGCGTGCCACCGCACGCCTCCACGTCGAACCCTGGGATGTCGACCACGCGGATCTCGCGACCAGGGACCGCGCCGCCTTGGTACAACCGGAAACCGTGCGCTTCTTCGGCCTTGCGCTTGGGTACGAGACCATGCGCGAGCGTGATGTCGGCCGCGACGATGCGGTTCGCCTCCTCCTCGATACGGCGCACCTGCAAGGGGGTGAGCGTCTCGTAATGCGTGATGTCGATGCGACCCTTCTCGGTCGTCTTCGCCGCGCCCGCCTGCCACACGTGGTTGCCGAGCACCTTGCGCGCGGCACCGTTGATGATATGCGTCGCGGTGTGGTGCTGCGCGAGCTGCTCGCGCCGATCGCGATCGATCGCGCCGTTGACCGTGTCGCCAGGCCCGAAGTCGATCTCATCCTCAAGCACATGGATGACCACGCCGCCCTGCTTGATCACATCGACGACACGGTTCCCGATCCCGCTTGGACCCGTGATCGCGCCCGTGTCGTGCTCCTGCCCACCGCTGGTCGGGTAGAACGCGGTCCGGTCGAGCACGACATGGCGCTCATCGAGCACTTTCTCCACGCGGGCATCGAACGCGAGCAAATCATAGGAGCGGAAGTACAAGAGCTCGGTCTTCGCGCAATCCTCGACCGCGAAGTGCACGGCGCGCCGTGTCGCGGTCTTCTGCTCCGCCGATGCGTGACGCTCGCTCACGAGCGCGAAGAAATTGTCAGGGACCGCAAGGGCGATGCCGGCGGCGCGGGCCGCTTTCGCGACCGCATCCGGGTGGATGCCGTCGCTGTCATACAGGTCGATCAGGCGATCGATCGAGATGCCCTCGCCGGCCTTGAGTGCCTTGGCCAGTTCGCTCTGAACGATGCTGGTCGCCCGCTTGCCGTTCTCGATCGATTTGTGCTTCTCCACCGCGAGGATCTCGCGCGTCTCCGCGATGTTCGCGAGAAGCTCCGGGAACAATCCTTGGAGCTCTTGCGCGTGCCACAGCGCGACCTCGCCCATATCCAGGTCCCACCCGTGCGCGTCGATGAACCCTTGCGCGCGGCGGTAGATGGAGCGCAGGTTGTACCCACCACCCACGTTGCTTGGCAAGCCGCCATCGGAGAGCGCGAACAGGAGCGATCGCGCGTGCTCGGCGATGCTGTACACCGCCTGCATCGGTTCGATCGCCGCGCGCAGTTCCGTCACGGACACGCCGATCTCGCGCGCGACGCGTTCCCACGCCGCGCCGATATCCTCGGCCTCATCGATGTTGAGGTATGACGCGAGGGGGAGGAACTTGCGCTGCAGGGCGTCGTTTGGCACGACACCCGTGCGCTCGAGGATCTTGCCGATGACGAGCGGGAAGGTCGCGTCGTACGCGGTGCCTTTCCCTTGGCTGAACCACGCGTTGCGCTCCATCCCCATACCCATGTCCAGGACCTTGAGCTTCAGTTCCTGATCACCGTCGGGCGTCTGCTCGTAGAGCATATACACCTGGTTACCGAGCTCGACACCGCGGCTGAAGAACTCCATGCACGGTCCGTAATTCCCGCCGCCAGCCCACGCGTCCTCGTGCAGCGTGAGCTCCTCCTTTGGTAGGCCGAGCCCTTGCGTGAACCAATCGTACAAGTCCTGGAACGCCTGGTTCTGGTCCCACTCCTGCGGCGGCACGAACATATGCTGGCCGATCATGATGAACCCCGTCATGTGGCTGCCCGTGATGCCGACGTTGTCCACGTCGCCAAAACGCAAGCAGAACTGCGGGATGACGAGCCGTTTCGCGGGCGCGTCCGCCTCACCGTTCACCACGTGCGGTTGGAACGCGGCGATGCTCGCGATCGTGTACTCCATCGTGGGGTTCCAGCGCGACACGACCGGATAGCGCGGCATGACCTTGTAGCCGCGCCCCTCAAGCATCGTGCTGAAGCGCTCCCACACCTGCGCATACGTCATGCGATGCTTCGCCGGGTTGTTCTCGAACAGGCGGAACCCACCGGAGCAGGTCGGGTCGCCGCAGTGCTCCTGCGTGAGGCTCACCGTCCAAAAGAAGGTCCCGCACGCGCAATGCCCGCGGCGGAATCCTTCGCGCTTGAGCACTGCGGTCGCGTAATAGTCGTCGGGGTGCGCGCTCGCCTGCCCCTTGAACCACTTCTTGACCTCCTTGTCCGGACGCATGGATCGGGGAAGCACGAGAGAGGTTTAAATACGTTTGGAGGGACACCCATCCATCACGAACACCCACCACCCCATCATATGGACCGCTACCTTGGAGCAGGGCCGAGGGCATCGTGTCGGGTCGCGTCACGACGCGGGATCCCGACGGGTACGGTGCCCGAGAATGGGCACGCAGAAACGCTCCGTAGCGGTCAGACGCGGCAGCGAGAACGCCAAAAAACCAACAGGTCTTACTTCCCGACGCGCACGAGCGCCTGGACCGCATCCGGATAATGCGCGCAATGCGTGCAGCGCTGCTCGGGCGCACAGTGCCGCGCCCCGCGGTGATCTACACTCCAGCGCATGAGCGGTTCTGACGCGCGCACAAGCGAGATCCCCGCCGGTGTGAGCCAGTACGTCTCGCTCTTGTGCTCGACAAGACCCTCCTGGGTGAGCGCTGCGAGCTCACGCGAGAGCATGCGGCTCGTGATGAATCGCAATGAGCGCTTAAGCTCGCTAAACCCCTGCGGATCGCGCAGGGAACGCAAGATGAGATCGCTCCACTTGCGTGACAAGATGCGCAAGGGGGTGAGCCGCGGGCAACCGGCGTCTGCCATGATACCACCCCTGTCAGACGGACTCGCTTATAAGAGTATCCCTCACGATACTGCGGGAGGTACCATGCGAGATACCCTCGGATTAAGAGCACGCGCCGGCGACACCGCCAATCAAGGGGTAACCACCGATGCGACCCACCACCTGGAACGATGCCAATGGCGTCCAGTTCGTCATCGACACGCCGCTGCCTAGCGCGGTCAAGCACGAATTGCGCGAGCAGGCGCAGCGGTTCCTCGACCGGTACCGCCGTCACGGCGGCTCTGGCCAGCTCGTGGTCCACGTCAAACGGGTCGGACCCCAGGTCGGGTGCCATGTGCACCTGTTCGCGGACCGTGAGAACCAGCACGGGTTCGACACAGACTGGGACGTGCGCCGTGCGCTCGACAGCACGCTCGCAGGGATCGAGATTCGCCTGCAGCAACAGCACGAACGGCACATCGATGCGTCGGCGTGAGCACACTGCCCCAAGCACACAGGGGGCGTACGGCCTTCCAAACGTTTAAAAACACCTGAGCGTCGCTTCGACGCATGAACCGCCGCCACCAAGAGCAGCTCGCCAAGGAGCGCCGCCGCAAACGCATGGTCTTCGTGTTCAGCCTCTTCATCGTGCTCACGATGATCGGCGGCATTTTCGCCGCGATGCTCTACAACCCAGCGACGCAGGATCGCATGGAGTACGGCGATCACGAGCTGTACGTCAAGGAGCTCGCAGGAGGCGGAAGCGTCTACGCGCTCAAGGTCGACGGGAACGAGGTCGAGCTGCAGCACCTCCCGGCTCTCGTGACCTATTTCGAGGTGGACCCGGGCGTTGCGCCGCTGCTTGCGGGCGCGCAGCAGGTCGCACTCGTCGCTGACGTGAATACGAGCACGGAGGAGTTCCCGTTGGTCGATTACGCGCGGTTCCAGCTCGCAGTAGGGCTCTCCGTGCCGAGTTTCACCGCCATGACGGGCGCGAACGCGTACAACCAGCCCATCATCAATTGCTCGATGGCGAGTCCGCAGATGCCGGTGCTCCTGTTCATCTCAACCAATGGGACACCCAGCATCACGCGCGACGGCTCGTGTGTGCTCGTGCAGGGCTCCGGTCGGGGCCTGCTCGCGGCGAAGGATCGCCTCTTGTACGAGCGCATGGGCGTCATCGTGGATGGGCAAGTCATCGAGGACTAGAGGCCGGAACACATGGCAACGCAACGTAGGGAGATCAGACAGGCGGAAGTGGTGGCTGACGAGAAGCCGCAGCCACGCGCGTCGGCTTGGAAGGGACTCCTCGCCATCGGCATCCTCGTGCTCTTGCTCATCGATGGCGCGGCCTACCAATCCTGGAAGAATCGCGCGACGATCTCACAGGACCGTTACAACGGGTTCGATTTCGCGCAGGCCGACGGCGGCCTGTGGGTGACGCGCATCCAGGTTCGCGAGCAGCCCTATGACATCCCGTTCTACTACCACCCGCGCGACCTTGAGGATATCATCGTGCGCGACCATGATGCGCACCGCCTCCTGACCGTACGCAACCGTACGGTCGAGCAGGTGTTCGTGAGCGTGGACCCGGACGCCGGTGCGAAGGTCGCGGCGATCGCGGGCGTGGAGATCGCACGTCTCACCGGCAGCAAATACGGTCTTTTGAACCTTCCCACTACGGGGGCGCTCACGCGCCCCGGCAACACGACCGCGGATTATCCCGTCCTCACGTGCAAAGACGCGACGCCGCAGACGGTCATCCTCCAGTTCGAGCAGGATGATGCCGGGAACGCGATCGTGCGCGACGGGGACTGCGTGATCCTCTTCTACCAGACACCGGACGATGCGGTCCGCGTCGCTGACCGCTTCGCGTACCTGATCCTCGGGATCATGCCGTGAACGGGTGAGACGCACCGATCGCGGCCAGGCGATGGGCGGACTCAAGACGGCAAGAACAGGGTCTCCCTGTGATAGCGCGTGCCGGTTTTGGTGAACCGCCACAGTTCGCAGTTCTTCATATTCGGGTATGCGCAGTCGCGATCGAGCTCGCGGTCGCACAGGAGCCGGTCGAGGATGGCTCCTGACCGGCCGTGGCCGGAGATGAATGGGGTCTCCCGCAGGTCCTGCAGGAAGCTCAAGAGACGCAACTCGACATCCTTCCCGGCCTCTCCCTGCGGTGGCCGGTAGTGGTACCAGCCCTCGCGCGCGAGGATCGCATCCTCGCCAGGATAGTGCCGCTCGCGTTCTGCTGCAGTCATGCTGTGATAGATGCCTTGCCACCATTCATCCAGCCGAGCATCCTGGTGGACCGGGAGGTCGCACCTGTTCTCATCGAGCACGACGGCGAGCGTCTGCTCGGCGCGCAGGAAGGTCGAGACC
>CAYNGK010000071.1:0-7780 GCA_964396935.1 uncultured Methanosarcinales archaeon | reverse complement strand
GTTCGCGCTGGTGCTCATCAGCGAACGGCGTTGAATATGTCGTCGATAGGCCTGCGCGCTTCAACGCTCTCCTGTTGCGGACTCCCCGGCAGCGTCCTGGTTTCTGGCGGTCACGTCGCCGTCGGAATGTTTAAATAGTGCTGGCCGGGGGTCTGTGCTGATGGCTTTCGTTGAGTGGGCAGTGAACAACCAGTGGTCACTGCTGTTTTACGGTGCAATCATCCTCCTCATCCTCCTGCTGCGGCACAAGTTCGAATGGCAGGGGTTTGCGATGGGCATCTGCCGCACGAACACCGGCCTGAAGCTCATGACGCGCTGGGGCACGAAATACCGTGGCCTGCTGATCGTCTTCGGCTACATCGGCATCGGTATCGGGTTCGCCGGCATGGGGCTCATCATGTGGTCCCTGCTCCACGGCGCGTGGAAGTTCGTCACCGATATCGCCGCACCGCCCGTGGTCACACCGGTCATTCCCGGTTTCGCGGTGCCCGGTTTTGGCGGGCTCGAGGTACCGCTCGTCATCGGGTGGATCGCCCTGTTCGCGCTGCTGGTCATCCATGAGTTCTCGCACGGTCTCGTGAGTGTCGCGCATCGCATCCCCGTCAAGAGCTCCGGCCTGCTCGTGTTCGGCCCGCTCTTTGGGGCGTTCGTCGAGCCGGATGAGAAGAAGGTGGATCGCGAGCACGAGACGGTCAACTACGCGATCTCCGCGGCCGGCCCGTGGAGCAACATCCTCACTGCCGGCATCGCGATTCTGCTCTCGATCGTCCTCATCGCGCCGTTTGGGGCGTGGGCGAGCCCCAATGACGGCGTGCTCGTCAAGAGCGTGCCGGACGGGTACCCGGCAGCGCTCGCCGGCATCACCGCCGGCAGCGTCATCACTGCTGTGGACGGCGTGCCGGTCACGACCCGCGCGGAGCTCTCGACGCAGCTCGATCCCGTACCGCCGGGTGCGGTGGTCACGCTCGGCACGAGCGCTGGCGAGTTCACCCTCGAGACAGCGGTGAACCCAGAGAATCCGCAGAGCCAAAAAGGATATATCGGCGTTATCATCGACGAGCACCGCGCCCCGCGCGCGCAAGACCCGTTCTGGGTCGGCCTCGCGTTCGCTGCCCGCAAGATCGAGCTCTTCTTCTACTGGTTCGTCCTGCTCTCGCTAGGCATCGGTCTTGCGAACCTCCTGCCCATCGGACCGCTCGACGGCGGCCGCATGTTCCGCCTCGCGGCGCAGCAGATCGCTGGCGAGAAGCGCGGCGACTGGTGGTGGAAGAAAGTCTCGGTCGTCACGGTGGTGCTGCTTGTCGGCCTGCTCCTGTTCCCGCTCGTGCGCTGGATCGTGGCGTGACGGATAGGTTTTTCTAGGGTAGAAGCGACACCACGTTCACGATGCCCATCACCATCATCCTCTACCGCACCGAGAACAGCGAGAACCTCGGGTCGATCGCTCGTGCGGCGAGCAATTTCGGGTTCGACGACATCATCCTCATCGAGCCGCAGTGCGATGTGGACGGCAAGAGCCGTAACCTCGCGAAACACGGCCAGCCGACGCTCAATGCGATGCGACGCGAGCCCGTGTCGGTCCTCGACACGTTCGATACGCTCATCATGACGCACGGTCGGGCCTCGGATGAGTACAATATGGTGCGCGCGCCCATGACGCCGCGCCAGCTCTCCGAGCGATTGCTCGAGACGGGATGGGCGCAGCGCAAGATCGGGATCGTGTTCGGCCCAGAAGGGGAGGGTCTCTTGCCGGATATGCTGCGGCGCGCGGACATCGCGGTCGCGATACCGACCGTGCCAAAGAACCCGAGCATGAACCTCGCGCAGAGCGTGACCGTCATCCTCTACGAGCTCTCGCTTTTAGGGGGCAAGCGCGGGAAGATCACGGAGAAGTTCAAGCCATCGACCGCGCTGGATCGCGATATCGTGCTCAAACTCGCGGATGAGTGCCTTGACCAGATGTCGTGGCCCAACCCTAAGCGCAAGGAGACGCAGCGCTTGATTTGGCGCCGCATGATCGGTCGGGCGATGCTCACGCGCCGTGAGGCCGCGACCGTGATGGGCTTTCTCAAGCGGGTGCGTGGCAAGAAATAGTCAGAACCCTTTTGAATGGGGGTTGGTGCCCGGGCTCCCCGATGGACAAGCGCGCGATTCTCCGCAAGACCGCCGCGCGCGCCCGGGATCATCACAACGGTGAGGCGTCAGGCCATGATTGGTGGCACATCCAACGCGTCAGGCGCCTCGCGCTCCACATCCAAGAGCGGGAAGGGGGCGACCGGTTCGTCATCGAGCTCGCCGCGCTCCTGCACGATATCGCCGACTACAAGCTCAATGGGAACGGCGACGTGCACGCGGGCGCACGGGCCGCTCGCGCGTGGCTTGCATCGCTAGGCACGGATCCTGGCGTGGTGGATCACGTCGCGGAGATCATCGGTTCGATGTCGTGGAAGGCCGCGAAGGTGCGTGCGCGCATGCGCACGATCGAGGGGAAGATCGTGCAGGACGCTGACCGCCTGGACGCGATGGGCGCGATCGGCATCGCACGCGTGTTCGCGTACGGCGGATACAAGGGGCGTGTGCTGCACGATCCGTCGCTCACCCCCCAGGTCCATACTTCCTTCGCGCAGTACTGCGCGAGCGATGGCGCGACCATCACGCACATCTATGAGCGGATCCTCTGGCATCGCATGCACCTGAACACCGCGACCGCTCGCCGCATCGCGAAGGACCGCCACGCGTTCATCCTCCTCTTCCTGAAGCGGTTCCACAAGGAGTGGGACGGGGAAACCTGATTCATCCCAACAGGAGATCGACGTAACGGCCGTCGATGAGATCTGGTTCGGCGAGGCCGAGAAGCGTGAGTGTCGCGAGGCATCGCGATCGAAGCGTCTGCTCGTCGATCGTGCCTTCGTCATCGATCGCCTCGATCTGGGCGAACGTCCCGAGTCCCTCGACCTCGTCCAGGTGGACGATCGTGTCGCGCAGCGTGAACGTCTCGCGCTGTTTCTCGACCACCGCAAGCAGTTCGAGCGCCTCGAGAAGCACCTCCTTGAGCGCTCGGGTATTGTCCGGCTTGTGCCGGACCGGGTGCTCGACACCGTCGAGCCCTACGGCGGCAAGTTCGTTGCGCGTGTCCGCCTCGCGTAAGACGAGCCTGCCGCGCGCGGTCGAGAACCACGTCTCCGTCTGGCGATCGATGCGCGCGGTTTTCGCGTTCTCGCGGCGCAGGATGCGCCTGACGTGCTCTGGTTGCGCGATGCGGGCGATGATCGACACGTTGGGCATACGGTCGGAGCGTCGGCAATGATTAATAAACCCGCCGCATACCCCTCGTCGATATGGTCTCTGAGACGCGCGTCCCCGTCAGCATCGTCACGGGCGCTTTGGGTTCCGGCAAGACGACGCTGCTCAACTACCTCCTGACGGAGCATCACGGGATTCGCATCGGCGTGATCGTGAACGAGTTCGGCGATGTCGGGATCGACGCGGCATTGATGGAGACGAGCGCCGACGAAGTGATCGAATTGCCTAACGGGTGCGTGTGCTGCACGGTGCGCGGCGATCTCGTCGAAGCGGTGCGCAAGACCTTGGCGCGCGACGTCCAGTACATCCTCGTCGAGACGAGTGGTATGGCCGAACCGGGGCCAGTCGCGAACACCTTCCTCACCCCGGATATCCCGGAGATCCGCAACCGCGCGAAGCTCGACGGGATCATCACGATCATCGATGCGGAGCACCTGGACGAGGCGCTCGCGCAAGGGGAGACGGCAGCCGAGCAGATCGCGGCGGCCGATGTCGTGCTCCTGAACAAGACCGATCTGGTGGGCGCGGCGCGTATCGATGATGTTGAGCGCAAGATCCGCACGATATCGCCGCGCGCGTTCATCTTCCGGACCGTGAAGGGACGGGCACCGCTCGAGATCCTGCTCGCGACCGGCAAGTTCGATATCGACCGATGGGTTGTCGAAGGTCGCGACAAGGAAGGCCACCACGAGCACGCGGGGTTCACCGCCGTCGCCATCACGCAAGACGCGCCGCTGCGCATGGACGCGACAACCGATCTCTTGCGTTCCGTCCCCGTTGACGTGTTCCGTGCCAAAGGCATTCTGTGTGTCGCGAACCTCGCCTCGCCCGATGATCGGTCAAAGGACTTGCGCTTGGTGTTCCAGAAAGTGGGCAAGCGCATCGAGACCACGTTCGACCGGCCGTGGAAAGACGGCGAGGCGCACACATCGACGGTCGTGCTCATCGGACCGACGGTGGATAAGGACGCGTGGCAAGCGCGCCTCGATGCGTGCATCGTGCGGTAGTGGGGTGTCATTGAAACCGATCTATCTCATCGGGCCCCGAGGGGCTGGCAAATCGACCATCGCACGGCTTCTCGCTGCACGCATCGATCGACCATTTTTCGATCAGGATCACATTTTCGAATCGAGGCATGGTTCGATCCCGGCGCTCTTCAAGCGGCACACGCGAACGTGGATCGTCGATCGGCTCGCCCGGACACTCGATGAGGTCGAGCCTGAAGACGTCGTTGCGATGAGCGGTAGTTCGCTTCTCGACGACGGAAAGGTGAACGCCACGCGTTGCGCGCAGGTTCGCCGAGGTATCGTCGTACTCCTCTTGCCCGGCAAGGAGCACCGGAGGAATATCGAGATACTTCTCCGCCGAGAAAGGGCGAGAAAGGCATATGCCGTCCGAAAGGAGACCTCCGCGAAGAATTACCACGAGCGCCTGCCGTTGTACCAGAAGCTCGCCGACCACACGGTGTACGCCGATGGTGACTCTGAGCTGACGGTGCGAAGAATCTTGCGTGCGCTTCAGCGATCGTAGATGTTCTCGCGATGGTCTGACGTGATGAGACGTCACGTATAGTTCGAAGAACGGTGAGAGCTACTTCTTGCGCTTCACGCGCAGCTTCTTCGTCTGGCAGTTGCGGCACGCGACCTTACCGGCGAGGACCTTCAGGACAGGCGCCTTGCGCTTGGCCTTGCAGCGGCGGCACACGAAGACGTCCTTGAACTTCCGTGCGTCCGCTTCAGGGAATTTCGCCATTTCGTCACGCCTGCTTCATCACTTGCTTCATGACCTTGTCATTGACGATCTGCCAGTACAGGACCGTACATCCTTCCGTCACCTGTTCGGCGAGCTCGGAAGGGATCGCGAGGTCATACGTCTCGAACGTCTCCATGTCCATCACGTTCGCTGTCGCGCCGTTCACGTTGAGGACTTGCGCGTTGCGCTTCTCGACGACTGGGCACTCCATCGTCCCGGCCGCGGGGCCGAGCCATTGGCGCTTCTTGCCGTCGATCATCCCGATCGCCTCGACGCGCGCTTTCGTCGCGCCGTGCTTGCCGGGCTTGCTGATGTCCACGCTCGAGACGACGCTTGCCACGCCATCGATCATGACGTAGTTCCCCTTCTGCAGGGAGCCGGCGTTCTTGAGGGTCACTTCGGCCATCGGTATGGAGGGTTCGCCAGGGGTTTAAAAAGGTTGCGGGTCGGGGGCGGTTACTTCTCGACGACGACCGCCGAGACGGGGACTCGTACCTTCGCAAGGGCGGCGTATTCGTCCTGCGCTGACCGGTGCCCCAATGGGAGCAACGTCACCGCGTGATACCCTTCGATATCCAAGAGCTTCGTGACCGCGGCACTATCGAACCCTTCCATGGGACAGGTGTCGATCCCGCGCTGCGCTGCCGCAAGCATGACCATCCCCAACGGGATATACGTCTGCTTCTGCGCCCAGGTGCGCAACCACTCGGCGGTCTGCCCTTTGCGAAAGCCATGCAGCATATCGGCGAAACCCTGCACCTGCTCGCGCGGTATGCTGCGCTCCTGCGCGATGAGCGTCATGTACTGTTCGACATCTGCCTCCAACACCTCGTCCTTCGCGAGGAACACGAGCAGATGCGACGCGTCCGTCACTTGGGGCTGGTTCCACGCGACCTCGCGTAATCGCGCGCGTAGCGCAGGATCGGTCACGAGCGCGAACTTCCATGCGGCGAGGCCGAAGCTGCTTGGCGCGAGCCGCGCGACCTCCAGGAGCTCGTGGACCTGCGCATCGGTGAGTTTCTTCGTCGGGTCGAACTTCTTGGTGGCATAACGCCACTTGAGGGCTTGGAGGGAATCCATCTCCGTGCGTGTTCGCCGGGCGCTTAAAAGGCTTCGGGAGGTGACCTCCGTGAAGAGAAACGGGAAAAAGAGGAATCCCTGTCACCAGGGGTTCAGCTGCACTGGTAGACCCAGGGTGGGCCCATCCCGACGCCGACGCAGTTGCCCGACTGGCACTCGCCGCCGTGCGCGCACGTCTCGCCCTTCGCTTTCGTGCGTGGCACGAGGGATGGGTCAGCGGCGCAACCGCTTGTCGTGTAGCGGAACGCGTCGCAACTGCAGCGATACGTCCAGGGCGGGCCCTGTCCGTCCCCGACGCAGTTGCCTGACGTGCACTCGCCGCCGTGCTGGCACAGTGCACCGGCATCCTTGCCGGTGCTGACTTGCTGGACTTGGCCCAGGAGCCCGACACGAGCGGCGCCCATCGCGGCGCGCAAGCGCCACCCCGCGGCACCGTTCGAGTATTGGATAAGGATCGCGCCGCGCTGGATGGCCGCGAGGGTCGCGGCGGCAGCGTTGCTGCTGCGCAGGATGCCGTCGATCGTCTGGCGTGTGGTCATCGCTTGCGCGGTCACCGCTGGGGTGGTGCGTCGGCCGCGACCGGTCGCGGTCACGTGGCCGTTTTGGGTGGTCATCCAGTAGTACTCGACGCGACCGGCGTCCTGGATGATGATGAGCCAGTTGTGCGTCCCGAGCGTGCCGCGCGCGCTGTCAGGGATCGACGCGTCGAGGCGTGCGCTGTCCGCGAACAGCACGAGCGCGTCGTTGTACGTCGCGGGTCGCGCCGCGTGCACCGCGCTCGCGACCACGATGATGCCCAGCACGATACCGATGAGATACAGGATGATCTTTGTATGGTCGTTCATTGGGCACCTCGCAGGACGGGGTATTCGATCGACCACGTGTCCACGCCGTCGATGCGCGCCCAGATGCGCGCGTACGTGATCTGGCCCGTCACGGGCACGGTCGCGCTGTACGCGTCACCGGTGAGCACACCTGCGATGGGTGTTCCGCTGTAGCCGGCATCCTTGGGTGCCGTGCGCTGGTGCGCGTCAGGGACGCTCTGGGCAGTGACGTACACGCCCGTCTGCTCCACGTTGCCGTGGACCTTCCACGTGAACGTCACCTGGGAGCCGGAGAACGGCGCGTCGATGACCTCGATGCCGGTCCCATCGAAGGGGTCCTGGACCTCTTGAGTACCAGCGATGACGAGGGCGATGAACAGGAGAAGCACAATCCCGACCAGACAGCCAAGGACGATAAGGGTCACTTTGAGCGCTTTATGCAACGGACCACCCCACTATCCGCTTGCTTTCGGACACACCCTATTTAACGTTTACGCGGGTTTTTTATCCATTGATACAACCCGTTGACCGATATGCGCCTCCTCGTCACCGGCGGTCTGGGGTTCATCGGGAGCAACTACATCTTGCACTGGCTCGCCACGCATCCGCAAGACACGATCGTGAACCTGGACAAGATCACGTACGCGGCCGATCCCGCGAACCTCGATCAGGTAGAGGACGATCCGCGCTACCGTTTCATCAAAGGGGATATCTGCGACCCGGCAGCGGTCAGCGACGCGATGCGTGATTGCGACGCGGTCGTGCACTTCGCCGCCGAATCGCACGTGGACCGCAGCATCGGGAACAGCAGGGTATTCCTT
>CAYNGK010000070.1:279-7803 GCA_964396935.1 uncultured Methanosarcinales archaeon | reverse complement strand
AATTTGATGATGAGGAGCTCTATAGAACAACGAAACTCTCGCAAGAGATCGATGTGACCGTTTGGGATGTGCGCGAGTACCGCCCGTACGGCAAGTTCTTCGGACACTATGTACCCGCGGGGTGCACCATCACGTTGAGAGAGGAGAGGTGAACTATGACAAACGAAAAGCAAACGAATGACGGAAACGAAAGAGGCCATTTGAAGTTCTTTTTCGCAGGAATGGGCGCAGCAATCATAGGAGGCTCGCTGGCTTTGGGAATGGCATATCTCGATGCCCGGATGGGGGCTGACGCTCGTGCGAAGGCTGCCGCCGCACAAGCAGTCAATACACGAACAGAAGCGGATCACGAACGCCTGCGCGCCAGTCACTACACCACACAGCGTAACATGGGAGAATACTTGGCAACATTCAAGGTTTTCGATGAGGAGTTCGCTGAGTTCGTTGACGTAAACAACGATCACCATCTCGCTCCCGGAGAAATCACGTCCGCGTTCTCTCGATGCGGATACGAAACCGGACGCCCGTCGGGCGAAGTTCTTTTGCGAAACGCGCCGTTCGACACCGCCCAGGTAGAAGCTCACGTTGAACGCACGTTTTCAGAAGACGGCAAGACCGTCACGTATCAACCGACCACCTCTTTCCTCGAGAACTGCCTTTCAGCCAACGGCAAGTTGCCGAAGAAAGAGAGGTAATCGACATGTACCAACTCCACGGCGTTCGTTTTCCCATGCCGGAACAACCCCCAGGTCCTCACGACAAGTGGTACAAACTAGGCTGCAGCTTCCTGATGATAGGAGCACTTGCAGGCATATGGTATCTGGATCTTGGCCCATCCATCGAAGCACATCGCGCAGAACGTGAGCGCCTGGGACGAGAAGAGATTAAAAGAGAATACGAACGGAAAATACAGCACACAAGGATGATGATGGAAGCCGAAGCCAGATTTATGGTATCGGTAGATAAGAATCACGACGGATACTTCGCGCCGGGCGAGATTACCTCGTGGCTTCGAGCATGCGGCTACTCTGCCGGCGGAGAGAGTGGTCTGGTCTACTTGGCCGTTGACAAAAGCCCTCACGCAGACGCGATCCGACGCGTGGAAGATCATAATCGCGACGGCCCCAACTCCATCACGTACCGCATTTCAACTGAATTCATCGAAGAATGTGTAACACAACAAAAAATAAAGGAAAAATAAAAGATTATCGCATTTACTTCGCCTTGATCTTCTTCATGTCCTTCCACGCGAGCTCGAACATATCCTCGAGCGCTTGGGAGAAGAACGGCGTGTTGATCCAGATGCCCACATCGTATGTCGGGTGCACATCCGCATCATCCATCACCATGAAGACGATCTCCTTGCCGTCCACGATGGTGAAGCGCGCCTTGAGCTTCGTGTCGCGCACTTCCGCGATGCCTTCAAGCTCCTTCGCCGCTTCCATCGACTCCTTCGTCGCGGGGCACGCGATGCGGATCTTGACGCCACGCTTCGCGACCTCCTCGAACACGGGCTTGAGGCCTTCGATCTTGCGCAGCAAGCCGGAAGAGGTCGTCACGAGCGTGACGGTCTTCTCCGCGCCGCGGATCGTGAGCTCCAGGTGGTTGTACAGGTTGTGTCGGCCCTTGAGCGAACCCGACAGGTCGGACGGCTCGACGATCTCCACGCCCTGCTTGTGCAGGTTCTTGAGCTCGGAGATGACGTCGGTCTTCTTGAGCCCTTCGAGGCGGCTGATGGATTCATCCGCCTCCTTCTTCATGTTCTTCTTGACGCGCTCGACCACTTCCTCGGGACTGACCGCGATGTACTTGATCGGCTTGCCGATCTTCATCACGATGAATCCCTTCTTCTCGAGCGACTCCAAGATGTCATACGAACGGCTGCGAGGCACGTTCGCGATATCCGACAACTCGCCCGCGGTCGAGATGCCGCGGCTCAAAAGTGCCGTCCAGATCTTCACCTCGTAGAGATTCAGACCGAAGTATCGGCGTAGTTTCGACAAAAAGTCGTCACGGACTACCATACCTTCTACCCCCAAAGTGGGCTTCACCCCTTTTTAGGGAGCATACTGGAATCACCACTTTATATACGTTACGCGTCGTCAAAACGCAGTAGGAACGACCCGGTGTGACGTCCGCGAAGGTACGGACCGCGTCATTACGGGCCAGTATAGGAAACCGCTTGAGAATACTTGAGAAGAGTGGTGACAGCTCAACTGCGTTCGATGTAGTAGAGGAACAGCTCCCACTTGTCCAACAGGAACGCCCCTACGCGCTGCGTTGCGGGCCACAAGAGCGCGGTGGAAACCGCACCGATGCCGACGCCCGTGGCTGTCGCGATGATCTCATTGCGCGATTCGTTGAAGAAGTTGTACAGTTTTCCCGGGTGCTTGTGGTTCCCGAATGCTGTGCGGTACCAGTACTTGTTCCAGAGGAACCCCAGACCACCCACACGACGATCGAGCGTTTGCGCACCACCGTTGCGCAAGTACGCGGAGACCATACGCGAGTGCCCGTACATCTCCTGCTGCTCGCGGTCGGGGAACCGGTCGAGCTCATCCGCAATGAACAGCGCGTCGTCATTCCTCCCTTCTGCGATGTAGATCCCCAGCAGCTTCGTGAGGTTGCGGTACGCCGCCGTGCGACGTTCCTTCTTCAGCAGCGCCGCACCCTCCTCAGGAGGGAGCGAAGGATACTTCTTCGCGGCAGCGGCCAGGGCGTACTTGTGCGGCAAGCGCAGACGCGCGGACCCCAACGCTTCCAGGATCTCATCCTCATCATCCCTGATAGCGCCATAATCATACATCAGCACGTGGAACCGGTGCTCATGGTTCGTGGCGGAGTTGCCGATCTCGTCGTGCAGCTCGTACACTTGCGCAGCGTGCTCGTCAAAGATGTCTTTTCCCGCGTCGAGCAACTGGCGGGCGGGATGCTTCGGATCATCGATATCCCAGACGACGCCGTTGCGTCCTTTGCGCACCTTGCGCTCGCGCAAGAGGTAGCACGCGAGCATCCCCAGGTACACGTGCGGTTGGAGCTCGGGCGGGAGCTTACGCGGTTCATCAAACAGGTCCAGGTCGGCGAAACGCTTCGTCAATCCGGTGACCGAGCCGATCGTCTCCTTGTGCAGGAACTCCTCAAGGGTGAGCGTGCCGTTGGCCATGTTGATACTCCTCAATAGTGAGTACTGTTTTGATATATAAACATTCGCTGGCATTTATAAACGAATTGCGGGACGAGCCACCCACACCTTCGTGCCGCGATTCCCCGACGCAATCCTTAAAAGACGCCACCACGCGCAGCACCGCTATGGGAGGGGGGAAGAAACAGGCGAAGCCAGAGATGCCTCCTGTGCAAGCGCCGAAAACCCCCGTAGATATCGGCGCGATCGCCGCTCAGCTCCACCCTCTTGAGCGCAAGGCACTGCCGCATCTGCGCGACGGGATGCTCGCAAGCGAGATCGCCGCTGCGGCAGGCATGCAGGAGGTCGAGGTCGCGCGCGCCCTGCAGTGGCTTGAGAACAAGGCGATCCTCTCCGCACTGCCGGTGGCAGAGACTATCGTGAGCTGCGGCGCGAACGGCGTGAAGGCGATCGCGCACGGGATGCCAGAGGCCCGGTTCCTCGCAGCCGTGCAAGCAGGCCATATGACGCGCGACGCGATCATCAAGACCGCGCATCTGGACGCGCAGGAGTACGGCGCGAGCGTCGGTGTGCTCAAAAAGCAGGAACTCATCGAGATCGACAAGGCCAACAACCTCTCGCTCACGGCCAAGGGCAAGAAAGCGAAAGCGGAGAGCCCGGAAACCCACCTCCTCAAGCGGATCGGCGACGGCATTGCGCTCAACACACTCACACAGCAGGAGCAGAAGTCGATCGCCGAGCTCAAAGGCCGTAAGGAATACGTGATCCTACGCGAGCGCAAGGACCAGCGCATCTCGCTCACCGACCTGGGCAAGACGGTCGCGGCAACCGACCTGTCGGCGTTCACGTTCTCGGAATCGCTCACGCGCGAGGACCTCGAATCCGGCGCGTGGAAGGACAAGACCTATCGCGCGTTCGACGTGAGCGCGCCTGTGCCCAAGACGCACGGAGGCCGCGAGCACTTCGTCACCGAAGCCATCGAACACGTGCGGCGCATCTGGATCGAGATGGGATTCACAGAGATGGAAGGGAATATGGTCCAGACCGCGTTCTGGGATCTCGATGCGCTCTTCGTGCCGCAAGACCACCCGGCGCGCGACGTGCAGGACACGTTCTACCTCGAGCAGCCGCGCGCTGGCGAGATCGAACGCGACGCGTTCGCGCGCGTGCGCGATGCGCACGAGAACGGCGGCACGACGGGCAGCACGGGTTGGCGCGTGAAGTTCTCAAAGATCGAGAGCGAGCAGCTGCTCCTGCGCACGCACACGACCGTCCTCTCTGCGCAGACGCTCTGGGCGATCCGCCAAGGCAAGGCAGTGATGCCCGGCAAGTACTTCACGGTCGACAAGGTGTTCCGCAACGAGAAGCTCGATTGGAAGCATCTCTTCGAATTCCACCAGGTGGAGGGGATCGTGGTCGACCCCGATGCGACATTCAGCCAGCTGATCGGCTACCTGCGCATCTTCTTCGCGAAGATGGGGTACCCGAAGATCCGCTTGCGGCCGCACCATTTCCCGTACACCGAGCCAAGCGTCGAGGTGGATGTCTGGCATCCGACGAGGAACCAGTGGATCGAGCTCGGTGGCGCGGGCGTGCTCCGGCCCGAAGTCGCGAAGACCATCACCGGCGAGGATGTGCCGGTGCTCGCGTGGGGCCTCGGGCTCGAACGCATCATCGTCGACAAGTTCGGATTCACGGACCTGCGCGACCTGTACCGCAACGACGTCGCGCAACTGCGCGGCACGCCGCATTTCCTACATCTTGACGCGGAGCGGACCGATGGTTAGCCTCACCCTCGACAAGCGGCGGCTGCTGCGCGACCTCGGTGTCGGCGACACGCCGGAGCTCGTGGAGCAGATCGCGCAGTTCGGCGTCGAGGTGGACGAGAGCACCGCCACGCAGCTCGTGGTGGACATCACGCCCAACCGGCCGGATCTCCTCTCGCATGAGGGGTTCGCGCGCGGGCTCGCCGCGTTCCTCGGGCGCTCGCCCGGCCTGCGCCACTACCCGACGCAACCAAGCCGCCTCAAGGTCACGGTCGACGAATCGCTCAAGGGGATCAGGCCTGCGACCGCGTGCGCGATCGCGACAGGACTAGAGCTCGATGAGGAGCGATTGCAGGGGATCATCGACATCCAGGAGAAACTGCACGTCACGTTCTGCCGCCGCCGCAAGCGCGCAGCGATCGGCATCTATCCGCTCGACGCCATCCAAGGGAACATCACCTTCAGCGCGAAGCAACCGCAAAGCATCCGTTTCCGTCCGCTCGAATCGGATCGGGAGATGAGCGCGACCGAGATCCTGCACGAGCACCCGAAGGGGAAGGAGTTCGCGCACCTGCTCGAAGGGCTTCCTGCGTATCCGGTGTTCCAGGACAGCAAGGGACGCGTGCTCTCCATGCCGCCGATCATCAACAGCCACGACGTCGGGAAGGTCACGGCCAGCACACGCGAGGTGTTCATCGAGGCGAGCGGGCAGGACGCGCGCATCTGCGAGGAGGCGGTACGCATCATCTGCTGCGCGCTCGCGGATATGGGGGCGCGCATACAGACGGTCACGGTCCAGTACGGCAAGCGCACCGTCACGACACCGGACCTGTCATCGCGCAAGCAGGAGTTCTACGGCTACTATGTCGAGAAACGCCTCGGTATCCCGTTCAAGGCCGACCAGTACGACGCGTTGCTTGGGCGCATGGGCCTAGGCCACGAACCGGGACGCGTGAAGGACACGCATCGGGCGATCATCCCGCCGTACCGGGTGGACTTCCTCCATCAGGTGGACGTGATCGAGGATCTCGCCATAGCGCTCGGCTACGATCGCATCGCCGCGACGCAACCGACGCTCGTGACCGCAGCGGCCGAAGCGCCGATGACGAGGCTCATGAGCATCGCACGCTGCCACCTCGCCGGACTCGGCCTGCTCGAGGCGAAAAACTACCATCTCACGAGCAAGGGATTCCAGGCGAGCCTGGGCGACACTGAGGTCGTCACGCTGCGCAGCAGCGTCTCGATCGAGCATGATTCGCTGCGCAAGTCCCTCATCACCTCCTTGCTCGGCACGTTCGCGATCAACAAGGTGCACCCGTACCCGCAGGGGTTCTTCGAGATCGGCACGGTGTTCGTGCCCCAAGAGCGCGCGGTGCGGGAGTTGTCGATGCTCGCGATCGCGATCGCCGACGAGAGCGGTGCGGACTACACCCGCGCGCGGCAGCTTGTCGAGAACCTGCTCGCATCGCTTGGGCTCGCGCAAGCGGTGTTCACGCCGGGCGCGGATCCTAGATTCCTCAATGGCCGTTCGGCGCTGGTAGCCGTCGGTGGCCGCGCGATCGGTGTGGTGGGCGAGCTCTCACCCTATACCATCACGGCCGCCGGGCTTGCGGTGCCGGTCGCCGCGGCGGAACTGGACCTGCGCGCGCTGCTGGCGCTGCTCCAGCGGTGATGCGCTTACGCTTTCTTCTTCACGGTCGCGCTCTTGCGCGTGCGGTACGGCGCGGTGCGCACCGCACCTCCCGTGAGGTGGCGATATGTGCGAAACAGGAAGATCGTCACGACAAGACCGGCCGCCATGAGAACGACATTTCCGAGGAAGCTCACGGCCTGCTCGCCGATGCGCAGGCCGACGCTGCCGGTCGCATCTGCCACGATCGACAGCGGCATCGTGAGCAGTGAAACGATGATCGAGAGCACGAGGATGGTCACGAACCCAAGCAGCCCGGCAGCGATGCTCGTGCCCGGGTGCTCGCGCACGATGCGCAGCGTGCGGCGCGCGGCATCAAGCGCGCCGAGGTCCTCGAACACGATGACCGCGTCGCCGTACATGAGCAGGAACGCGACGAGCACACCGACGGCCAGAAGGAGAGTTGCTGATGCGATGAGCAGCCCGATCTGGACGCTGTCGATGAGCGCAGGCGTGGTGCCAAGGACGCTGAGCACCGCGAACAGGAACAGGCCTACCGGTATCGCGAGCAGCGCGTAGCGCAGCAGGGTGAAACGGAACACCTGGCCTGTGAAGCGACGCGCCATGGACGGGAACTCCTGGAACCGCGTCGACCCGTCCAAAAGCAGGTTGCGCATCATACCGAGCGCTCCCGCCGTGAAGATGGAGGAGAGCAGCAGCAGCAAGACGATCTGGACGAGACCGATCGCGACGATCGTGCCGATGGTGCGTGCGTTCCAGATCGCGTTAAGCAGCGCCTCGGGCTGGAACTGGTCTGCGGAAAGCAGCGGACCGAGCGTGCCGCTGTTGAGCCCCCAGACGATCGCGGTGTAGACGACCCCCGAGGCCGGGAGCATGGGGCTTTTTTCGACCGCGGGGGCGGGACCGGATTCGCCGGCCGGATCGCTGAGGCCGGCGCCCAGGGCGAGGCCGGAGGTGCCGGCCCC
>CAYNGK010000070.1:0-269 GCA_964396935.1 uncultured Methanosarcinales archaeon | reverse complement strand
AAGCAGCGGACCGAGCGTGCCGCTGTTGAGCCCCCAGACGATCGCCACATCGATCGCTGCGAACAGGACCAAGACGAGCATCACGAGGATGTACTGCAACAAGAGCACACCAAGCACTGACGGGTTGCGCCAGAGGTCGGTGCTGGATTGCGAAAGACGATCGAGATGGCCCATAGGACCTGGCCAGTCCGCGCGCGGTTCAAAAAGGTTTCGAGAGCAGACACGGCATTGCCACCACGGGCCGACGACGGTTTATAATCCTGACCGGC
>CAYNGK010000069.1:0-7859 GCA_964396935.1 uncultured Methanosarcinales archaeon | reverse complement strand
GCCTTGACGCGTACCTGGACGGCTGGCGTGATTGGAGCCCGGAATTCCTCGAGAGCATGCACCTGATCGAGGGGAGCTTGCTTGAGGCGAGCGAGACGCGCCGGATAGAGCTCCTGGACAAATCGTTGAGCGTCATGCTCGATGAGACGTATGAGAAGATGCTGCACTACGCGCACGGCCTGAAGTCGCCCCTCACCACGCTGCACATGCTCGGGATCATCCTCCCCATCCTCGGCCTCGTCATCCTCCCGCTGATGGTGAACTTCATGCCGGCGGTGCGCTGGTACCATATGGCGCTCGTGTACAATCTCGCGCTCCCCGTGAGCGTGTACCTGCTCGCGCGATCCATCCTCAGCACACGACCCACCGGATACGGGAGCGTGGACATCACCGAGCGCAACCCCGCGCTCGCGCGCGTGGGCAAGATCCGCATCCCCTTGGGCGGGAAGGATGAGCTCCTGCTCTCGCCTTCCGGCATATCGTGGATCGTCGGGATCACGCTGGTCCTCATCAGCATCTCTCCCGTGCTGTTCCATCTCGCGAATCCCGAGGTGGATTACGTGTGGACCGCCGAGACCGGCCTTGCGCTGGTCGATACCGATTCTGAAGAGTACGGTCAGGCGGTGTATACCCTGCTCGACTACCGCGAGGTCACGCCGGACGACGGCAGCGAACCGTTCACGACCGGGCCCAATGGCATCGGCGCGACGGTGCTCTCGCTCCTGCTGCCCCTGGGTATCGGCGTAGCCATCGGGATGTACTACACGTTCCGCACGAAGGGGATCCTGCGCATCCGTGAGCAGACGCAGCAGCTTGAGCAGGAGTTCGCCTCCGCGCTCTTCCAGCTGGGCAATCGCCTCGCGGACGGGCTGCCGGCGGAGATCGCGTTTAGCAAGGTCGCCGATGTCCTGCAAGGGACGCAGACAGGCCGGTTCTTCGAGCTTGTCACGATCAACATCGCGAAGCTCGGCATGGGCATGGAAGCGGCGATCTTCGACCCGCGCAACGGCGCGTTGCTCGAGTACCCGAGCGACATCATCGCATCGAGCATGAAAGTGCTCGTCGAGTCCAGCCGCAAGGGACCGCGCATCGCGTCGCAGGCGGTCATCAACGTCTCAGAGTACATCAAGCAGATGCATCGTGTGGATGAGCGGCTCAAGGACCTCATGGCGGATGTCATCTCGAGCATGAAGGCGCAGATCAACTTCCTCACACCCGTCATCGCGGGGATCGTCATCGGCATCACGACCATGATCAGCGGCATCCTCGGGACGATCGGCACGAAGCTCGGGCAGCTCCAGCAGGTCGCGGGTTCAGGCGCGAATCTCGCGTTGCTCTCGACATTCGGCCAGGGCGGCATCGCCACCTTCCACTTCCAGGCGATCGTCGGGCTGTATGTGGTGCAGATCACCGCGATCCTCTCCATCATGGTCACCGGTATCGAGGAGGGGTCCGATCGGTTGGCACGACGCGCGGCGCTCGGGACCAATCTCGTGCGCGCGACCGTGCTGTACGTGATCGTGAGCGCGATCACCATCGTGCTGTTCGGGCTCATCGCCGGGCAACTGGTCAACGTGACCTGAGAATCCCACTCGACGGCAGATGAGTTTATATAGGGAAAATCCCCGGGCGCGGTGTATGGCAGACCGCACCGCACAGCTCCCATACCTCATCATCGCCGGATTCGCAATCATCGCCGTCATCGCGATCGTCACGCTGACCGGCCCACTCCGCGTCACGGACGCGGCCGACGGGAATCTCGCAGGTCAGGGGTTCACTGGCGGTAACCGGGTCCTGCTTGGCGGCGGCGGGATGCGCGGTGGCGCCAGCACATGCGACACGACCTGCCAACCAGGCCAGTACTCGTGCACGGACTCAGTACGGGTCACGCAATGCCAAGCCCGCGACACCACGCGTCTCCAGCGCGCACTTGCACGGTTCGGCCTTGGCGGGAATATACCGGCCGCCTGCAACGCGCAAGTCGCGATCGGCACCTGCCCGTCGGGATCGACGTGCAGCACGAACTCGCCCGAATGCGTTGATGCGAGCGGAAACGTCGTAGCGACGCTCACGGCACCAGCGCAGGGCACCGGCGGCGGCTATCAACCACCAGCAGGAGGCACACCGCCTGCGGGCGGTGGTGGCACCGGCGGTGGCACGTTCGCAAGCCGTTGCACAGCGGACGAACGCGAGTTCTGCAAGAGCACTCCCAGCGACCGCATGGTATCCGTACCCGACAGCGGTCCTTGCCCTTATACGATGAGTTGCTACAAGTGCCAGGACCAGTACTGGGCGGACACGCACATCGACGAGTGCTTGGGCTCCGAAAGCGAGCGCTTCAGCCACTGCGCGGATGTCGACGGAGGATTCTGCGAGACCCCAGCGGTCGCGACGCGACCGGAGAACCGCATCGGTGGCACCGGCGCGAGCCTGATGGAATACCAAGGCAAGGTCACAGGTCCCGCCGGCACGGAATGGGCGGGCAGGCAGTGGTCGGTCAACTACTACTGCGCGAACTCCCAAAACAACGATCCGTGGGCGGGCGGTTACTACTGCTACCGCTGCGCCGCAGGATATGAGTACGTCGCGGCAAGCCACCGTTGCGTGAGCGTGGACTCCACGTGCGACACCACGAACAACTGCTTGGACGCCGCCGGCAACTGCTACGCGGTGAACACGATCATCTCCACGACCCAGTACAGCTCGACGGGTTGCGCGGATGATGGCACCGGGCCGCGCGCGTACGTGTGCAGCGGGAGCAACGTCGGACGCACGATCACGTCACGCGGTGTGACGTTCTGCTGCAACAACCAGCGGCAGTGGACGGGCGATCTGACCGACTGCAACGACTGAAGAGCACGTCGGACGCATCCTCTCTTTTTCGTATCCGCTGCCCAAACGACGACCGGCGGGACCGCCCGCTGCGCCAGAGAATTACTCCTCGGTGTCCTTCTGCGTGACCGGCTCGCCCACGTCGGCGAACTGGCGACGGCCAGCAAGCAGGTCCTGGATGGCGACGAGGAGCTCGCCTTTGGGGACGCGCACCTGCGCCTCGCTGTCGCGGTCACGTAGCGTCACGGTGCCGTCCTCTTTCGTGCGGTAATCGACCGTGACGCAGTAGGGCGTGCCGTCTTCCGCGGCGCGCAGGTAGCGCCGACCGACCGAGCCGGAGGCGTCATAGCGGCACACGAGCGACGTGCTCAGCTCGTCATAGATCTCGTACGCGAGCTCGCCCAGGCCGTCCTTCTTCATGAGCGGGAACACCCCTACCTTGATGGGGGCGAGCTTGGCAGGGATGTGGAAGGTGGTCTTGCCCTCCTTGATGTCCTGCGGGTTGTAGAAGTTGTCCAGGAGCGCGAACGACAAGCGGTCGACGCCAAACGCGATCTCGAGCACGTGCGGGATCTCCTTCTTGTGCGTCTCGTCAGAGACGGAGAGATCCTTCCCTGAGTGCTTGCCGTGCTGGGTGAGGTCGTACGTGGTACGGTCGTGCACCCCGCACATCTCCGTCCAGCCGAAGCTGTTGAGGCGCACCTCGATGTCCCATGCGTCGTCTGCGTAGAACGCGCGCTCGTCGAGCGCGTGCTGACGCAGGCGGATGCGATCCGGCGCGACGCCGGCGTTGAGGAACACGGTGTACGCGAGCCAGACCGTGTACGCGTACGCGCGGTTCTTCATATTGCCGCGCTCAAGGGCTTCGATGATCGTCATCGGCTCAGGCGCGTCTTCGGCCGCCTGGGCCTGGTACGTCCACAGGGGGAGCTGGTCGGTCGCGCACCGCTCGGGCAGCTCCTGCGTGGCCTTCTGGTCGGCGAAGATGAACAGCTGCGCTTCCGCTTGCGTGAACTCGCGCATGCGCAGCACGAACTGGCGCGGGGAGATCTCGTTGCGGTACGCCTTCCCTATCTGGAAGACGCCGAAGGGGAGTTTTTTGCGGAAGAAATCGAAGTAGCGCGGGAAGGGCAAGTACGTCGCGGTCGCGGTCTCGGGGCGGTTGTACGCCTCGAAATCCATGCCGACCGTCGTGCGCATCATCAGCGAGTGCTTCTTGATCTCCTGCACGAACGGCCCTTGGCAGCTGGGGCATGTGAGCTCCTTCTCGTTGAAGAACGAGAGGTAGTTCTCCGGCTTGACCTGCGCATCCGGGAACAATTCCGCAAGCAACCGGTCCACGCGGAAGTGCGCCTTGCATTTCGAGCACACGATGAGCGGATCCGTGAACCCGCTCAAGTGACCTGACGCTTCCCACACCTTCGCGGGCAGGATGGTCGGGCACTCGACCTCCCAGAAGTCGTTGACCTGGAACGTGTGGCGGATCGCGCCCTCCACGTTGTTCTTCAGGAGCTTGCCCAACGGGCCGTAATCGTAGAAACCGGAGAGGCCGCCGTAGATCTCAGGGGCGGGACCCCAGATGAACCCCTTCTGCTGAGCGAAGGCCGTGAGGTCCTGGAGGAATTCAGCCGGCGCTGGTGGCGCGGATGGTGTCATTGTAGGATATTGTGGGACGGCAGGGGCTTTAAAAAGTTATGGGGGTGAAAACCGGAGTGAAACACCAAAAACTGCCGCCTTGGCCTGTCTCCTGAGGACGCCGTGTCGGGACGGTGGGATCCCGACGAGCACGGCGCTCCGCAACAGACCGTGAATGGAATGGGCCGCGGCGAACGGGAGAACGCACCTACAGCCGCAGTTTCTTCAACCGCTCAATCCGCTCATCCATCGGCGGGTGCGTCATGAAGAGGGTACTGACGCGGAACCCTCGCTTCTTGTTTCGCGTCGGTCCGAACGGGTTCGCGATGAACAACGACGCGGTCGCGTCGCCCGCTGACGCCATCGGCGCATGCGCGATCCCGGTCTCGAGTCGCTCGAGCGCGCTGGCGAGCGAGCGTGGTTTTCGCGTGATACGCGCGCCGGTCTCGTCCGCGTGGAACTCACGCGTGCGTGAGATGGCGAGCTGCAAGAGCATCGCGACGAACGGCGCGACCACCAGGCCGATGACGATGCCTAACAGGTTGGGCCCGTCATCGTCACCGCCAAACGCGAAGATGTGGCCGACCCAGGAGATCATCGACGCGAACACGGCCGCGATCGTCATGATGAGGATGTCGCGGTTGCGCACGTGCGCGAGCTCGTGCGCAGTCACGCCTTCAAGCTCTTCCGCGGAGAGGAGTCGTACGATCCCTTCGGTGTATGCGACCGCTGCGTGCTTGGGGTTGCGACCGGTCGCGAACGCGTTTGGACTCGCGTCCTGGATGATGTACACGCGCGGCGCTGGGATGCCGGCTTGCCTGGAGACGCGGTGCACCATCTCGATGAGCGTCTTATGCGCGTCCTTGTCCGCCTCTTTCGCCTTGTAGCTCCACAAGACGAGCTTGTCGCTCCAGAAGTACATCGCGAGATTGAACAGGAGCGCGAACCCGAGCGCGACGTACAGGCCGGACCGGCCGCCAAACAGCGCGCCCAGGCCTACCGCGATCGCGGCGATGACGCCCAGCAGGAGTATCGTCTTGAGTTGGTTCCACATGGTGTGATGTGACGACGGGCTCCTTAAAAGGGTTGTGGAGAACCAACACGGGCGCTCGACGCAATATTTAAGAACCCTCTGGGGCTCCGTTGCGCCATTCCCGGGCCTGTAGCTCAGCGGGAGAGCGCGCGACTGAAGATCGTGAGGTCGCTGGTTCGAATCCGGCCAGGCCCATTCTCTTCATCGAGGGTTGATAAGGGCAGACTGCCCTTATGTGGGAATCCGGCCAGGCCCATCTTTTCCCCATCCGCAAACGCGATATTCCGCTCGCGCAATCGTTATGAACGCGTCCTGCCCGTATCGTCTCGTATGGCCATCGACGATACGACCTCCGACGACCCCCGCACCGCCACGATCGAATCCTACGTCTGCGACCAGGGGCATTATGGCATCAGCCGGTGCGGGCATTGCGACACGGATTTGACACCGTACGTCACAGGAACCAAGGAATTCCCAAAGGCGCACGAAGGGATCACCTGCCCCGGTTGCACGTATCGCCTCGTGTTCGGCAAGACCACCTTCAACTGGGGCGGGAGCGACTACTAGTACGTCGTCGTCACCGCAACCGGGACGATGAACAGCAACAGCAGCGCCCCGATCACCAAGAGCAGCACGAGCACCGCGGCGTTCATCGCGCCGAACACGAGCGTTTGGAGCGCGTACGCGTCCACGCGTTCCTTCAGTGGCTTCTCCTTGAGGACGAGGTACATGATGAGCCGCACCAGCCAGTAGGTCGCGTTCAGGAAGCTGAGCACGCCAAGCCAGAAGAACACCTTCTGCCACGCGCCAAATCCGGCATAGCGCTCGCTCTCGAACTGGTTCGTCGGGTTGCGTTTCGTCGCCATTCAGGTCCTCCCTAGCGTTTCTTCTTCTTGGCCTCGGCCTTTTGGCGTTTCGCCATCTCCTTCATGCCTTTGGCGGAGATCTCGTGCAGGCCGATCATATTGCCTTCGGGGTCCTGGAACGCCGCGATCGCACCCATATCACCGATCGGGGTCTTTGGCAGGCACATCTTGGCGCCCGCTTTGACGGCCTTCTTGAGGGTCGCGTCGATGGACGCGACGTGGACATAGTTCATCGGCGGCTGGCCGGGAGCCTTACGCTTCATCATACCGCCATCGATACCGTTCCCCTTCTTGTCCTTGGCCTTGATCGAGTAGTAATCGAATTCTTTCATGTACGCGATCTTCCAGCCAAAGAGCGCCTCGTAGAACGCTTTCGCGCGCTTGGGGTCATCGGCGGGGATCTCGAAGTGGACTATCGGGTCAACCATGGGCAGCACCTCATCAGGTCTCTGAAGGGAAAAGGGAAGAAGAAAAACAGCCGGGAAACAGCGCGTTTCCTCTACATCTTGCCGATCTTGAACATGCCCGTGCCGCATTTGGGGCACACGCCTTTGATCGCGTCGCGACCGTTCGCCATCTTGGTCGGCTTCGCGTCCTTCATCACGGTCTTGCTCTTACACTTCATGCAATAGCCATCTACCATCAGTAATCACCACCGAATCCGCCCTCT
This sequence comes from uncultured Methanosarcinales archaeon, assembly GCA_964396935.1. GTDB lineage: Archaea > Nanobdellota > Nanobdellia > Woesearchaeales > UBA525 > UBA525. The sequence continues at coordinate 823 of CAYNGK010000069.1, read as the reverse complement.
GTAGTGGTTCCCATTAAAAAGCGTTTCTGGGATTCATGGCGGAAATCGGCCAAACACGCCGTTTCACGGGTTCCATCAGCGGTCGAACAGGCCGGTGCGCAGGCCGTACGCGGTGTGCACTCCGCGGGTGATGAGCAGGGCCAAGAGGTACGCGAGCAACGATGCCGACGTCGAGAACCCCGCCATCAGGAGCAGCGCTTGGCCGGGTACCGCGATGAGGTAGAACAGGGGTGAGAGGAAGAACCGGTGCGCCTGGAGCAACCCGAGGTCGCGCAAGAACCGCGGCCGGTGCGTCCTGGTCCACGCGTGCAGGCCAGCGAAGATCGCCACGTCGTAGACCGCATCGAGGATGGCGCTCAGGAGCAGTGCCGAGAGCATACCGCCAACGAACGGTTGGATGATCCCCAACGTCATCGCGGTGAGCAGGATGGCGAGCGTGCTTGCGAGCAGGACGTTCCCGTTCACGTTCCAGGCCCTGCTGTTACGGTACCGCTCAAGGACAGACAAGAGTACCACGCCGGCACGGGAGGTACTAATACCTGCCGGACGCGGTGGGCCGAAACATTTACGTACCACCGCAGAAGCGAAGCGGAAGCATGGATCTCAAACGCTGGCCGGTGTTCCTGCCCGGATTGCTCACCATCCTGTACGGCGCGTGGCTTGTCCTGACCGCGCCGGTGGGCGGTTTCGCGGATCTCGCGGGCGCCATCGTGATGGGCATCGGCGTGCTCGCGTGCGTGCTCGCCGCCGGGTTCCTCATCCTGGACCGGTACGCGTTGCGTTGGCGCGCCCGATGGTGGCGCGACCTGCTTGTTGGCGTGGT
>CAYNGK010000068.1:0-8031 GCA_964396935.1 uncultured Methanosarcinales archaeon | reverse complement strand
AGCAACCTCGGTGTCGGTATCTGCAATGGGACGTTCGCCATCGCCTACACGAACGGTTCAGGGACCTCTGTGTTCAAGACGTTCTATCGCAACGGCTCGTCGTGGGATGGCATCTGCGGAGCGGCGCCGATGCTCTCATCGACGGAATTGCCAACGACTGTCGTGCTCAACGCCGGAGCGACGACGGTCATCGTATGTAATATCAGCATCAATGATCTCGATGGCGGGGCGGATATCATCGGGGCGAACGCGACGCTCTATTACCATAGGAACGCCTCATTGGCGCAAGACCATCCGAGCGCGCGGTACTCGAACGATTCCTGCGCGATCACCGGAACCGGGTCCATACAGAGGAATTTCACCTGCTCGTTCGAGGTGCAGTATTTCGCGCCCAACGGCACGTGGTACTGTGAGATGCGAGCACGCGATGGCGTCGGGATGTTCGTGCTCGCGCAACCGAATCTCACAATTGATCCGTTGTACGCGCTCAATGTCACGAATACCAGTCTTGATTTCGGTTCGCTCGTGAATGGTCAAATCAGCAGCAATCTCACGGAGAACGTGACGAATGTCGGGAATATGCACATCAACATCACTGCCTTAGGATATGGCTTGGAGTTGGGTGATGGGAACGCGTTCGCGTGCCCTGGATTGAACATGAGTGTCGATGTCGTGCGGTTCGCTCCGAACGCCACCGCCACATATGCGCAAAAAGAGCCGTTGAACGGATCCTACAAGCAATTGCGCATCGGTATCGCGCGCCAAGATGCGCTTGGGCCGCCACCGCGGAACATCTCCTATTGGCAGGTCCGGGTACCTGCGAATTTCACCGGGCAGGGGATCTGCAACGGAACAATTGTCTTCCAAGCTGAAGATGGCGGGTAATGTTCTGATTTTCGCTCTTTGATCCTTTGTTGCTGTTCGTTGTGAGACTTTGGCGATTGCGCTGCTGGAGACTGGTGACCTCCCTGCTGTTTCCTATGGAACGCTTGTTTGGTACGTCTTAGGTGTTTGTCCATTCAGGATCCTCAAGATTGAATGGGTTGTTGTGTCTTGGTGATGAATTGGGTAGCTATTGCGATCGCGCTAGTGTGTGGGTGTTGTGTTCTTGTTCTCGGTCCGGTCGTGTTCTGCTGTCTGTGCTCTATCATCTCTTTCCCTATCTCTTCTGGTTCTCATCATCTTCAAGTTCTTCTTTTTCTTTTCTTCATAGCAAATATTCTATTTTCTTCGTTTCTTCTCTGTATTTCCTATATTATATATTAATTCTATATAGAAAGAAGTAGAAGAAGAGAAGAAGAAAGGATCAAACAACAGAGAAAAAACAAAAACCCCGACGAGAGATACAGAAACATCGACGGGAGAACAGAAAACCGCAACGAGACAGCCTGAAACCGCAATAGGATGGCAAGACAGGCCGCCAAACGCGAAAATACTGTTTCCATAAGAAACGATGGGGAGGTACATATCCTAGAATATAGGGTGTGCGAACATATCCTCGTCGATAGACATATCTCTTCCACTAGAAACCTTAAATACTACCTCTGTTTCGAGTGGAGTGGGTCGTCAGAGCCAAGCGGTGATGGCGTACGGGGTTTGGTGAGATAAGGATGCCACAAGAAGTATCGACATTCTTTCGCGAGTACCTCAAGAGCGATAGCCTGTTCCAGGACAAGAAGCTCCTCCAGAGCAACTACGTCCCTGACCAGATCCAGCACCGCGACGAGCAGATCCAGACGATCGCGAAGATCCTCGCGCCAGCGCTGCGCACCGAACGCCCAAGCAACCTATTCATCTACGGCAAGACCGGGACCGGCAAGACCGTCACGGTACGCCACACCATCCACAGCATGATGGAAGTCGCAAAAGAGCAGAACGTGCCCATTAAGGCGTGCTACCTCAACTGCAAGCTCAAACGCGTTGCGGACACCGAATACCGCCTCGTGGCGGAACTCGCGCGTATGTTCGGCAAAGCCTTGCCCGCGACCGGCCTCCCGACTGATGAGGTGTACAGCACCTTCTTCCGTGCGCTCGATGAGAAACCGCAGATCGTGATCCTCGTCCTTGATGAGATCGACCAGCTCGTCAAGAAGGTCGGTGATGAGATCATCTACAACCTGACACGCGTGAACGCCGACCTGCGCCAGGCCCAAGTGTGCATCATCGGCATCTCGAACGACCTCATCTTCTCCAACACGCTCGATCCGCGCGTGAAAAGCTCGCTCTCTGAAGAGGAGCTCATCTTCCCGCCTTACAACGCATCGCAGCTGCAGCAGATCCTCACGAACCGCGCCGCCCAGGCATTCCATATGCAGGCGCTTGGTGAGGGTGTGATCGCCAAATGCGCCGCGTATGCGGCCCGTGAGCACGGCGACGCGCGCCGGGCCCTTGAGCTCCTGCGTGTCGCTGGCGAGGTGGCCGAACGCGCTGGTGCGCAAACCGTGCTCATCGAGCACATCGATGGCGCCGAGGAGAAGATCGAGCGCGACCGGCTCATTGATGTGATCGAGACCCAACCGAAGCAGTTCCACGCGACACTCCACGCGATCCTCCTGCTTGCCCAAAAACGCAAGAGCGTGTTCACCGGTGACGTGTACGACGTGTACCGCAAAGTATGCACCGCAAGCGGCCAGCGACCGCTGACCCAACGGCGCATCAGCGATATCATCGCTGAGATGGATATGCTCGGGATCATCAACGCGAAAGTCATCAGCAAGGGGCGTTTCGGCCGCATGCGGGAGATCACGATCGGTCTCCCATCCAATATCCTCCCGAAAGTCCAAGCGATCATCACGACAGAGCTCGGCCTCAAGGACGAGACCAGCATTGTGGAAGCGGTCGCGCAGGAACGCCTTGAGGCATTCGAAGAACCCAAAGAGGACGGATCACCCAACACAGGACTGGGATCGAAAGAAGAGTGATATGATGCTCCAATCAAAAGACAGGATAGCTGAAACGATGTTCGTGCAAGCAGAAGATGCTCGTGGTTCTGACTGCCCTTCGTTGACTGGCCGCATATCATACAAAGAGATCTGGGATGTGATCGACGAGATAAAAGACCACAATGATCTTGAAGCGGCTCTGCTCATTCCACAACGCTACACCGCATATCCAGATACCACCAGGGTTTGGGGAAGCGACAGCACAGAATACACCATCCACATCAACGACACGCCAATACTGAAACCACACGGCAACGGCACCATCGATGACACGTGCACCTGGGGGGTCACCATAACGGTGATCCGCCCCGCGTCTCTCGACGAGCGCGCACAAGGGAAGCTCATCTATTCACCTCTGATATTGGAAATCGCCAGAAGATACAGGGAAGCGCTGCGATCAGAGAATATGATCTCCTCCTTATACTATCCGAACGAACCACGACAGTTTCCTTAATTGAAGAAAAAGCCCCGAACGCCACTCACGGCATACCTCAGTAGGGGTGAAGGCAAACAACATGACGACAAGCGACTATCAGCAGCTCTCGACAGACGACCTGCTTGCCCTGTGCGTGACACGTGGCATCACCATACCGCTCGACGGCCTGGACGACCGCGACGGGATCATCAGGCTCCTGCACGAGACCGAGCGGCCTGCCGAACGCGATACGGCGCCTCTTCTGACCGGCCCGCAACCAACCACGCAAAGCCAGCACAACGTGACCGTGCTCAAGAACTACATCAAGAAGCCACGCAAGCGCAACGTGGACGATTTCGTCCGTTTCTTCAATGCTCGTTACAAGGCGCTCTCCGGCATCCTGCGTCAACGCAAGGAGCTCTCGAACGCGGTGGCGATCGCCCGCACGCAAGGCAAGAAGGAGCGCGAGACGGTCGCGATCATCGGCATGGTCGCGGAGAAGCGGGAGACGAAGAGCAAGTACATCGTGCTCACGCTTGAGGACCCCACCGGTCGTGTCGAGGTGTGGTTCAGCCCGCAAGGTCGCGAGGTGAGCGAGACCGTCAAGGAAGTCGCACTCGACTCGGTCATTGGCATCGTCGGCCAGACCGCGGAGGACCGCATCTTCGCGAACAGCATCGTCTTCCCGGACGTGCCTACCACGCACGAGCTCAAGAAAGGGGTCACAGACACGTATGTGGTGTTCATCGGCGATGTGGAGGTCGGTTCGAAGCTGTTCATGCGCGAGGAGTTCGAGAAGGTCGTGCTGTGGCTCAGCGGCCAGGTAGGGACGCCGGAGCAACGGGAGATCGCCCAGAAAGTCGGGTATGTCATCTTCATCGGCGATCTCGTGCATGGGGTCGGTATCTACCCGAACCAGCAGGAGGATTCGGACATCCACGACATCAAGGAGCAGTATCTGGCGTTCACGCGCTACGTCCAGATGATCCCCTCACATATCCAAGTCATCCTCATCCCGGGCAATCACGACGCCGGGCGCCTCCAAGAGCCACAATTGCCCATCTACCAGGACTTCTCCGAAAGCCTCTACACCTTGCCGAATGTCCACATCCTCTCCAACCCGTGCCTCGTCAACATCGCCAAGACCGCCGCGCATCCGGGATTCGATGTCCTCCTGTACCACGGGTATTCGCTCATCTACTACGCGACGAATATCCAGCCGATCAAGGACGCCGGCGGCATGAAGGCGATGCAGGAAGTCATGAAACTGTATCTCAAGATGCGTCACCTCTCGCCAACGCACGGGTGCAACACGTACGTGCCTGATCCGGAAGAGGATCCGATGGTGATCGACCGTGTCCCCGACTTCCTCGTGACAGGCCATGTGCACGACATCGCGTACGCGAACTACAAGGGCGTGACCGTGCTCAATTGCGGCGCGTGGAATGACGTGTCCGACGAGCAGATCAAGCGCGGTCTCGAGCCGCAGCCAGGAAAACTGCCGATCGTGAACCTGCGCACGCGCGAGCTGCGCATCATGAACTTCTATTCCGAAGAGCGCCGCAAGGCCGTGCAGGCGAAGCGGGAGGAGCTGGTGTGACCCTCACCGATGACGATATCGGCCTGCCCGCGTCACCGGGCATGACAGAGTACTTCCGCCGCTTCCGTGATGACTCCCTCGCGGCGTACGCGCTCGCAACCAAGGCGCGCAAGCTCGGGTACGACCCGGAAGAGGAAGTGAGCGCGCAGCTCGCGCGCACTCTCGCCGAGCGTGTCATCGGCCTCATCAGCGTCATCGCCCCCCAGGTGAAGGGGGCGGGTATCGAGAAGCGCATTGAGGAGCTGGAAGCGCAGTATGGCATCCTGGACTGGCGCGTCTCGTTCGTGATCGCGCATGAGATCGCCCAGCAGAGATTCTGCGCCTTCAAGGACGAGCTCGAGGCGATGACGGTCGGCGTGCGCGTCGGGTTCGCGTACCACACGCTCGGTGTCGTGAGCGCGCCGCTCGAAGGCCTCAATAACATCGAGCTCAAGGACCGTCTCGACGGGAAAGGCAAGTACTTCTGCCTGAATTTCGCCGGCCCCATCCGCAACGCGGGCGGCACCGCAGCCGCCGTGTGCGTGCTCATCGCCGATTATGTGCGCACGAAGATGGGGTTCGCCGTCTACGACCCGACCGAGAAGGAGATGCAGCGCTGTCCTGTCGAGATCGGCGACTATCACGAACGCGTCATGAACCTCCAGTACTTCCCAAGCGAGCAGGAGAGCCTGTTCCTGATGCGGCACATCCCTGTGGAGATCGGCGGCGAGGCATCGGAGAAGTTCGACATCTCGAACATCAACCTCAAGGACCTCCCGCGCATCCCGACGAACCAGATCAGGAGCGGGTACTGCCTCATCCACAGCGCGTGCATCCCCCTCAAGGCCCCGAAGCTCTGGAAGCAGCTCGAGAAGTGGGGTGCGTCGATGGATATGGGCCATTGGGGCTTCATGAAGGAGTTCTGTGACCTGCAAAAGAAGATGAAAGCCGCAGGCAAGAAAGTCGCGAGCGACGCGAAGATCGTCCCCGACTACACGTACATCAAGGACCTCGTCGCGGGCAGGCCGGTGTTCGGCTATCCGTTGCGTTCAGGCGGGTTCCGCCTGCGCTATGGCCGCTCACGCGCGAGCGGCTACTCGGGCCAAGCGGTGCACCCGTGCACGATGATCGCGCTTGACGATTTCCTCGCGAGCGCGACGCAGCTCAAGGTCGAGCGCCCCGGGAAGGCGGCATCCTACATGCCGTGCGACACGCTCGAGGGGCCGATCGTCCGGCTCACGGACGGTACCGTCCTGCAGCTGCAGGATGAGGCGTTGGCGCGTGAGGTGCGCCCGCGCATCGAACGTATCATCTACATCGGCGATGTGCTCATCAACTACGGCGATTTCTACAACCGCAACCACGCGCTCATCCCCGTCGGGTACTGCGCGGAGTGGTGGATCCAGGAAGTGGAGCGATCGGTCACGGCACGTGGCAAGGCGTTTGACGCGAGAGAGCTCGCGGTTGAAACTGGCGTGCCGCAGGAGCGATGCGCCCTCTTCATCAGCGATCCGCTGCGCGTATTCCCCACGGCGCAAGAAGCGGTGCGCATCGCACGCACGACCGGTACGCCACTGCATCCGCGCTGGACGCCGTTCTGGACACAAGTGTCCTTGCGGCAGTTGCGCGCAATGCTCGAAGACCTGCTCCTGCGCGAGCAGGCGGTCGGTTTCGTCGCGAACGACGAGACAAAAGGCGCGATCGAGGTGCTCGGCATACCGCACACGATCAAGCTCTCCGAATCCCTGGCGACACGCCATCTGCTGGTTGATGAGGGGTTCCAGCACATCATCATCGAGGCGTTCGCGCTCGACATCGAGGGATCCCTCGAGGATGTGCGTACGAAAACGGACCTGGCCATCGAACGCGGCGAGATGGACACGTTGGCGTTCATCAACACCCTCGGGACCCTGCAGTTCCGCGATCGGGCCGGTACGTTCATCGGCGCCCGTATGGGCCGCCCCGAGAAGGCAAAGATGCGCAAGCTCACCGGCTCGCCGCACTGCCTCTTCCCCATCGGTGCGGAGGGCGGCAGGTTGCGCAGCGTGCAAGAAGCAATCATGAAGGGGAAGGTCACCGCCGAGTTCCCGATCCGCTGGTGCCCGACCTGCTCGCACGACACCCCGCTCGCACGCTGCGAGGTGTGCGATGGGGTGACCGAATCCCGGACGGCCGACGTGAAACGATGGAATGGCGAGACGGAGACCGTCTCCTCATCCCGGCGGCAGATCGATGTGCGCCGCATCTTCAACGGCTCGCTCAAGAAGCTGGGATTCCGCATCTGGCCCGACATGATCAAGGGTGTACGCGGCACGAGCAACAAGTCGCACATCCCAGAGCACCTCATCAAAGGCATCCTGCGCGCGAAGCACGACATCGCGGTCAACAAGGACGGGACGACCCGCTACGATTGCAGCGAGACCACCCTCACGCACTTCCGTCCTGACGAGATCGGCGTCCCCTACACGCGGTTGCGGGAGCTTGGGTACCTCACGGATTGCCGTGGTGCGCCGCTCGAGCGTGATGACCAGGTGCTCGAGCTGCGGCCGCAGGACATCGTCATCCCGTGCTGCCCCAACGCGCTCGACGAGCCAGCCGACAAGGTCCTCATGCGGATCACAAAATTCATCGATGAGGAGCTCACGCTCCTGTATGGGATGGAACCATTCTATCGCGTGAATGCGCCGCTTGATCTCGTCGGCCACTACGTGGTAGGGCTCGCACCGCACACGTCGGCGGGCATGGTCGGGCGCATCATCGGGTTCTCCAAGACCCAAGGGTTCCTGGCGCACCCGCTGTACCACGCGGCGATGCGCCGTGATTGCGACGGCGACGAGTCCTGCTTCGTGCTCCTCATGGATGCGCTGCTCAACTTCAGCGCGAAATTCCTCCCGGAATCGCGCGGGAGCACGATGGATGCGCCGCTCGTCATCACCTACATCCTCAACCCTGCGGAAGTGGATGACATGGCGTTCCATGTGGATCGCGCGTGGCGCTATCCGCTCGAGATGTACGAGCTCGCCCTGGCGTACAAGAAGCCGTATGACATCAAGATCCCGCTCATCGAGCACGTCCTGAACACCCCTGCGCAGTTC
>CAYNGK010000067.1:2936-8209 GCA_964396935.1 uncultured Methanosarcinales archaeon | reverse complement strand
GGCGGTCCTCGCGCTTCATAAGCTGCACGAGCCGTCCGACGATCGCGTGATGCACCATCATCTGCGCTGCCTCGATGTGCATAGTGCTCTCGAGCGGGATGATGATGCTGTGCTGGCACACCTCGGGGAACGCGCCGCCGTTGAAACCCGCGATGCCGATGTTGATGCCGCCGTTGTTCTTGCTGTATTGCAATCCGCGCATGAGGTTCTGGCTCCACGCGCCGGCGTTGCCGCTCATGGACCCGCCGTGCACGGAGAGCGCGATGCACACGTCGCCGGGCTGGAAGAAGTTCATGAGTTGCCCTTCGTAGACGCTGCCCCAGCCCTCGTCGTTCGTCCACGCGGAGAGGAGCGAGACGTTGTCGTGCAAGCACATCGCCTTGATGCGCGGTTTGCCCGGGACCATCGTGGTCTTCGCGAGGTCGGCGGCGAAGTGCGATGCGTTACCGGCCGAGCCGCCATTGCCGAACACGAACACGTGGTTGCCGCGCTTCCACGCATGGTAGATCGCGTCGACCGCCGCCTCGATCGTGCGGTTGTCGATCTTGTCTGCGATGATGCGGAACCCTTCCCAGTACGCGGCGAGGAAATCCTCAGTTGTCTCGGTGACTGGCAGCCATTCGGTGCTGAACCAGTGGCTGCCCTTGAACTGGACGCCAGAGAGTTGTTCCTTGCCTTTGAGCGCGCGCTCAGAGATATCAATGACTTGACTCACGATGCACCACCAACTCGATTTTTCCAAGTCGTATATTTATATGTTTCTGTGGCCGGCGGATTAACTTTAAATAATGAACGGCATCACTGGGTTCGTGGTTGTACGACATCTTATGCACCGTTTGCGTGCGTGGGCGAATCCGCAGGTTTCCGGTCCTCAAGATAGCGAATCTGCTATCTGGTGCTGGCGAGGACAGGATCGCTTGACGTTCGACAATGCGTTGTCATTGGATGAGGCGATCACGGTGGCCAACCAGATGACCTGGAACGAGCCGCAGAACACCCGTACGTTGCGAGTCGTGAACAACAAGGCAGGATATCTCATCACTGCCCACGGCGTGTTCACCAAGTCCACAGGAACGGGCAGCTATCAGGATACCTCTTTCCGTTGTGGCCTCGCCGACGGTATCGAAGGACCGTATGAGGGTTCCTACGAGAGCTTTGCCGGCCTATTCGTCGAATCCGCAGGCGTGCCTTTGTTCTATCAGACCATCGCGAACCCGTGGAGGGTGTTCCGCGGTAAGGACCCTTGGGTCTCTTGCGATCCGATGTCCGGCGATGCCGCCGCGCTTGGTGAACTCGCGACGCGCGTACTCAACCCCGCGATGTACCGACGCGTCCTTGATGAGCGGGCAGCATCCTCGGCTCTCGCCAAGCAGGCAGCAGAGATCGTTGAGCGCATCCGTGCGTGATGCGCAGATGTCTTCTTGATGGGTTGTTGTGCCTAATTCCTATCGTCGTGCGCTTCCCACGGGTAGTTCACCTGCTTCGTGGTGGTCTTGCTGATGAAGTCCGGGACGAACGCGCTCGTGTCGGGCTTGTGCACGAACACCGCGCTGCGGTTGCGATGCTCGCTGCAGAACTCCTTGAGGGTCTTGCCCGTGACGGTCGAATCATCGACCACAAGGGTGGACGGGCTGACGTGCTCGCGCTCTGTCACGAGCGGCAGGCCAAGCAAGTAGGAGAGTCGCACCGCGAGCGGTAACCCGCCACGCGGCAGGCCGTAGATGTTCGTGAAGCGCTCGTGGTGGTCGTGCGCGTGGCGCGCGACCTGACGCGCGATATCGCGCGCGCCCTTGTCGAACTCCTCCCAGGTGATCGCGATGACATCGGGGTCGTGCTCGGGGAGGATGAGGGTCATATTCACTCGTTCACGATCACTTTCGCGCCGTCGTAGTCGAACTTGAACCGGACCTCCTCGAGGCCCTCGGCCGCCATCACCTTGCGCAGCTTGTCGGGCGCTTCCGTGTAGAACATCAGGAAGCCGCCGCCCCCGGCGCCGATGAGCTTGCCGCCGATCGCGCCGCTTGTTCGCGCCGCGTTGTACCACTTGTCGATCGTCGGGTTCGTCATGCCGCCCGAGCGCTCCTTCTTGCGTTCCCAATGCACGTGCATCAGTTCCCCGAACCGCTTGAGGTTCCCGCTCTCGAGGGCTTCCTTGCTCTCGTACCCGAGCTGCTTCATGAAGTCGAGGTTCGCGATCATGTCCGTGTCCGACTTCTTGCTCTTGTCGTGCTGCTCCTTGAGGATCGTGTCTGCGCTGCGCGAGTAGCCGGTGAAAAACATCAGGAGGTTGTCCTCGAGCCGGTGCATCGTCTCGCGATCGATCTTCAGAGGGATGACCTTGACGTTGCCTTTCTTGTCCACCTCGAACGCGGTGATGCCGCCGTACGCGGCGATGTACTGGTCCTGCTTCCCGATCGGGCGCTTGAGGACGTCTGCCTGGATGCGCGTCGCTTCCTCAGCGAGCTCCAGCGTGCTCGCCTGCTCGCGCTTGAGCGCGTAGAGCGCCTTTGAGAGCGCGACACCGAACGTGCCAGACGACCCCAGTCCGGTGCCGCTGGGGATGTTCGCGATGCTCGTGACCTCGATGCCCTTCACGATGCCATGGTGCCTGAGCGTCTCGCGGATGATGTCATTCTGGATCTCGCCCACGCGCTGGACCTTCTCCATCTTCGAGTACTTGATGATGAGATCGTCGTCGAACGTCTCGTGCACGGTGACGTAGATGTAGTAGTCGATCGCGCCGCTGATCCAGAATCCCCCGCGCTTCTCGTAGTAGGATTTCAGGTCGGTGCCGCCGCCGCCAAGCGAGATGCGTAACGGCGCGCGTGCGATGACGATACCGTTGTTTGTTCTCACCATTATCTGACCACCGCACCCGCCCGGTGCTGTTTTGTATATAAGGATTTCCCAACAACGACAGAAACGCTTTTATGCGCCTCTTGTGCCTGTCGTACGGCGGAAGGGTTAAAACCCGACCGTCGGACCAGGGGATACCATGACCGAACGCACGCTCATCATCGGCGGCAGCACCGGTATCGGCAAGAAGATCGCCGCGCACCTGCTCGCGCAGGGGCACGAGGTCATCATCAGCTCATCAAGCGAAGGGAAGCTCACCCAAGCGAGCGACACGCTTGAAGGGGACAAGCTCTACGCGCTGCGCTGCGATGTGACGCGCGCGTCGGACGTCGTGGAACTCGCGGCCAAGCTCGCGCGCGAACGGCTCGTGCCGCGCACCGTCATCGTCGCGGCAGCGATCCTAGGACCGGTCGGCAAGTTCGGCGAGAACGACTTCGCCCAGTGGCGCCGCGCGATCGAGGTGGACTTGATCGGGAACGCAGCCGCTGTGCACGCGTTCCTGCCATTGCTACTCGCACAGGAGCGGCCGAAACTCATCCTGTTTGGTGGCGGCGGCGCCGCGTACTCGCGGCCCATGCACACCGCGTACGCGACCGCAAAGACCGGTATGGTGCGTCTCGCGGAGATCCTCGCGGACGAGTACAAGGGACAGCTCGACGTGAACATCATCGCGCCGGGCGCGCATCTGACGCCGATGTGGGATACGGAGACGCACGACAAGCCGCCCGCGCAGTGGGCGGATGATGCGAAACTGTTCGCGCTCATCGACTGGCTGGTGTCGCCAGCGTCCGACGGGATCTCGGGCCGGTTCATCCACATCGAGAACGAGTACCGCGAGTTCACGCCCGAGATCACGGGCAGCGACCGGTACGTCCTGCGGAGGACGAAATGATCCGCTTCGGCATCATCGGCGCCGGTCTGATGGGCAAGCGCCGCGCGCAATCGCTTCTGTTGTTTCCCGATGAGGCGCAACTCGTGCGTGTGATGGACACGGATCTCGCGCGCGCGACGAAACTCGCCAGCGAGTTCGGGTGCGAAGCGACCGAGGATGCGCGCGCGATCCTGGATGACGCGTCCATCGACGCGGTGATCGTCGCGACCGCGACCGGGCACTTGACGGCGATCGCTGCCGACGCGATCCGTGCTGGCAAGCACGTGCTCATCGAGAAGCCGGCAGGGACGGACGCCGCGCAGATCGACACGATGCTTGCGCTCAACACTTCGACGGTCGTTCGCGTCGGGTTCAACCATCGTTTCCTGCCGTCGATCCAGAAGGCGCGTGAGCTTGTTGGTGCTGGTCGTATCGGCGAGCTGCTGTTCATCAAGGCCACGTACGGCCAGAAAGGCCGCATCGGGCTTGAGAAGGAATGGCGCGCGGGGCCGCGCGCAACGGGCGGCGGGGAGCTGCTCGACCAGGGCGTGCACGTGATCGACCTGTGCCGCCTGTTTATGGGCGATGCGACTGAGGTGCGCGGCATCACGGGCACGCTGTTTTGGAAGATGCCCGCGGATGACAACGCGTTCTTCACGATGCGCGATGGAGCCGGCGTGATCGCCGACGTGCACGTGAGCACCTCGCTGTGGCGCAACACGTTTCGTTTCGAATTGCACGGCTCGACCGGTCTGATCGAGATCGCGGGCATCCGCAGCCACTACGGCGCGCCAACGCTGACTCTGTTAACGCGCAACGAGGCGAAAAGCGCCGAAGTCGGGGTCTACCAGTTCGACGAGGAGAAGTTCACGTTCGACGACACGGACACGACGTGGCGCGACGAGCTGCGCGCGTTCCTAGACACGATCGCTGGCGCGCGTGAAGCGGACGCGACGCTTGAGGACGCGCGCGCGGCGCTGCGCGTTGTCGACGAGATCTACCGGCAGTCGGGGTTGTGACTTGTCCGTTTCGCTGCGGCGCTAGTTGAAGAACCGGTACTTGAGGATCGTGAGCACGTCGAGCGTGCCGGTCTTGATGATCGTGACCTTCTTGCCTTGGCTGTAGCCGCGGCTCTTGAACTTGACGGGCAATTCGATGGGCTTGTAGCCTGCCTTGATGAGCTTGATGACCATCTCGTAGTCCATATGGAAGCCGTCTTCCTTGAACACGATCCCCTTGAGGCAGCTGCGCTTGAACACCTTGTACATCGTCTGCGGGTCGGTGAGGCGCACCCCGTACATGAGATTGAAGAACCCATCGAGGAAGATCGTTCCGGTGTTGATGACGTACGCGTACAGCTTGTCGCGGCCGTGGAAACGCCGGAACTGCCACGTGCGCTTGCCCAAATGCCTCGACCCCAGGACGAAGGAGGTCTCGCCTTTGAGGATGGGCTGGATGAGCCGGTAGTGATCGTTGGGATCGTACTCGAGGTCCGCGTCCTGGATGGTGATGATGTCACCGGTCGCTTTCTTGAACCCGAACTGGA
>CAYNGK010000067.1:874-2926 GCA_964396935.1 uncultured Methanosarcinales archaeon | reverse complement strand
CCCTTCCCGCAATGGTTCTTGAGATGGAAGACCCGGACGTTCTTCTCCTTCTTGTGCTTGTCGATGATCTTTGGCGTGCCGTCCGTGCTGCCCGCCTCGACGATGATGATTTCTTTTTCTACGCCGGGCATCGGTGCCGCTTGGAGACGGCGCAGGCACTCGTCGAACGTCTTCGCTTCATTGTAGACCGGCATGATGATGCTGAGCTTCACGCGACGCCTGCTTGCCACAGGATCGTTTGGCGCCGGGAAGGGGTTATAAACGTTGCTCTGGGGAGCTAGGAATGAACGGATTGGTTACACTTTTGTACGTGGTGACTAAACGGTTATATATGCGCACGTTCTGGGGGACCCATAACGGGAGTGGTCATGGGAAGAGGTGATACCGCTATACTGTTGCTCTTCTTGTGTATGCTCGCTCTTCCTGGGGTTGTAGCGCTATCTCCTTCCGCCGCGTATCTCGACCAGGTACGGCTTCTTTCGAACACATACTCCTGCGGGGATGGCGTACGCTGTGAGGCATACGTGGAGTTCCCTGGGTATGCTGACCGGCAGCTTACCGGCGAGGACGCTCCGGAGCTCAATCTCGACCACCTAGACGGGCGAGCGAGCGGGTACGAGATGGCGTTCGAGATTGGTCATTACGAGACCCAAAACGTAACCGTCCCAACCGAACGTTGCACGACCACCACTTCTCGGAATGGTTCCGTATCCTCTGTCTGCTCCCTGGTGAACCGCACGCAAGAGCGCCGCACAATCGTCTGGCACGGGCAACGCATCCTTCCCGGGGTGAACGTGCTGCACCTGTGGTCGGATGCGAAACCGGGGTCTGCGTCGGTAGACTGGAACTTCCGCATCCCTGTGCAGTCCCGGGACGGCTCCTCAATCCTCCTCGATTCCCGAGCGAAGGGATGGGCCGTCTGGGGTGTGGGTGGCGTGAACGAATCGAGCACGAGCTTCTCCTATTACCGGACTGTCACCATCACGAGTGGCGTGAGCACGAACCTCACGGAGTTCCCCGCGCACTTCCTCATCAACACGAGCGCGCTCGTCGCGAGCGGGAAGCTGCGCAGCGATTGCGCAGACCTGCGCGTAACGAACGGCACGTACCTGGACACGACCGTTCGCTTGCTCGATTACGAAATCGAGGCCGGGACGTGCAACACGACCGCCACCGTGGTGTGGGTGAAGATTCCATCCTTGCCTTCTTCGGGAACGACGCTTACCGTGTACTACGGGAACGCGACCGTGTCCGACCGCCAGAACAGGACCGGCGTCTGGAGCAACGGGTACCTCAACGTGTACCACTTCGGCGAGAGCGCCTGGTCCGGCGCCGTTGTCGATTCCGTAGGCAACAGCAACGGCACGTACGCGGGAAGCGGCATCAAACGGGCCGCGGGGTGCCGCTTTGGCGGATGTTTGGACTTCGCTGGCGCGAACGCGGCGAACTACGTGAGCTTCACGACCACGAGCCCGTCGAGCGTGAATAACGTCATGAGCATCTGGTACCTCTACAACACCACCGCGCCAGCCCAGACCTACCAGGTCGCGTACGCGAGCCAGAGCGGCGATTTCTACCATTACCACTACGTTTCGGGCAATCACACCGTCCTCGACCTCGGCGTTGACCGGCATTACCTCGGCACGAAACCGGTGGCGTCGAACGCCTGGAACTGGTTGAGCCAGCGCGTCAACATCACTGCCGGCGGCACCTCGAATATGAACCTGAACGACTCCCTCGGGATCGTGAACCGGACGGACGGTTTCAACGGGGTGTTCACGAACCTGTACCTCGGCAGGAACGTCTACAGCGACAAGACGTCTGGTCTCCTGGACGAGTTCCGGTACTCCACGACCTGGCGGTCTGACGATTGGTTACGGGCGGAATTTGGCCAGACGTACGCGGTGAGCGCCGAGATGAACCAATCGTCAGTGGCCGACGAGACTCTTGGCAGGTCAGCCATCCTCCTAGGGCTCAACGCGTCGGAGATCGCGGGTGCGTACAACGTCTCCACCGACCGTCTCGTGCGCGAACGGCTCGCGAACGGCACCC
>CAYNGK010000067.1:0-864 GCA_964396935.1 uncultured Methanosarcinales archaeon | reverse complement strand
ACGAGGGACGCTTCGACCTGTACATCTCGTCCGGCAACGTGCGGTGGGTGTTCAACTACGACCCGACAAGCATGAGCGGGTTCCCGACATTCCGCAACATCACGCCCTCCCTGTACGTATGGCAACGGGCGAACCTCACCAGCGGCAATATCACGAACGATGTGAGCGCGTTCATCAACACGACGATATGAGAGACTTCCGTATGGACCAGCACGGCAAGCACGGGACCGGCCTCCTGATTCTGCTGGTCGTGCTGTGCACGGTTTTCGTCCTCGCTCTTGACGATGTCGTGAACGAGTCGATGCTGTTGGAAGAGAATGTTTCGGATAACACGACAGTACTGGCGGAGGAACCGCTTCCTGTCGAGGTCCAGAACGATTCGCTCGTCGCGGAACCTCTTGTTCCGGAAACGAGCAACAGTCCCCCTGTGGACCCACCGGTTGACGTCCGGGCGACGCTCGACGAGCACGAGGAAAAGCTCGTTGGGGCAACGCTTGACACGCTCAAGGAGGACCCGCCTGGCCGCGAGCGTCGACTCCTGATCAAGTACCGCGACGGAGTCGATCCTGGCGCGTCAACCCGCTTCATTGACGAGCGCCAGGTCGGCGACCTCGGCATCGACACCGTTCGGGCATCCGCATCCGAGCTCGCGGCGGTCTTGGCTGACGAGGACATCGAGCTCGTGGAGCTCGACCAGGATTTGGTACCGTTGGGCGATGTGGTTCCGTACGGCGTGAACGCGACCCTCGCACCAACAGTCTGGAACCAGACCACCGGCAATGGCGTGGCAGTCGCGATCATCGACACCGGCATCGCCGCGCATCCTGACCTCCTCATCGCCGGCGGCACATCAGTGATTGGCGG
>CAYNGK010000066.1:0-8415 GCA_964396935.1 uncultured Methanosarcinales archaeon | reverse complement strand
ATCCTGGGCGTGATCGGCGGCGCGATCGGCACTGTACTCGGGATCGGGTTGGCGAAAGCGGTCGAGGTGGGCGCGACCCTGGCGCTGGGCCCCGGACTCCTGCAGGCTGACATCCAGCTCGCGGTCGTCATCGGCGCGCTCGTCTTCTCGATCGGCGTCGGCATCATCAGCGGCCTCGCGCCAGCGGTGCAGGCGAGCCGCATGGAACCGGTGGAGGCGCTCAACACGTGATCCGCGACTACCTCAAGATGGCCTTGTCGAACCTCCTGCACCGGCGCTTGCGCTCGATGCTCACGCTTGTGGGCATCTTCATCGGCATCATGGCGGTGGTGGGACTCGTCGCGCTCGGACAAGGGCTGGATTACGCGGTCACCGCGAAATTCCTCGAGCTGGGCGCGGACAAGATCATGATCACCGCCGACAGCCCCTTCGGTAACAGCGCCGGACAGGACACGAGCAACCAATTGCGCGACAGCGATATGGATGCGCTCGAGAGCGTCCCTGGCGTCGCGCGCATCACGAGCTACTGGTTGCGCAGCACGCGCGTCGATGTCGCCGACAGCGTCGGGTACTATCCCATCATCGGCGCCGCGACCGACCCGGTGGACCGCAAGGTCATCGAGGACTTCTGGACGCTCAGCGTCGAAGAGGGCCGCGGGTTCGAGAACGGTGACGACGGGAAAGCGATCGTCGGATACGAGCTCACGAATCCCGACAAGGTGGACGAGCCCATCCGCGTCGGGCAGAAGATCCTCGTCAACGGCACCCGATTCGAGGTGATCGGCATCTACGGGAAGATGGGGGACCCGCTCGCGGACCAGGCGGTGTACATCAGCGACCACGCGTTCGATGATATCTTCGACGTCGGCGACACGCACGACGCGATCGTGATCCAGATCGACCAAGGCGTCGACCCCGAGGTGATTGCCGAGGACCTGCGCCACACGCTCCTGGTCGAGCGGGGGCTCGAGGACGGGGAGGAGGACTTCAGCATCCAGACCCCCAAGGACCTCGTGGACAGTTTCCGGCAAGTGTTCAATATCATCACGGTCGTGATCGTCGGCATCGCGCTCATCAGCCTGGTTGTGGGCGGTGTCGGGATCATGAACACGATGTACACGGCGGTGCTCGAGCGCACGCAGGAGATCGGGATCATGAAAGCGATCGGCGCGACGAACACCGCCATCCTCACCATCTTCATCGTCGAGAGCGGATTGCTGGGCCTGCTTGGGGGCATCATCGGCCTCCTCACTGGGATGGCGCTCGCGAAAACGGTCGAGTTCGTCGGCACCGCGGTGCTCGGCACGAACCTCCTCAAGGCGATCTTCCCCTGGTGGCTCATCCTCGGAGCCTTGCTGTTCGCGTTCATCCTCGGCGTCGGCTCCGGCGTGCTCCCCGCGCGCCAGGCGAGCAAGCAGCAAGCGGTGGAGAGCCTGCGCTACGAGTGAGCGATATGCGACTGGCGAGCGGACCGTTCATCGTCGGGATCATGGGTGCGAGCTGCTCAGGAAAGACGACCATCTGCGAGCGGCTTGAGAAGCTCCTGCCCGTGACGGTCGTCCAGATGGACTGGTACTACCGCGATCCGTCGACGTTCCGCACGAAACACGGATATCCGAACGGCGAAGAACCTTCGTGCATCGATTTCGGCCTGCTCGCAGCGCACCTGCGCTTGCTGCACGCGGGCGAAGAAGTGACGTTCACAACCGTGCGCAAGAAAGAGCACGTGCGCATCCTCCCCGCGCCGCTGATCGCGGTCGAGGGGTTCTTGCTGTTTTGCGATCCGGCGATCAGGGATCTCCTGGACCTGCGCGTGTTCGTCGACATCCCTGAAGAAGAAGCGATCCGCCGCAAGATCGCACGCGCCCGAAGCGCGCTCGCGCGCGACGAGAACTACGTGCGCTTGCTCACCATAGGGGAGTATCGGCTGCACGGCCTCCCGATGCGCACGCACGCGCAGCTCACGCTCGACGGCACGCGCGATGCGGATGAGAACGCGCGCCTGCTCGCGAACGCGATCGCCGAGCGCCAAGCTGGTAGCCGGTGATTGCGCTCAACCTTGCGATGCCCTGCGCAAACGGTCGTTGACGGCCCTGCCGGCGCCGGATTCCGGATAGAGCGTCACCACGATCTCTCGTGCACCGGCGGGTGGGTTACGCAACGCGTGGTAGAGCGCGCGGGCGGCCGATGCGGCATCGCTTGGGAGCATGAGCTCACGCACGCCCTTATGCGCGCGCAGGTACCTGCTCATGCTCGCGCGGGTCGCGAAGACCCGCAGCGGCACGTCGGGCGCGTAATGCCGGTGCTTCATCCCCGGGCTCGCGGGCCGTTGGCCTGTGGCGCGTGCGACGCGGATGCCAGGGATGATTGCGCGCAACTGCTCAAGGGTGATCGCCCCTTGGCGCAGCACGCGCGGCCGTTCGCCTGTGAGATCGACCACCGTGCTCTCGAGGCCGTGCTGGCACGGACCGCCGTCAAGGACCATCACGCGCGGGAGGTCCGCGCGCACATGCGCAGCGGTCGTCGGGCTCGGGCGGCCCGAACGGTTCGCGCTGGGTGCGGCGATGGGCAGGCCCGCGGCGCGGATCAGCGCGAGCGCGACCGGGTGATCGGGCATGCGCACCGCGACCGTTTCGAGACCGGCGGTGACCGCGCGTGGCACTGCCGGGTGCTTCGTCAAGACCAGCGAGAGCGGTCCCGGCCAGAACCGCCGCATGAGGCGGCGTGCCACCGCCGGCACCCGTGCCGCGACCATCGCGAGCATGCGTTCGTCGGAGATGTGCACGATCAGCGGATTGTCGCTGGGGCGGCCCTTCGCGACGAAGATACGCCCGACTGCCCGCTCATCAAGGGCGTTCGCGCCCAGGCCATACACAGTCTCGGTCGGGAACGCGACGACGCGGCCGTCGCGGAGTCGGCGTGCTGCCGAGCGCACATCGATGCGGGTCATCACCCGGCGTAGGGCGGCACCGGCTTAAGAATCCTTGCGCTGGTGGCGCGTTTCGGTCGCGTGGCGCCCAACATTCCCGGTTCTATGAGCAAGATTCAAGAAGGGCCTGTCTGGTTCGGCTCCCTCATGACCCGATCAGGAGACCGGCGGAAATCTCGGCAACGGGAGCCGTACCGCCGCATCCCGCTTGAGGACCTCCTGTGGAGCGCGAGCGTCAAAGGGAATTTCCACGACGGCAGTGGCCTGCACACCACGACGCCGTTGTCGATCATCCCTTTCCTGTTCGACGATTCGGGGACGCTTGTCGGCTCGTTTCTGGATTCCCGCGGGACCAGATACGTCGCCCAGGTGGGTTTCCGTCAAGGCACTGATGGGCCATCGGACAGGTTCTATGCGTTCGACGACCGCCTGGAGCTCATCTCTTCCAAGACCCCGAAGGATGGTGTGAGCTACCTGCCGCTTGCGATGACGCCGGTAGGGATCTCGTACACCGCGTCTGAGGTCTCGCGGTCCGCGCCGCTGTACGGCATCCGCGGACCATACCAGGAACTGCCGCTCCTGTTCATCTTCCCGAAGAAGGACGGGGGTCATGAGCTGCGCGTCCTTTGCAAGGATGCGGTCGCCCGCACACCGCTCGTGCTCATCCCCAACATGACCGTCGCACCGGAACCGGTCAAAGGATTCATGCATCAGCTCGCGAACGGGACGTTCCGCAGGCAGCGGTACGCGGTGGATCTCCAGCGGTTCGAATCGCGCCCGAGCGCCACGGAGCAGAAGAAACAACCTGTCAAGGAGGAGATAGATTGGAAGGATCCGCGCAGCATCGTCGCGCATCTCGACAAGTACGTGATCGCCCAGGATCGGATGAAACGGTCGATCGCCGTCGCGTTCTCGAACTACCTCCACGGGTTCACGCAACCTTGCCTGATCATCGGCCCTTCGGGGGTCGGGAAGACCTACGGCGCCGAGGTGCTCGCGGAGGCCGCGAACCTGCCGGTCGTGATCACGCAAGCGTCCGGCAAGAGCGAGGTGGGGTATGTCGGCGACAGCATCTCCGATGCGATCGTCACGCTCGCGAAGCTGGCGGACAGCAAGGAGCCCAAAGGCATCGTCGTCTTCGACGAGTTCGACAAGCTCGGCGCGAGCGGCCTCAACAGCTCCTTCAAGCCCGGCATCCAAGATGAGCTCATCGGCCTGTACGACGGCGGCACCGTCAAGGGCATCAACACGAAGAATATCCTCTTCATCGCCGCCGGGGCGTTCCAAGGCGGCAAAGGGGACCGCTCTCTTGCGGACATCGTGCGGGAACGGCTCTCCCCGAGAAAACCGATCGGGTTCGGCCAAGATGCCGGTGCTGGCGCATTGAGCGATGAGGACGCGCTCGCGCTCCTGCAGGAATCCGACCTCGTGACGTACGGGATCAAGATGGAGCTTGTCGGCCGCTTGGCGGTCCGCACGATCGCGCATCCGCTCACGATCGATCACAAGATCAGCATCCTGAACGATGCGAAGCGGAGCGTCCTCGAGAAGTACCGCACGGTGTTCCAGAACCGCGGCTATGCCTTAGAGACCACCCAGGACGCGTTGCGCACGATCGCGCAGGCGGCGCCACCGGAGATCAACGCGCGTGGCTTGCGTGCGGCATGCGCAAGTGTTTTCGACCCGATCCTCTACGACCCGGAGCAGTACGCCGACGCGAACAAGCGCATCAGGATCGATGAGCAGTTCGCTCGCGCAGTGTTCCCCGGACTGCCTGCGGCAGCAAACGGTTAAAAGCGGCTCGCGGCAACCCACCTGCTGATGCCCGCCTATCGCTACCCCCTCCCTGCCTTGCCCGGTCCCGCTGTGCTCAGTCCGATGGCTGGCGTGACGGATGTCGCGTTTCGCGCGCTGTGCAAGCGCTACGGCGCTGGCCTGACCGTCACGGAATTCACGAGCGCGAGTGCGCTGGTGCGCGCCTCGCACAAGGCCGACCGTATGGTCGCGACCGCACCCGAAGAGCACCCGGTCGCGGTCCAGCTCTTCGGGCACGATGAGGCGGAGGTCGTCGCAGCCGCGCGCTCCATCCAGGACCGGTTCGATATCATCGACATCAACTGCGGCTGTCCTGCCTGGAAGGTCGTGCGCTCCGGTGCTGGGTCGGCGATGCTTGAGGAACCCCCAAGGATCGCCGCGTTCGTGCGTCGCCTCGTCGAGAGCGTGGATCGGCCGATCACGGTCAAGATCCGCATCGGCATTGACGCGACGCGCATCAACGCGGTCGAGGTGGCGAAACTCGTGGAGGCGGCTGGCGCGTCCGCGATCGCGGTGCACGGGCGCACGCAAGCCCAGGGGTACAGCGGCACGGCCGACTGGGACGTGATCCGCCAGGTGAAACAGGCCGTGTCCATCCCCGTCATCGGCAACGGGGACGTGTTCACGCCCGAGGACTTCCAGCGGCGGTTGTCCGAGAGCGGCGTGGACGCGATCATGGTCGCGCGCGGCGCGATCGGCCGGCCGTGGCTGTTCCGGCAGATCGCCGACTACCTCGCGACTGGGACGTATCGCGTCCTCTCGAACGTGGAGCAGCTCGATACGTTGCGCGAGTACCTGGAACTGGCGCGCCAGTACGAGATTCCGTTCGCGCAGATGAAGACGCACGCGCAAGCGTTCACGAAAGGCCAGACCGGCGGGAACCGCTTCCGGGAGCGGCTGACAGGATGCAAGACGTTCGCTGACCTCGATGTGGCGCTCGCGGAGTACCGGGTGGTGCTGGCGGGATGCGAGCGGAAGCTAGCTACGGAGCCCCGATGATCGCGCTGACGCGCTCTCGCAACAGCTCATACCTTGTTCGCACAGATGCGACGGTGTAGAGCCGATGCCGCGTGTCTTTCCCGTTCTTTGGGCGCCCAATCCCTTCCGGAATCACCGCATCAGGAGGGAATTGGCTTGCTGTGAAGTCGATATACTGCCCATTGGCGTGGTTGAAATAGTGCGCAATATGCGACGCGCGCCTGCGTAAGTGACCTGCAGGGACCCACACGTTCGCGAACACGATATCCCCGCCCAGATAGTCTTGGACGACGAGTGCGGTCGGTGCGCATTGGCCGATTGCAGGGCTCTCAGGAGTCCAACGTCGCGGATCGTGGCTCGTATCCGCGCCCCAAGCGGTGCGTAGCGCGTGTTCCAGATCCCCCAACTGACACACCATTCTTTGTTCGGCATCGCAAACGCTTCAAAAACCCTGCGGTGCCTTTAAATCATCGTCCTGGCTTCTCCCGATGATGGCAGCGATCCATATGCTCCAGGATCCGTTCTATCGGCGATGCATCGATCTCGCGCAACGATCGGATAAGGAACGGGAGCACTACGGCGCGCTGTTCGTGAAGAAAGGCCATATCTGCGGCGAGGGGTGGAATCGCGATACCTTGCCGGAAGATCAGGTCAAGATGGGACCCATCCTGCACGCGGAAGGAGCATCGTTGAGCGACGCCGTACGCCAGGGGTTCGATCCTAGCGGCGGGGAGATTTTCGTCGCGGGGTATTTCCTCTCCGACAAGATGCTCAATATCCGCACCGGCGCGTTCTTCACGTGCGACCTGTGCCCTGGCGTGCTCGCGCCATATGGGGTCACGCACCTCAACGTCCCGACTGTCGATGGTTGGCGTTGCTTGACGCTCGATGAGGCGCTCACGTGCTCAAAAGACCTGATGGCGGGGTTGGAGGGCGAGGAGCGGTCACGCAAGCGCCGCACCATCGGCGCCACCGGTGTCTACCTGGACCAATGCGCGCGGTGGACGCCTGTACAGAGGTTCCGACCACCTCAGTAGATGATCCCACCCACCACGCCTTTGATCTGCGCGAAGCGGATCTTCTCCGGGTCGGGCGCGGGGTTGTTGTCGCCGCGCGCGATCGCGTACCACCCGTCGGTATCATAGCCCAAGCCCACGATCCGGTGGATGATGCGCGTCCCGTCGAGGTCATAGATGATGATGTCGCCAGGGTATAGGTCGCTTGCGTGCGCGACCGGCAATTCCAGCACGATCGCCCCGTCGTCCAGGAGCGGGCGCATGGATCCGGTCGGACCGACCAGGCCTGGCGTCACGTCTTGGGCGTCGATGATGACGCTACCAGCGTCGAACAGCACGTCCGCAAGCGCGATCCGGTCGTGCGGCGGTGTCGTCCCGGCAGGTCGCGGAGCGAACGCTGTGCACGCCTGGAGGCTCGCGTGCGCGCTCGTGAGGTTCTCGGACAGCTCAATGACCCGCTCGCGTAACGCCAGGTTCGATTGGATGAGCTCCTGGTTCTGGTTGAACAGCTCCTGTTCGCTGCGTTGGCCGTCCGAGAGCTGCCGCTCGAGCCGTTCCAGCCGTCCGGTGTTGTTGGACATCCAAAACAGCGTCATGACCAGCAAGAGCAGGAGCAGGATGATCAGCGGATGATGGCGGTCCATGCGGTGCATACGGGGTTCCTTACCCGACCCTCCCGTTGCGACAGGCATAAATAGGTTCCCTCCCGTTGGTTCCCGTATGCGACACCTTCACCTCGCGTTCGTCGCAGTCACGCTCCTCTTGATTGTAGTCGTGCTCCTCACCCCGCAGGCCGGGGAGAGTGGCGATGCGGCGGCGCCACAGGGAGCAGTCCTTGAACGGACGTACGACCCCACGAGCGATGGTCTTGTGTGTTGCACCTGGCGCGATGGCGCACAGGAACGCCGCTGCGTCGCGGCATCAGGCCAGACGTGCGACGTGTGCGCCGGCGCGTGCGCGTAGCTTTCGACACGCATTTATAGGGGCGCGCCAACCAACACCCTATGCGAATGGTCTTGTATGGTCTGGCGTTCGGTATAGGTGGGTGACCACCCTCTTCTCTCCCAAGACCAATTCTCGATTCCCAGACAACACAACGGGCCCGTAGCTCAGCTCGGTCCAGAGCGTCGGTCTTATATGACAACGGTTCGTTCGCGAGCCGTCGCTCGAAGACAGCCGAAGGTCGCGGGTTCAAATCTCGCCGGGCCCACTGTTCCTCTCTTTCTTTTCTGAGATTTGCACACGTGGTCACTGCATTCCCACGCCGCTCGGCCGTTCCGGTCTCACGGAATCTCGCCGGGCCCGCTCTTCCTTTCTTTTTCACCTCCGCAATCTTTAACTCCCCCCTTCATACGGCCTGCGTGTCATGCGATCCGCCACACCGTTCCTCATCCTCTTGCTGCTCATCCCGCTCGCGTCTGCGCATAGCGATCTTGCCGCATCGGACGAGGCGCGTATGCTCCTTCCCGTCGGGACGATCGCTGGGGAATCCGTCCCCGTCGCGTTCCTCTTCACGGACTCCGAGACCGAACAACCCATTACGCAGCTTGACGTCACGCACGAGCGCGTCCTGCACGTCTTGTTGGCGAGCGAGGATCTCAGGACGTTCGCCCACGTCCACCCAGAGGACTTCCCGGATGGGCTACGCTATGAGGCCGAGGGGCAACGGCATGTCTT
>CAYNGK010000065.1:0-8467 GCA_964396935.1 uncultured Methanosarcinales archaeon | reverse complement strand
GGCGTGAGGACGTTCACGGGCGATCTGTTTCGGGTGCGCGGTCCGCGCTTCGACTCCTCGCCATGGCCTGCAGGCATCGTGGCGACCAAGGTCGGCACGATGACGCTGGCGTTCACCAACGGCAACAGCGGCACGCTGACCTATTCAGTCGACGGCGTGCAGGTGGTGAAACCGATCGAGCGCTTCGTCTATGCAAGCCCGATGCCCGATTGCGAGGACGACGACTGACCGCTCCTGCGGGGCGTGTGTTTGCGCTATCGTCTCGGCCGCCGCACGGGTCGGGAGCCCACTGTCCCGACACGGTCGGCCTCGGAACGGTCCCAAGGCAGGAGCGGATAGTGCCCTTCCAGCCCCACAATCTTATAAACCTCCAGCAGCTTCCGTCGTGCGTCAGGTGGCGGTATGAAGGCGATCATCACGGGCGGGGCGGGGTTCATCGGGAGCAACCTCGCTGACGCGCTCCTCGCGCAAGGCCACGAGGTCGTCGCGATCGATAACTTGAGCGCAGGCCACCGTGAGTTCTTCGCGCACCACCTCAACAATCCCAAGTACCATTTCGTCCAGCTGGACCTCAAGGACGCGGACGCGACAAGGCAAGCGTTCGCTTGTCACGCGGACATCGTCTTCCATTTCGCCGCGAACGCTGACGTGAAGGGCGGCACGGCGAACCCGACCGTGGACCTGCGAGAAGGGTGTATGGTCACGAGTAACGTGCTCGAAGCGATGCGCGCGAACGGCATCAAGAAGATCGCGTACTCCAGCACCGGGAGTGTCTATGGGGAACCGGAGATCTTCCCCACACCAGAAGACGCGCCGTTCCCCATCCAGACGAGTATGTACGCGGCGAGCAAACTGTACGGGGAGGGGCTCATCCAGTCGTACTGCGAAGGGTACGGTTTCCAGTGCTGGATCTTCCGGTTCGTCTCGATCATGGGGGAGCGCTACACGCACGGCGTCGTGTTCAGCTTCTACCAGCAGCTGCTCCAGAAAGGGGAGATCACGTTCTTGAGCGACGGCACGCCGCAGAAATCCTACCTGTACGTCGGTGATTGCGTGCGCGCGATGCTCCACGCAATAGAGCACGCGAAGGAGAAGGTCAACCGCCTGAACCTCGGCACGCCAGAGGAGATCACCGTCAACAAGATAGCGGAGATCGTCCTCGAGCGCCTGGGCAAGCCCGGCACGCGCATCATCAAGGGATCGCAACCGCGGGGCTGGATCGGTGACAGCCCGCACATCCTCCTGGACGTCCGAAAGATGATGGCGCTGGGGTGGAAACCGCAGCTCACGATCAAAGAGGCCATCCTACGCACCGTCGATTGGCTCGAGCAGAACCAATGGGCGCTTGGCGAGCAGTACTTCCGGAGGAAATGAATGGACCGCACGAGAGGCGTCGCGGTGTTCATCGACCGCGAAGGCGTGATCAACACCGAGGTGCGCCACCCCGACCTGAAAGACGCGCAGGGGCGCGAGATCACCGGGCCGCTCGTGCCCGACGAGTTCAATCTATTCCCAGATGTCGTGGAGGCGTTCGACACGCTCCACGCGGCCGGTCTCCAAACGGTCATCATCTCGAACCAAGTGAACGTCGCGAAAGGGCACTTGACGAAAGATGCGCTCAGCGCGATCACGGACCGGCTCACGGACTTGTGCGCCCCCAACGCGGTGTACTACTGCACGCACCACGAGGACTACACAGGACCGTGCGAGTGCAAGAAACCGAAAGACGGCATGCTCCGTCAAGCCGCGCGAGAACACGGGTACGACATCGCGCGATCCTACATGGTCGGCGACCGCCGCATCGATATGCAAACAGGCGCCGCGTGCAAGCGGTGCTTCTACGTCGCGAGCCGCGACGGGGAGGACCCGGCGGCGGAAGTCGCGAAACTGCCCGAGGAGATCCGCACGAAAGTCACGATCGTCAAGGACCTCGCCGAGGCCGCACGCCTCATCATCCAAGAGACCGGCGAGCGCCACGACCCGAGCAACTTGCGCGAGGCGATCATCCCGTGCGCTGGGCGCGGCACGAGTATGGGAGACCTCGTGCAGGAGATCCCAAAGCCGATGCTCCCGTTCGACGGGATGCCCTTCTTGCGCTACATCATCGCGTTCCTGAAAGACCAAGGCGTCACGCGGTTCATCATCCCCGTCGGGTACCTCGGTCACGTGATCAAGGGGTACTTCGGTGACGGGTCGCGCTTCGGCGTCGAGATCGAGTACGTGCACTCGTCGGTCGAGGTGGAGAGCGGCGGCTCGTTCAAGCGCGCGCTGCGCCACCTGCGCGGCACTGATTGCCTGATGCAGTATGGTGATAGCTTCCTCCCCGTCGATCTCATCCCGTACTGGGATCGCTTGCGCGAACAGGATGCTGACGCGTCGATCATCTGCTCAAAGCGACCACTCCCCTTGAAGGAGTTCGAGAGCAAGAACAACATCATCGTCGATGATGACGGGAATATGATCGGGTACGACAAGAAGGACGCGCTGGGCAAGGCGACGTTGCTCGACACGGGCGTGAACCTGTACTCCCGCCGTGTCCTGTCCTTGTGCCCATCAGGCACGTTCAAGCTCAGCGATACGCTCTTCCCAATGCTCGCCATCGCGGGCAAGACCCTGACGGAAGTCAGCCCGGTCAAGAGCGTCGGTATCGGGAACCCCGACAAGATCGCGCGTTTCGAGAAGTTCTTGGAGACGAACGACCTACGCGCATTGGCGCGTGCGCTCGGGCCAGTGCCGTCGTATCCGTGAACGTACTCACTCAATCTCGAGGAGTATGTGGTTCTTGTCGGGCACGGAGACATAGACCGCCCCGCC
The DNA here is from genome assembly GCA_964396935.1 of uncultured Methanosarcinales archaeon. GTDB lineage: Archaea > Nanobdellota > Nanobdellia > Woesearchaeales > UBA525 > UBA525. The sequence goes on along the minus strand of CAYNGK010000065.1, from coordinate 5,653 downwards.
CTTCTTCAATCCGAGACTGCGCACGATGTGGCTGTTGAGGTAGATGCCGAGGCGATCAGCGGAGAGCTTCACGATCTGCTGTTTTATCTTCAGAGGAGAGAGTTCGGAGAGCACTTTCGCCGAGGAGTTCGTGTCGAACGTGAAATAGTCGCACTTGGTGCACTGATAGCTCTTTGCCTTTGACCGTGCGCCATGCACGCTCACGAGCACCGTGCGCAGTTTGCCGTTGCAGTTGGTGCAGTTCATCGTTTTACCTTCGCGTTGATGACGCTGAGCGTTCCTTTCTCGATGGTGAAGAGCACGTAGTGCGTCGCCGTCTCGATCTCGTACACATCGCCTTTCTTTCTCGGATTCTTGGTCGTGAGGATGATCTGGATGACGGTGTGCCAAGGGACATCTTTCGCGTGCTCCTCTTCGTAATGCCTTGTTGCCCTGATGCTGGTGAAGTACACCGTCAGAGCAAGTACTACAGAAATGTAGTCTTTTATACTATTTAAGTGTTTCCATCGCATACGATGAGGAGATGGTTCTGCCTTTTATCATCTGCGCCAGCGTGTCCAGTGCGCTTGTTGTCCAATGGTTAAGAGTGTCCGCACGTCAAGTTGTGAATCGGTACTTCAGGATAGCCCATCCCGCCCTGATACCGTCTTTGAGCGGATGGATCTTCTTCCCCTCGTCATACCCGCGCCCCCGGTACGACACCGGCACCTCGATGGGCCGGTGCCCGCGTCGCAAGAGCTTCACGAGCAGTTCCATATCGAGGTCGAAATCGTTCGAGCGCAGGCGCACATCCTTGATGCAGGTCCGTTTGAACACCTTGAACATCGTGTTCGGGTCGGTGAGGTACGTCCCGGTGATGAGCCAGAAGTACCGCTTGAGAAGCGCGTCACCGAAGTTCAGGAGGTGCATATGCTTCGCATCGGCGAGCTTGCGCACCTTCCACGACTTCGCAGTCATATGGCGAGAGCCGAGCACGAAGTCCGTCTTTCCCGCAATGATGGGCGCGAGCAGTTCAGGATAGTCCTTGACGTCGTACTCGAGGTCCGCGTCCTGAATCAGGATGATGTCGCCTGTCGCGCGCGCGAGGCCGTAGCGCACCTTGAACCCCTTGCCCTTGGGACCGTGCGGGAAACAGACGTTCGTGTCCTTGTCGCGCGTGTGTCGTTGCAGAATCTCCTGTGTGCCATCCGTCGAGCCGTTGTCGACCACGATGATCTCGCGCGTCATCCGCGCGGGGAGTTTCGCGCGCTGCACCGCGCGCAGCACGCGCTCGATCGTTGGCGCCTCGTTGTAGACGGGGATGATGATGCTGAGCTTCATCGTGCCAATGCTCCGCAGCGCGGTATATAATCCTGGCGGGTCATCAATCCCTGGACGCCGCGTACTCGATGGCGTCGAGGTGTTGCACGATCTGTGCACGCAGCGATGGCGACGGCACTGCACGCGGTAGGTTGTCAGGGGCTGCATTCCGTTGCGCTCTCGCTTGCTGCCAACGCGCGTACACCCTAGGATCCATATCGGGCGCTCTCGTATGCGGCATCGTCCCTCCCTGCGTGCTAGGGGTTGCTTCCGCCAGTGGAATCGGTACGGCCGCCGTGCCTGGCGATTCTGCAGGTACGTCGGAGTGCACGTACGCGTGCCCTTCCTTCACGAGCTCGCTCAAGCGATCGGCGGGGATCGTCGGCCGTTGGGTGACGATGAACCGATGGAATTTCCCAAGGTATCTGACCACCTCTCCAGGCGCCACGTGCTCGTGGAAGTACGATCGCCCAATCGACAGGTACGTGATTGCCGCATCATCCCGTAATCGCTCGACGTATGCGCTGTTCGGATACTGGGTGAGGAATTCCTCGATGAGCGCGATGCGGCCTTCGCCGATGACGAGATTGATCTTCTTGATCAGGTCCTCTTCTTGCATTGGCGAGCAACGGTACTCCCGGAGGTGTCTGAGTGCCTGCTCCGCGATCTTGTCATTGCTCACGATATCCTTGGTGAGTCGCTCGATTGATGGTACGTCGTTCGTGCTATACGCTGTGCACAACGCTTCCGTTCGCTTCGCTATCTCTCCGGTGATGCGTGCTTGCTCCTGACGCAGCTGGGCGATGCGCTCTGCCGGGAGCGCGTTGTCGTATTCGTACCTCTCGATCATCGTTCCTGCATTCTCGATATCTGCGGCCTCGATCAGCGCTTGAGCTCTGTCGTATCGTCTGTCCTCGATGATTCTCTTGACGAGAGCGTTCGTGCCGAATCCCATCGCGCAAACAGCGCCGACGGCGGTGGCGCCACGGAGAATCTTCTTGAAACTCCGCGACCGCTGCTGCTGGGTCCTGATGCGGATGTCCGTCATCGGCCCGCCTCCCGTTCGATGCTCAGCAGGTGCTGCTGGATGATGGGTAAGAAATCCGTTTGCGTGCGTTCGAGCTCTTTCGGAGCGAACCATGCAGTGGTGTTCGCGCCGGCGAACTGGACCCCTATCAACCCACTATCGCTCTTCGCGCGGATATACCCTTCGCTCCCTATGGGGTGCTCCTTGGCAGAGGTCTGCGAATTGAAGTAGCCGGATTCCCCGTTGATGGCGCCGAGCATAGCGATGGTCTTCACCTTGTCGCCGACCAGCATCTGTCCGCGGCCATCGCATTGATGGTCGCCATCCGTGCGTACCTCGTTCTCAAGGAACCAGTTCTCTCGCCTTTCGGAGAACCGTACACGGACCGTATCATCGTCCCGATCCGTTCGGACGACCTTGCCCGCAGTCCCGAGCGGATACGTTTCGAGACTGTCGCCACGGAAATAACCGCCACGTCTCCCTGACGCATCGCCGAGCGCTGCAGTGAGCACGACATCGTCACCGATCTCGATGCGGGTGCACGCGCTCATACGAGCGATATACGCGTTGCCTTCTTCGAGGTATTCGCCGATAGCGTTGATGTCCGTCGGATCCTGCCGTTCGGCGAGGAACCGCTGGAACCCTCGGACGTGCTCGAGGATGTCGTCGAATTCGATCGCGTTCGTACGGAAGTATCCTCGCCCCGTATCGATGTGGGTCTCGAGCTCGATCCTATCGATGCCTTCTACGCCGGGGTGCTTCGGATACGCGGTACGGAATTCAGCGATCGCGTCGATGCGTTGCGCGCCTACTCTCGTGCGGATCCGTGCGAGTAGCCCTTCGGGTGTGTGCGTCACGGACTCACGTCGAAGATCCTCGAGATCGGCAGGAGTGAACGCCGTCGTCGCTTCCGCGGGGAGCTGTTCGCCACTCGCGTAGGCGCGGATGATCTGCGGACGCAGCGTGTCGCGCATCTGCTTGCGTTGCGCTGTCTCTCGGATCTCCAAGATATCGCTCTTGGACTTGGCGAGCTCTTGCTCGTCGAGGATTGAGCGCGCATCGGGTTCATCAAGACGTTCCTGTGCGGCGAGGTACTGGCCTTTCTCGACAAGCATCTCGACGCTGCTGTTGATCTTATCCTTGCGGCTATTATCGCGGACCGCGGTGTATCCTGTGTGCAGTGCGAGGAGAACGCCCGCACCCGCGAGAGTATACGCTACGGTACGTCCGAATCGCCGAAGATTCGTATTTCGAGCGTTCTGGGTCTGTATGTTCAGCGTGGGCATCAGGCATTCACCTCGTTATCTCGTGTCGGTTCGCTGTTCTCGTACGTGATGATCCGTGCGTGGCGCAAGCCGGCATCCGTCTCGCCAAGCCGTCGCAATGCGACGATCTCCGCATCCGGCGCGGCGAGCTGTTGCGCTATCGATGGTAACGGATCATCTTTCCTGCAGGACGTGGAGGTGATGAGATAGCGACGGTCTTGCGTGCAGAGCGCCGCGAGATCCTTGCGGTACTTCCCCATCTGCGTTGTATGCCGGTAGGTGACAGAGCCGAACGGACGGTTGATCTCGGTGCGCAGCTCGGCAGCCGGACGGGGGACGTTCTCATCGATCGCTTTCATGAATGCTTGGCCGAACGCGTGATGGTTCTCTGGGCCCTGGCGCAGCGATGCCAGGATCTCCGGGAGGATCTCCGCGTCGCATATCGCCGTGAGGAACTCGCTCACCGGTCCCGTCTCCGACACCGCCGTGTGGGTCGTGGTGGTGAACCGCAGCTCCACGGTGTTGTTAGGGGCGTCTCGCACATCCTTGGTGTAGTTCAGGATCTGGCCCTTGTACTGGCGATACTCCGATGCCGCGATGGGCATACGCACATCGAGGAACCCTTGTCTCGTCGCGAAATCCACGAGATCGCCGATGCTGCCGGCGCTGACGACGCTCTTGAACCGCAAGGTCAGGTCGCGCTCGATCTCGACCACGTGGTTCTCCGCGACCGCGAAATCGATCACACGCTCGTACCATCGCCGCTTGCGGCTCTCGATGGCTGCCGGCGCACGGTACGGCAGGATGCTTGTGAGTGTGACGTCCCGTTCAGCAGGCATCTGGTCCTTGGTCCCGAGGTACCTAATGGCCTGGAGTAGGTGGTGCTTCTCATCTGTCCCACCGAACCGGTCGCTGAGGGCCGAGATGAGCACGCGCTCCAACCGATCGCTGAACTTCGGCTCTTGCGCCGCCCAACGAGTATCCTGCAAGGGGTCATACCCTGCGAGAGCAGGTTCGCGACGTAGCATCTCGTCGATCTCCTTGATCCGATCGCCGAACCAAGGGTCGGGCAGTGCCGCAAGACCGGAAGAGACCCGATACGTGAGGTGCAGGTACTCGTCCTTCACGGCATCGCTCACGCTGCGCTCCGCTATCGCTTCGGCGCGGATACGGTCCATCGTCGCGATGTTGTTGGCGATGTCCATTCGGACATCGTTATGGTTCAGTTCCAGACTGAGGGTCTTGGGAGGAGGATTCACGGCAGGACCTCGAGATCCGCGGTCTTCTCCCCGTCTTGATACTGTTCGAGGTGAAGATGTGATGGCGAGCGAGTCATCGCGGTCACTCTTGCTCCGCCTTCGCCGAGCTCGTGGCGCGTGTGAAGTACGTGCGCTCGGCCGTGATGAGATCCTCGGAGAGCAACCGGAGCCTCGATCGCTCATTCGCGGTCAGATACGCGCGATCGACCTCCTCGTTCTCGAAGAGGGCGATGTCTGTTGCGGTCGTCTTGTCGCACTCCTGGTAATCGTAGTCTGTCGACATCTTCAGCGTGGGGACCTGGACGCAGACGCGTTTCGGGTTCTTGTCGATCGCGACACGGGAATCGACCTTCCCGATCGTCCCTACCGGCGCTCCTGCGTTGCGCTGCGTCAAGTATTCGGAGTTCCAGTCGCCAGAGATTTTCACGACACGCACCGGCGTGCCGGGAAGGAGCTCTTCGCTCGGCGACACCGGGTCGGCGAGCCTCTTGTCGAGCGTGTTGCGCAACGTCGTTTTTGCGCCGTGGAGTTCAGCGCGCTGCGGTTGGCTTGGCCACGACCGTTCCAGCTCGCGGATGAGCTCGGTGGTGGCGTTCAGGATCTCACCCGGATCGCCCATCGCGATACGCTGCTCGGTGTTGCGGTAAGTGAGCACGAGCCACTGCGTGATGACGGTGTCGCGGTGCGTCCCGTCCGGGAATTGGCGGACGTAGGTGTTGGTGAGATCGCGGATCTTGCTCTCCTCAGCGGTCACGATGGCGCTGTAGAGCGTCGGCTCCTCGTTCAGCTTCGCGGCAATCGTT
>CAYNGK010000064.1:0-8760 GCA_964396935.1 uncultured Methanosarcinales archaeon | reverse complement strand
GTACGCGATAGCGATCGATTACGCGATCGCCGGCGAAACACACGAACAGGTATTCCCCCTGACCGTGCCAGGTGACGCGCCACCATCCGCACCGCTGGATTTCTCACGTGTGCAGACCGTCGGTGCCGCTGGCCAATACCGCGTGACGCTCGACGCGCCGACCACCATTCGCGCAGGTGCCTCCACGCACCTGGAGTTCACCATTGAACGTGACGGCGCACCCGTCACGGACCTGGAGCCGTACCTGGGCGAGACGATGCATGTGTTCCTGATCAACGACGCGCTGGACACGTCCGCTCACTTGCACCCCGCAGGCGCGGGTGAGATGGACCATGACTCTCCGGCGAGTGCCGGTCCGGATGTGATGTTCCGCGCGACATTCCCGAAACCCGGTGTGTACGCGCTCTACGGGCAGTTCCAGCACGAAGGCGCAGTCGTGCCGATCGTGTTCCACGTCCAGGTCGCGCCCGCGCGCGCTCTCCCCGTCCGCACCGTCCTGATCAGCGCAGTCGCGCTCGGGGCGCTCTTGGTCGGGTGGTGGGCGTGGCGGTTCTTCCGCAAGCAGTAGATATTTAAATCGCCGGGAGCGGCAACACGGTCGGGTGGTAGTTATGAGTCGTGTCACGCTCTTGGGTGTCCTCCTGTGCGCATTGCTTTTGTCCGCGTGCGCCTCGCCAGAGCGCGTCGCGCTCGATACGCCAGAGGCGCGCTTGTTCACCTCGTTGCACGCGGGCGAAGTAGCGGTCGCTTCGATCGAGTTCGACGATACGCAGGAAGCGGCGCTGATCGATCTCGCGCGTGCGGAATGCCCGGGCGATCTGCCATCGCAATTCACGCGCACGGTCATCACGGGCGGCGATGATGCTCTCGTCATCTATACCGCACCGGATGCGGCCGTTCCTTCCTGCATGGTGTACAAGCCAGCGCCGGTCCCCGAGATCGTGCAGCACACCCCGCAGGAGGCGCCGGCACCGGAGATCGCGCTGACGGTCAACGGCGAGCCTATCCTGTACGAGACCATCAAAGCGCGTCTCGCGCTCACGGCCGTCAACACAAGCGACCAGATGGATGCGGTCGTCACGGCGCTGCTGGATGAGGCGCTCTTGCGCCAAGCGGCAGTCGGCATCGAGCCGACGCCCGAGGAGCTCGCGGCTACACGCGACGCCAACATCGCCGCGTTCGGCACGACGCTCGAAGGCCTTGATGCGGCGCTTGCGGCAGCGGGCATGGATCGCGCCTCGTTCGATGTGCAGGTACGCGACGCGACCGCGATCTCGCTGCTCCTGCGCGACCGGTTGCTCCTGGATGAGGTGAACGTGACGGAAGAGGACGCCAAGGCGGTGTACCTTGCGGACCCGAATCGTTTCCTGCGTTCCGAACAGGCAGTGATGCGCGCGATCTACATCGCAAGCGACGGCCGCACGCTCGCGGAGGCCGATCGTATCGCGCAGGACATCGCCGCACGTGTCCCGACTGAGGATTTCTGCGCGCTTGTGCGCGCGTATTCCGAGGATGCCAAGACGAAAGAGACCTGTGGCACGTACCTGATCCCGCGTGGTGTCGTCGATTCGCGCCTTGAGGCGGCGGCGTTCGGCACGCCGACGAACAAGACCGCGGTGGTCGTCACGGACGCGGGCGTCTATTTCGTGCAGACCTTGCAGGTCCTGCCAGCATCGATCGTGCCGTATCCGGACGTGTCCGAGACGCTCCGCGCGCGCCTGCGTGATCAGATCGTGCAGGAGCGACTGCTCTTGTACCTCGCGATCCTGCGTTCGCGGGCTGAGATCGTGAGTTACCTGGGCTGAACGGTCTTGGTTGCGACAGGCGGGGAATCGGTCTTCGCGCGCCTGATCCCTCGCTCTTGTTTCTTGAGGGTGCGGGGTGTTGGCGGTCCCCGTTGATGGATTGCGGCAGCTCCTCAGAATACTTCTTCTGTAAGTATTTTTTTCTCCGCGTATTTTTTTCTGCTCTTTTTCTCGGCACATCATACTTCTTCTGTAGGTATTTTTACTTTTTCTATAAGTATTTTCTTTATGGTAGTTTATTTTTTATTGAATTACTGCTTTTGTAAGTATTTTTACTTCTCCTGTCGGTATTTGTTTTCTCTATAACGTATATAAGTGAATACTCACAAGGTGAGAGTAGTGCGCGCGATGTAGACGTGAAGTGACCCCTGTGCCCGACGAGCAGCAGCAAGAGCGGTACGTGAATATCCCCACGTTCATCTTCAAGGACCGTACCCTCGCAGCGCTCGAATCCCTCGTCGTCTATCTCAAGGACACGCAAGGTCTCACGTACGCGCAGATCGCGAAACTGCTCAACCGGGACGATCGTACCATCTGGACCACGTACGCGCGCGCCAAGAAGAAACTCGCGGAGGGTGCCTCATGACTGCTGCACTCTTGAGCATCCCGGAGTTCGAGATGCACCGCGAGGAGCTCCACCGCGCGTTCAGCAAGGCGGACACGGCGCTCGCCGCCGGCACCATCACGCAAGTCCAGCGCGACGCGTTCCTCAAGCATATGTACGGCAGCGCTTGCGAACGCGACGCGCTCAACCTCCTGCGCTCCCGCGCGATCACCACACGTGCGCGATCATCGCAAGAGACGGATGCGACGCGCGCAGAGCGCGAGCATGACCCGCGCGTGCTCATCGCCGGCTTCGTGCTGCTTGTCGCGGTCCTGTTTGGCAGCGCATTCTGGCTTGGCGGCGGCATCACCGGCGCGGTCATCGCCGACACCACGTACGGCTTCAACCAGACCTTCACCCATGACGACACCCTCCAGATCATCCTGGACAACACGGACGTGGTGACGATCGCGGGGACGGCGAGCGGCCAAGGCGACGTGACCGTCACCCTTGAGCTCAACGGGACGGTCTGGACGCTCGCAACATACCGCCACGCGGCACCCACAAGCGCGCACGGTTCCCTTGCCAAATCGCAGTACGTGACCGACGAGCTTGTGGCGCTCACCACGACCGGCATCACCCAAGCGACCCTTGCGCTGCCCGACGCGTCGATGCGCGAGATCCCGCCTGATTTCGCCGAGACTCTCGCGGCTGGCGCGTACACGATCACGCTCGCTGGAGATGAGGCCGGCGTGCCGTTCACCGAAACGCTCACCTTCACGGTCGTCGAACCCGGCACGCCAGAACCGCGCGAGATCATCCAGTCCTGCGGCGAGGCCTGTGCGCTCGCGCGCATGAGCGGTGCCGCGACGCTGCGCGTCGCGATCGCGGGCGAGGCAGCCTTCACACTCGCGGACGTCGTGCTCACGAAGTTCGAGAACACCCCGCCGGTGTTCGTCGCGACCATCCCCGACCAGTCAGGCGAGCGCGTCACGATCGACTTGAGCGCGCACTTCATCGACGCCGATGGCGATACGCTCCTGTACGAGACCTCCCACCCGGTCGGCGCGACCGAGACGCTCGAAGGCTCGACCGTGACGATCAGCGGCCGCCCCGGGACATACACGTACCTCGCGTACGCCTCCGACCTCAACGAACTTGTGGAAAGCAACGCGTTCACGGTCACCATCCTCCCGGCAGCGGCCAACGAGACGAACACGACACCGGAACGCAACACGACGAACCAGACCGTCGTCCCGCTGCCTATCGACTTGAACCTGACGAACGCCACGAACCTCACGGAACCGGTCGTGGACCTGAATCTGACAAATGAGATCGTCATCCCGCCGCCTGGCGTGTTGGATCTCAACGGCACGAACCTCACGAACACGACCGCTGTGCCGGGCTGCGATGAGGCGGACCCGAACCTGCGGCCAGAGTACTGCCTCAACCAGGAAGGCGCGACTTTCTTCGAAGAGGACGTGTTCCTCGAGACGCCAGACCGCGACGTGCGCGCCCGCGTGACCGCGATCGGCAACCTCCTCATCACCGGCCGCGTCATCCCCTACAGCACCGCCGCGCCGGGCGATCGCGACTACACGATCGGGTACAAGGACGCGGACTTCCAGCACATCCCGACCATCTGGATCGACGCGGACGGCAACCTCCACCTGCGCGGCACCATCCACGAGGAGAACGCGAACCTCGTGCCCCCGCCAGGCAGCTACACGATGATCAACCGCCGCGGCGTATACATGCTCTGGGCGGACCAGTACAGCGGTGACCTGTACATCCGCGGCAATGTCATTCCCTACCGGGTGAGCATCTATGGATGAGCGATACAAGACCGGGCGTGGTGCGCTGCTTGCCTGCACGCTGCTCATCGGCGCGGTCTTGCTGCTCGCGACGTTCCCGTCCGTATTGGCAGCGAACGACCCCGGCCACGACTCGCTCTACGTGCTCCTGACCGGCGACAGCAACATCGTCGGGAACCTCAACATCTCCAACCGCCTCAACGCCTCGAACCTGAAGTTCGCGACCTTGCTGTACGGTGATTACCTCGATGTGCGCGCGAACGGCTCCATCTACACACCATCCTCGCGACCCGCCATACAGGCGGACACGAACGACCTGTACCTGGACAGCCTCGCGAACGTGTACATCGCCACGCGCGCGGGCACGACTGGGCGCGTCCAGATCGGACCGACCACCGGCAGCGGCATCACGCTCAACGTCTCAGGCACGATCCTCCAGCAGAACGTGCGCGTGTGCTTGGCGAACGGCTCGAACTGCGCGTCGGGGAACAACACCGGGAACGTGACGTCCGTGACCGCGGGCAGCGGCCTTGGGAACTCAGGCACGGCCGCCGACCCGGTCCTCGACGTAACGGCCGGCGACGGCATCAGCATCAGCGCAGACCAGGTCATCATCAACAACGCGAGCGTATGCCGCACGAGCGGCGTGGGGTGCCCGGCGGGCGCGACCGCGGGCGTGGGTTGGACGAACAGCTCTGGCAGCGGGAACGTGTCCCTGACGAACAGCAATGTCAACGTGAGCATCAACACGCTGTTCGTGGACAACACGAACCAGCGCGTCGGGGTAAAGACACGCAATCCTTCTCAGCAGCTGGATGTGCGCGGGACCGTCATGATCAACGGCACGCCCGTGGATGACACTAATAATCTAGGCCAACTCCTCATCTTCTCCAACGAATCGAACGATGGTCCGGCAGGGATAAGCTTCTACGACGCGAATGACGATGTCTCGACCACGTGGTATGTCGGGAAGAATATAGGTCAGTTGAGCGGTGACTACTTCGGATGGTATTACGGTACGACAAATGTCGCAGCGGTGCTACCTGACGGTTCTATCAACACGGCAGGAACATTCAAGACAGGGGGGACGACACGGATCAGCAGTACGGGCGTCGGCTCGTTCGCGACCGGCACGACCGTGAACGCGCTCGGCATCTGCCTCGCTGACGGCACGAACTGCATCGTGAGCAACACGAACGCCGGTGGCGGGTGGCGCAACGGCACGAACCAGGTCTACCTCGCGAACAACGCGACGAACGTGAGCGTGGGCAGCACCTCAGGGAACCCGACGTTGTTTGTCGATAACACGAATCAACGCGTCGGTATCGGCACCAGTCTCCCCTCGGCGACCTTCACCGTGAACTCGAGCTCTACCAGATCCGATTACCTGTTCATCGCCACAGCACCTGACGATACGATTGGACCATCGCTCAACGCCCCAGGCATTCTCCTTGCGGGCGGTCGAGGAAAGAACAACGGGGTCCAGGCAGGTGCAAATGGCGGCGGTGTGATGATCCAGGGCGGCGCTGGTGGTGTCGGCTCGTCCAACAATGACGGAACCGCTGGCGGTAATCTGTCACTCACAGCGGGAAACGCCGGATACGCATCCAATGGGAACGGTTGGGGCGGGACTCCGGGGTATGTCATTATCTCGACCGGCCAAGGGGGATACACCCCTGGCTCCGGCAACGGCAGCAACGGCGGGGATTTCCTGATCACCACCGGCACCGGCGGGAACTCCAGCACCTCGACCGCTGGACGCGGTGGCAACCTCACCATCCTTCTTGGCAGCGGAGGTAACAGTACGGGTGGCGGCGCTGCGGCAGGTGATGGCGGTTCGTTCATCCTGCAGGCTGGCGACGGTGGAACGCAAGGGAAAGGGTACATCGGCGCGGGCGGCAGCATCTATCTCACACCAGGAGTCAACAATGCGGATGCGGGTTCGAACGGTTCTGTCATCATCACACGTGGGGGTCTGGGGATCGGTGGAGGCGCGAACTCCCTGCTTGAGATCAGCGCGAACTACAGCACGTCGGCCGCCAGGCCATACCCCATCCTCCTCGATCACACGGTGTACGGGAACGTGTCGTTTGGCACCTCGTTCAACCTCGCCGCTGCGCATCAGCTCACGACGAACACCGGTGTCGTCATCGGCTTGAACATCGGGGACAGTATTGCCCACAGCAACAAGAACGTCACGCGTTTTGAAGTGTTCCGCGTGGCTCCGAACCTCGCGGCGACGTACAACGGCAGTATCACACAGGTGCAAATGGTCAAGATTGTCGATCCGGTGCGCAACAACGGCTCCATCACCACGCTCGTCGGTTTCTATTCAGATGACCTCACGGCCGGAAGCACGAACAACCGTGGTATACAACTCACGCTCACGTCAGGAGCCAACAAGTACAACATCTACGCTAGCGGCAGCGCGAGCAACTACCTCCAGGGCGACCTCAGCATCGGGAAACTCGGTCCGACAAGACGGGTGGATGTGAACGGGACTGCAATCATCAGCACCGACGAGTCCACTGACGATTCCGGCAATCCGATCGCGCTCACCCTGGATGGGAACGCGTCCTGGAACTTCATGATCCCGCGCTGTGTAGGATGCTATTCGCCGGGCGCCACGGTCGGGGATCTCGTCATCAGATCAGGAGGTCCGGGACTGAACAGTCTCCGTGTCACGGCCTCTGGCGGCAACAACGAGGACTTCACAATCCTCAACACGTCCCAGGTCGGCATCAACGACAGCACGCCAGCGGTCACGCTCGAGGTGAGCAGCGTCCTGCGCCTCACGCCTTCAGACACGCCACCGTCCTGCACGGGCGCGAACGGCGCGCTCATCAACGGCACGATGTACTACGACCACAGTCTGCGTGAACCGTGCTTCTGCAACGGCACCGCGTGGCGCCAGTTCGACAACGGCGGCACCTGTTAGCGATAGGAAGATAAACAGATGGTTCCACAACACAGCCCGGGAGGTGAGATGATGCAACGGCATGGCCAGTCGGCGATGGAGTACCTGCTCATCATCGGTTTCTCCACCATGCTCTTATTGCCGCTCATCATCATCGCGTTTAGCGAATCCTCCAATTTCGCTGACGAGGTCGCTGCCGCGCAGATCCGCAAGGCGGCCGATCGCGTCGGTGACGCTGCCGACGCCGTGTACTACACGGGGCCGCCCGCGAAACGGACGCTGCGCCTGCAGTTCCCCGAACGCATCCAGGATGTGACGATCGCCGCTACATCGATCACGTTCCGCCTCCAAGGCCAAGGTGGCCCCTATGAGTACGTCGCATGGACCGCGGCGAACCTCACCGGTACGCTCGGGACGTTCCCTGGCACGCATCGCATCACCATCGAGGCCACAGACGCCCCCGGCGGCCAGGTCGTCGTGAGCATCGCGGAGGGATAGGGTTGGCGCACGCCGCTCGCGGCCAGATCGCGGTCGAGTTCGTCATCCTCTTCGCGTTCGCGACCATCATCGGCCTCCTGTTCCTCCTGAGCGCATACACGCTCTTCTCCGGAGTGAACGACGAGCAGCGCCGCACTGCGGTCGACGAGGTCGGGTATGCGATCCAGGACGAGATCATCCTCGCGACGACCGTCCAGGACGGGTACCAACGCACGTTCCTCATCCCTGAACGCGCGGATCGGTTCGCGTACACGCTCACGAGCGGCCAGACCGCCTTCACGCTCACGAGCGGCGCCATCATCATCACGTATCCCCATCCGCCGATCACCGGCCAGGTCGAGAAAGGCCGGAATCTCATCGCAAAGGACGGCGACGTCACGGTGAGCCAATGAGCAACCCGTCACGACGCGCGCAGGCATGGAGCATCGACCTGGCGATGTCGATCCTGGTGTTCACCGCAGCGCTCCTCGTCGCATACGGCATCATCACGAACGCTATCCGCGATGTCGATAGCCAAGCGACCGCCCGGCAGGCAGATGACGCGGCACGCGTCCTCGCAAGTGACGGGTATCCAGTTCATTGGACAGGCGCGACCGTCCTGCGTGCCGGCATCCTCGCCGATGGGCAGTTGAGCCCGCGCAAGGCAGCCGAGCTCGGAGAGCTCGCGAACGATGCGCTGCGCTCCTCACTGCGCATGACCGACCAGGTCGCGGTGTACGCCACCGATGAGAGCGGCGAGATCGTGCCGGTGTTCGGCACGTGCGTGGTCGGCGATATCGGCGTCGCGCAGACGCCGCTCAATGCGACTATCCCAGCGACCGGTATCGGACCGGCGCCGCACGGGTTCCTCGATGCGGTAAGCGTTGCGCTCAACAACACGCCCGACTTCCCCCTGTACGCGAACGCCTCATGGGCGGACCGCCTGCTCTTGGCGGATACGATCGTGCTGGAGGGTGATATCACCGCCACAACGGCGCTCTCCGACGACCAGATCGCGACCGCCCTCGAAACGGCGGCCGCGCGCGGTATCACGGTCGTCGTGATCGGCGATCCGGGTCTTGACGCCCTCGGTGTCGTCGTGAATGCGACCGACGCGTCGCGGCTCACCGTGCAGGCGGGCCGTGGCGAACGCCTTGGCCTCTCGCCGGGGCACAACCTCACGTACGCCGGTCCCACCACCAT
>CAYNGK010000063.1:3627-8868 GCA_964396935.1 uncultured Methanosarcinales archaeon | reverse complement strand
GCGGTCATCAACTCCTGGTGGGATTTCGGCCACTGGTTCAAGTACGTGGCTGAACGCCGCGTCACGGCCGACGGTACCACGCAGCACACGCACGTCCCGCGCTGGCTAGGCCTTGCCCTTGTCACGGCTGATGAGCGTGAAGCGGTCGGCGTGCTGCGGATGCTCGATTGCGGGTCGGACGCGACGCCGCAAGCGGAAGGCGCGCTTGGCGCGTACGGCATCGCAGCCGACGCGCTGGGCGACCCGATCAAGGCGCAGGATCTCGTGCGTGAGCTCGTGAAGCTCGACCGTGCGCAAGCGGCGCGTGCGATCGCGGATGCGGGCATCGATGACGCGACCGCGGCACGCTTGCTCGAACGCACGCACTGCGAACCGCCAGCGAATTATTTCATCACGAGCTCGGATATGATCGGTAAGGCCGGTGTCTGGGCGCACTTCGGATTGTGGGACTTCAACCGCGCGTACGCGGTCGCGCAAGTCCAGCAGGAATCGCAGCAGGTCGCGGTCGCACGGATCGCCGAGCGTCTTGGCGTGACGCAGCAGGAGGCAACCAGCATCTATGTGGACATCCAGAAGCGGCGCCAGCCCAATGGCGCCTGGGATGAGGGCGCGCTCAACGCGTGGATCGCGCCATGGCCCGGCTACCTCACCGGCGGGTGGGTGGGTTGCACGCGCGCCGAGAACGGCACCGTGCTCCAATGCCCTGCGGGGGTCGGCATCAGCCAAAGCAATGGCCAGACGCTCGCCATCGATGGGTTCCTGTACAACACGACCGCGCCTGAGCGCAGCATCGTCGTGATCGGCGCGTACGCGAACAACCAGCGGATCGGACAGCAGACGAACGCGACCGTGGAGTCGATCATCGTCGCGGACGACACGCTGCGCAAGCTCGCGAACCCGAACCCGACGATCAACGGCATCTCGATCCTCATCGACGTCAAGCAGGACCGGATGCTCATCGCCAGCACGCAGCTCGCCGAGTCGCAGTTCACGCGCCTCTACTACCTGGACGGCCGCTACAGCAAGGCGTTCAAGAAGTTCGATGACCGTTCGAGCCCAGTGACTGGCGCGCGCATCATCACCTGGGCAGTCGATTGGGACGTGTATGACCAACCGGCGCAGGCAGGGACAGCGGCACGCGCGCGCATCGTGGATCGGAGTGCCGTGAGCGAGGGATGAATGGGCAGCATGCGCCAGCGGACGCACTGGTGGGCGATCGGGACGGTCGCGCTGTGCACGCTGCTTTTGGCCGCTGGCCAGATCCTGTTCAAGATCGGCGTCGAGCACCGCAATGACGGGTGGATGGCGCTTGGCACGCCAATCGCGTTCGGTCTCGTGCTGCTCGTCATCGCGGGGCTCGGGATCACCTGGGCACTGCAGCATGGCGACCTGAGCGCGTTGTACCCGGTGATCGCGCTCGGGTTCGTCTGGGTGATCATCTCCGGACACGTGTGGTTCGGTGAGCGGTTCACGCCATTGCAGGCCGCGGGTGCGGTCGCGGTCATCCTCGGGGTCGCGGTCATTGGCCATGGCGGCACACGCGCGCGACGGGGTGCGCGACGGTGACACCGATCGATCTCCTGCTTGCGGTGCTCGTCACCCTGCTTGGGGCGGGTGGTGCGCTCGTGATCAAGCGCGGTTCACGTGCGTTTGGGTTCTCGATACGCGGTACCATCCTCAACCCGTGGCTTGTCGGCGGCGGCATCCTGTACCTGGGCGGTGCGGCCGTGTACGCGGTGCTGCTCACGCGGTTGCCGATGAGCGTCGCGTACCCGCTTACGAGCATGCAATACCTGTGGATCGCGTTCACCTCGAGCTGGCTTTTGGACGAGCGCGTGGACGCGTGGCGCATCGCGGGGATCCTCCTGATCATCGGCGGCGTGACGCTGCTCGCTGCGGGGTGAATGCTGCACGATGGCGCGCGGGAACAGCACGGAACGGACCTGGATCATCGTCGCCGCGTATAACGAGGAGCGGCACATCGCGGATGTCGTCCGGCGCGTGCGCGCAGCAGGGTACCGCAACGTGGTCGTCGCCGACGACGGGAGCAAGGACCGCACGAGCGCGCTTGCGGACACTGCCGGTGCGCACGTGGTACGCCACATCATCAACCTCGGCAAGGGCGCAGCGCTCAAGACCGGTGCGGACTACGCGGTCGCCTGCGGCGCGACGCGGCTCGTGTTCATCGATGGCGACGGCCAGCACCGGCCAGAGGAGATCCGCGGTGTGCTCTCGTTGCTGCATGGGAAGACGGACATCGTCTTCACGTACCGCGCCGGCGGGGACCGGGCGCCGTTCGTCCGGCGCTTGGGCGGCCGGATCATCACGACGATGATCCGCCTATTCTACACATATGAGCTCAAGGACGCCCTGTGCGGGATGCGCGCGATGACCGCCAGCGCGTACCGCAAGGTGCGTTGGACGTCGCGGGACTACTCGGTCGAGTCGGAGATGATCGCGAACGCCGGCATCCATTTCCTGCACGCGCGCGAGGCGAGCATCAGCACCGTCTACCACGATTCGTACAAGGGGATGACCGTGATCGACGGCCTGCGCACGGTGTGGCATCTCGTCTGGTGGCGGATGACAAGGTGAGAGAATGAAAAAGGAAAGAGTGTTTCTCAGAACCGCTTCACGACGTATGCCGTGATCATGCCGGCGAGCTCACTGCCGATGGCGATGCCTGCGCCAAGCGCCGCATGAACGCCAACATCAACGAAATCACCCATCGCGGCCATATCTCCGCGGCTCTTGAAACCCGGACCGAGTGCGCCCCCAACGACAGCACCCGCCGCAGGAATGCCGACGAGCATCGCTGACGGACCGAATCCCTCCGCGCCAGCGTACTCCTTCCAGAAGCCAGCTGCGAACGAAGCGCCAGCGATCGTCGTGTACAGTGCGGCATTCTTTCCCGAATAGGTCATCGTGTTCACTCCCCCACCTGTACGGAGAGGAGTCCTGTATCTTTTTTATAGCCTTCGCCGCAGGCGCCGTGCGAGCATCCCGACGATAAGTCGCGTGACCCCTCGACGGTGACGAAGCGCAAAGCTTTTGAACGCCGTCGGACTCCCCACCACGAACAACGGCCTCGCTACGATGACAAAAAGAAGCACCGCATACGATCTGCTGTCGGCGACACTCGTCTTGGGCCTGCTCGGCTTTGGGGTCTACAAGGGCACCGGCGAGATCCGCGAAAGGCTGCGCAACCGTGAGATCGGGAAAGCGCTCGACCGCGGCGATTTCTCGTACGCCGTACAGCGCTATGATGACTACGCACGACAGGAGCTGTTGGACGCGGATGACCTCGCAAAGTTCCAGCCGCAAATCAAGATGGCGCGAGAGCAGCTGGGCAGCGCCGAGAAACGCGGGATACTGGAGACGCTCAACAAGGCGATCGACGAGCTGCGGCCACGAGGGGCGGCAGAGATCGTACAAGAGGCCGCGAGGACCGGGTTCTTCGACACAGGAGAGCTCGACAGGATGCGGGCAAAGCTCGAGCCGCTGCGGCAGGAAACATTCTGGTACACGCGTATCGCCAACGCACCCGCAACGATCATCCCTGAAGCGACACGCAACTACCTCCAGGCATTCCCTGACGGCGAGCACCGGGACGCGATCGTCACGCAGCACCTCTCGCTCGCGTACCGCAACGCGCAACAGCGGATCATGGACCGCGACGTGACCGGGTCACTCGCCGCGATCACCACGCTCACGAAGGAATTCGAGACGCCATGGGCGACACGGCCGCGCTGGGCCGAGCTGCTCGACGCCCGCAAGGGATTCCACGATCAGGCGCGAGAGCTCATCAATATGGCGCCGAGCCCTTCCGAGAAGTACCTCCCAGGGGTTCCGGTGCAGGTCATCGCCTCCGGAGCCAACTGGAAGGAAGAGTACCGCCAGGAGCGAGACCAGCAGATCGGCATCGGCAGCATCGGTGTTGTCGATACGATGGCGCCGCACAAGGGCACCGGCAACAGCGAGATCTGCGTGCGCTTCCCAGACATCCAGATCGCCTGGAAGACCGACTGGAACGGACCGTGCACGCAAGACCGGGCCCCGCATCGCGCAGAGTACGACGTCTCAGAGCTCAGGCGCGTCGGCCTGACGGTGGCCGAACGTTCCCGCATCCGCGTCCTGTTGGACAATCTCGAGCGGACGGAGCGGCAGTACTTCGAGAAGTAGACTCTCTTCGAGGCCGACATCGTGCATCTCCGCACGGAGGAGTCTACTCGAACGCAGGCATCGACGTGCGATCGCGCCGGTACCCGTCACCAATCATCCAGGAGATCATCAAGACCTCCCGTAAGGCCGACGAGACCGCCCACGACCGTACCGACGGCGAGTCCCGTCACGCCGCCCGCGATCGCACCCAACGCCCCGACCGGCTCATCGCCGATCGATTCGCCGATCGCGTAGCCGCACGCGGCACCGACAGCGCCCCCAGCGAGACCGCCAAGCGCAGCGCCGCCGATTGGGTCGGGGCGGCACTCGCGGTAGACGGGCTCGTCATCATTGCAACCGAACAGGTCATAGGGGTCGAACATGGTCATCACCTCGAAAGCAGCGAACTCGCAACGTAGCTGATCCCTTCGACCGCTGCGGCGATGGGCAATCCATACAGAACACCAGCCACTCCGGCAAACGCAGACTCAAGCGGGTGACGAGATGTTGCCGAAGCAGATGCTGACACGCCCAACAACGGGGCCGCGAGCACGGGGAATCCGAAGACCGCGACATCGAGCGACGTCGGCACTGGCGCGCCTGAATCGTACGCGCCGCGTATCGCACCGATCGCTGCCGCCGTGCCCAGCGTGGCGAGGATACCTGCCCACCCGAGCGCTCGCGTCTGGCGATAGCGTCGTTCCCGGCGCACGCAATCACGCTGGTATTGCTCGAACGATTCCTGTTCTCGCACGCGGATCTCGGCAACAAGCTCTTGGCGCTCCGGCGTATCCGGTCCATCGATGAGCGCGCTCACACGCGCGCGTTCGCGCTCTTGGTATCGGATATCCTCCATGCTGGCACGCGCCTGCGCGACGATATCATGGATATCCTTGTCGGGCGCGTGTCGTCGGGGAAAAGAAGAACCGGAGGCCGCATCGCGACCACCGCTCGCAGCCTCCGGCCGTCCTGGAAGGACTGTCATGAGGTCACCTTACCGGCGACGTAACCGAGGCCGTAGCCCAGCGGTCCGCTCAGGGCGCTCCACAAGAAACTCCCCGCGCGGTCGCTCATACGGAG
>CAYNGK010000063.1:0-3617 GCA_964396935.1 uncultured Methanosarcinales archaeon | reverse complement strand
ATCATACTGCCGTAGAACTCACACATAAGCATGAGGGCGTGTTCACTCGCGGGACCTTTGGCGATTTTGGAACGTCTCAAGACTACAGCGCCCGTCGCGAACGGAGCCGCTGCGAGATACGCTCCCGCATACGGCACCGGATGCCCTTGCGCATGGAAATACCCGAGCGCTACGCCTCCGAGAAGCGACGGCGCTCCCGGGAGAGCGAACCCCTTGACGATATCGGCGATAGTCACTGGCTCAACCTCCCGGCGACATAACCGAGACCGTAGCCCATCGGTCCTGACACTGCGCTACCCACGACCGACATCGCACGGAAGATCGTACCGACAATGCCGATTTCCGAACCTTTGCGCGCCATCGGCGTGAAGGCGAAACCTGACACGACCGGCACGCCAGCGAGGTACCAGCCCGCGTTCTCCACGGGCGCGCCTTGCGCGTTGCAGTACCCGAAGTACGCGCCGGCTGCGAGCGCACCGACGATAGGCACGAACGGCGGTCCGATCATCAGGATGTTCTCCAAGGCACTGTCTTCAGGTATTCTCACGAGGTCAACCTCCCCGCGACATAGCCGAGACCGTAGCCGATCGGCATAAGCGCGGCGGCGCCTATCGCGCCTGCTACGAACAGTGCAGGCGCAAAGCTCGACCCGTATCCGTCTCTCGGGAACGAGAGCGGCGAGAGGGTGGAGACTCCACCGGCGGCAAGCGAGCCGCCGATGAAGTACATCCCCTCAGGCGAGACTGGCGAACCTTGACTCGCGCCGTAGCCCATATACGCGCCGCCGGCGAGCGCACCGCCCAACGCGGCGAACGTGCCGGGAACTATGGCGAGCGCCGCCCAAGGAGGAAGATCCAGTCCGATCATTCGCCCATCACCTCCAGACCTTCTTGTTGGGCACGACGTGGTAGCGCGTGATCGCCTGCTGCTCACCGTCGTACAGCGCCGT
The DNA here is from genome assembly GCA_964396935.1 of uncultured Methanosarcinales archaeon. Classification (GTDB taxonomy): domain Archaea; phylum Nanobdellota; class Nanobdellia; order Woesearchaeales; family UBA525; genus UBA525. Next base: position 2,668 of record CAYNGK010000063.1, on the reverse strand, counting down.
CATCTTGCCGAACAGCTCGATTGAGGCGCTGCCGCCCTTCTCCTGCACAGCCGCCAGGATGACCTTCGCGAGATCTCCCTTGATCTCATCGTCACGTGACGAGTACTCGTTGCGACGCTTGCGCCGTACGGGCCCAGCCTCGAGTTGCGCAGTCATCTCGTACTTGCTGCCGAGCTGGCCATCAGCGACAAGCCCGTCGAACACGCGGTACGCGTTCGCGAGGATGTGCTTCTTCGCCGCATCCGTACCGCCGAGGCGGCGGTAGAGGTCGGCGATCGACACATCATAGCCATCGCTTGGCTTGTCCATCGCGCGCTGGATGCGCGCCATGACCACGTTGCTGTTCTCGGTCTTCTTCGCCTTGCGGAACGCTTCGTAGCCCCACGCGACGGTGTTCGTCGCGATGAGGGTCGCGCCGGCGGCGATATAGCCGATGTTCGGGATGCCGGTCGATGCGAGCTGTTGCTCGGCGAGCTGGACGCCGCCGTAGTAGACGGCCGCTTCCGTGCCGCCAACGACAAGGGCGGAGAGGCCGGTGATGAACCGGTTGCTCGATCGCATCTTGCCGTCCGTATACTCGCGGTGCCACGTCGGGATCGCGTGCATATAGATCGCCATCTTCGCGCCCGTGAGCGCGGGGTCGATGTCGTCCTTGAGGTTCTCGCCCCAGCGGCGCATCACGCTGCGCCAAGAGAACTTGATCTCCTTCTCGAGATCCTTCTGCGGCGCGGGCGTGGCAGCGGGGGTGGTCGGTGCGGAATATGCGGTGGTCGCGTTCATGTTGTGTTCACCTGTGTTGGTTGTTTCCTTAACCACCAGGAGTGCGCACCGCATACGTATATTCTGTTATTATTTGGTATAACGAAGTATAAACTGAATATAGAAATCGACATATTTAAGTATCGACGAGAGCATCCCAGCCATATGCGCCGCAAGATCGTCCAGCAAGGGACCGCCACCCTCATGGTCAGCCTGCCTGTCGCCTGGGCACGCAGCAACGGCATCACGAAAGGGGTCGAAGTGGAGGTCCAGGAGCAGAAGGATCGCGTCATCATCCTGCCGACGACAGAATCAGCCGTCTCGCGTGTCGAGATCGACGTGACGGGGATGGCGGACCAGCTCCTGCGCGAGATCGAGAGCGTCGAGGGTACGAAGGAACGCAAGACGTATCGGGATCCCGAGACGTTCAAGACCGTGCGCCAAGCGATGCTGCGTATGCTCGCCGCGCTCTACAAGGCAGGCTATGATGAGATCCGCATCACGTTCGAGCATCCCGGGACGATCAACCTCATCCAAGAGGCGCTCGGCGATGAGTTGAGCGAGTACGAGATCGTCGAGCAAGGGCGCAACCACTGCGTGCTGCAGGACATCAGCGGCGTGCTCAAAGAACGGTTCGATCCTGCCGTGCGCCGCATCTTCTACCTCCTGCAGCAGATGGCCGACGATTCCTTGCCACTCATCGCGAACGGGCAGCAACGCGAACTCGGCCCCGTGCGCTTCCTCGAGACGAGCAACAACCGGTTCACGACGTTCTGCCGGCGCTTGCTCTCGAAGAAAGGGCATCCGGATCCCGCGCGAGTCCCGTTCCTGTACCTCATCCTGGACCGGCTCGAGATGATCGCCGACCAGTACAAGTACCTCTTCGACTATCTGCTCGCGCATCCGAAAGCGCAGATCGGCAAGCCGGTAGCGGCGGAGTACGCGCGGCTCGCCACGTTCCTGCGCGAGTACCACGAGTTCTACGCGGCGACGCACGAGAAGGAGCGATTGGTGCGCCTGCAAGCGATGCGCAACCTGCTCGTTCGCCAGGTCCACACGCTGTTCGACAAGGCCACGACCGAGGAGAAGATGCTCCTGCACTACATCCTGACGATCACGCAGCTCATCTTCGAACTGATGGAACCGACGTTCGCGTTGGGCGTCAATCGGTAGAAAAAACCGCATTCTGAGGCCAGGCACCCTGAGGGAGCGTATCGTCGACAGACCAGTCCAGGTTTATAAATATGACTATTCAACAGTAGTGACAAACAAAAAACCTTTTAAACCCGCAAGCACCCCCATACACAACAGTCGTGGGCGCCAGACCCACATCGGATGTATAGCAGATGCAACGCAAGAGCTTCACCATCACGAAACAGGTCGCGAAGCACGGGAAACAGGCAGTCATCGTCATCCCGAAGATCCTCCAAGGGGATCTGCCCCCGCGCACAGTCGTGAAGCTCGAGATCGAGGTACTGCGGGAGGCGACACCGTGAGCGACATACAAATCTCCACAGGCAACGCAAGGGCACGCACGAGATCCGCCGTCACCAAGGGCCTTATCGGGCTCGTGGCGGCTGGCGCTCTCATCTGGGCCGTACCGACGGGTCTGGGCGAGTTCTCGCAGTACCGCCACGCACGGCGCATCAACAAGGCGATAGAGGCGGGCGATACCACGAAGGCAGTGCACACGTTCGACCGGTACGTGAGTGCGGGCGATCTCGATCCGACCGATGTGGCGGCGCTCGCACCACGCATCGAAGGGTTCCGGTCGCAAGTCGATCAGGAACGCAAGCGCAAGATGCTGCTTGACCTCGAGACGGCAGCGCAGAATTTCGACTATGATGTCGCCATGGACCTCATCGCCGCAGGACGCGAAGACAGCAAGTTCAACGAGAAGGAGAAATCT
>CAYNGK010000062.1:7936-8880 GCA_964396935.1 uncultured Methanosarcinales archaeon | reverse complement strand
GGGCGTGTCATACCTCATCGCCGGCGCGATCACACAGCAGGTCATCAACCGATCTGATGCGAAGGCCGGTCAACCCAAGTAGCTCAGGTCCTTCTCGTCTTTCGCCTGCGCGAGCTTCTGCCCCTGCGCGATGAGCCCCTTGAGCTTCGCTTCGAACTGCGTCGCCTGCTCCAGCAGCGGATGCTCATCCACTGCGAGATCCAGGTGCTTGCTAAGCAAGCGCACCACCGCTGCCGCGGCCTTCGAGTCCTGGATCTCCTGGTGCGCGCTCGCGAACACGCACGTCGTGCCCGGATGGTGCACGAGAAGCGCGCCTGTCGTGCCGCCGATCACGCTCTCCTCCATCGTCTTCGCACCCAGTTTCAGGAGCGAAGGGTCATTGAATGAGAACACTGCATCACCATTCTCGCCGACCGCGTTCGCGGCATCGATTGCGATGACACGCGATGCTTTCGTCTCGCGCGCGACACGCGCGATCTCTGCGGCGAGCTTCCACTCGTTGCCTCCGGGATTGAGGATCGTGTACAGGAGCAGCAGATTGCGCTCCTTGCTGTAGTGCGCGCTCATCGGATGCACGAGCTTCCCCTTGTGGATCACGACCGTGGGCGGGAGCTCGTCGTATGAGAACATCCCGACGCGCTCGGTCTTGAGGTGGTCGATGAGGAACTCAAGCACGATCGGGCCGACGAGACCCAATCCCGGGAAACCGACGATGATGGTGGGCTTGGTGATCTTCGTGTCGAGGTCAAGGCGCATATCGCGGACCTGGAACGGACGATTTAAAAGGGTTGCGCGCATGAGCGGTGATACCGCACGCTTTTAAACGCGTCTGCGGGGCTCCCAGCGTATGGATCTCCACCCGATCTTCGTGCATTTCCCCATCGCGCTGCTCATCCTCTACGCGCTCTTCGAGCTCGTCCGGTTGCGGCGTGTGCTCGACCAGC
>CAYNGK010000062.1:3235-7926 GCA_964396935.1 uncultured Methanosarcinales archaeon | reverse complement strand
AGCACTGGTGGTTCCCGCTCAAGGCAGTCCTTGTCATCCTCGGCGCGGCATCCACCTCGCTCGCGTTCGCGACCGGCGAGAACGCCGAGCACCTGCGTGGCGGCGAGACGCCGCTGATCGAAGCGCATAGCGCGTTCGCCGCCGCAGCGACCGCGATCTTCGTCGTGATCGCCGCCGCGTACCTCATCACCTGGATCGCCCGCGCGTGGCCTGACCTCGTCGCGAAGAATCCGTGGACGAAGCCGTTCGTCGCGGTGAGCGCGTTTCTCCAACGCGGCTGGGTCGCGGTGCTCCTCGCGCTCATCGGCCTGCTCCTGATCACCCTGGTGGGGATGCTCGGTGGCGCGATCGCGTACGGCACGACCGCTGACCCGCTCGCGGGACCGGTCCTCGCGCTCCTGGGTTTGAGCGCGTGACGAAACCCACTTAAACCCCTGCTGTCGTGTCGGCCACACATGTCGAAACGAGCACTGCTCGACGCGCTGTGGGAGAAGACCGCACAGGCCGCTCTCCCGCTCAAGGCCTCCGCGACCAACCTCGTCTTTGGCAAAGGCAACCCGGACGCGAAGATCCTCTTCATCGGCGAGGCGCCAGGAAGAAACGAGGACCTCCAAGGCATCCCGTTCGTGGGCGCCGCGGGCAAAGAGCTCGACAAGTTCCTGCGCACGATCGGTCTCACGATCGACGACGTGTATATCGCGAACATCCTGAAGTACCGCCCCCCCGAGAACCGCGACCCGACACCTGAGGAGATCCGTGCGCACACGCCGTACCTCATCGAGCAGATCCGCATCATCGATCCGCGTTACGTGTGCACGCTTGGGAACTACGCGACGAAATTCGTGCTCGCATCATTCTCTGTCGAGCAGATGACGAAGATGCCGGGCATCACGGCCATCCACGGGGCACCGCGCGAGATCGCGATCGATTCCTTGCGCTTCACGCTCTATCCTCTCTACCACCCGGCGGCGATCCTCTACAACCCGAAGCTGCGCGTGGAGCTCGAAGCGGATTTCCTCAAGCTCGGCGGCCTGCTCAAGACCGCACCAAAAGAACGCGCCACCGGCCTCGGGCAGTGGTCCTGACGAAAGGGCTTTTATACCCCTCTACGACCCGAGATCCCATGCTCCTGTCGGATTGCCGTTATGTCATCACGCAAGACGCGCATCGCCGCATCATAGAGCACGCGAGCGTGCGCATCACGGATGGCCGTATCGCCGAGATCGGTCCGGGGCTCCATCCGCACGAGCACGAGCCCGTCATCGACTGCTCGCGAAAGGCGCTCCTGCCCGGCCTCATCAACGCGCACACGCATCTCGGGATGGCAGATATGCGCGGCCTCTCTGACGATCAGGAGCTGCACGCGTGGCTCGAACGCGTCTATGCCGCCGAGGCGACGCTCACCCCAGAGCGCATCGAGGCCGCGACCGTACACGGCATGCGAGAGGCGCTGCGCACCGGCACGACGACCGTTGCCGACATGTTCTTCACGCCCGATGCGGTCGCGCGCGCGGCCCGCGCGGCAGGCATCCGCGCGATCGTCGGCGCGACCGTGCTGCGCGGCCATCCGCTGAGCGCGACCGATCTCTCGCTTCCGCCGGATGAACCGCGCATCCAGTATGCGCTCGCTCCGCACGCGATCTATACCACCGACGAGAAGACGCTGCGCCATATCCGGGAGGAAGCGACCAGCACCGGACGGCGTATCTTCATCCATCTCTCCGAGACGCGCAAGGAACGCGCCGAGTGGAAAGCCAGGACCGGTCTCCTGCCCGTCGAGTGGCTCGATCGGATCGGGTTCCTCGGTCCCGACGTGCTCGCAGTGCATTGCGCCTGGCTCACCAAGGGAGAGCTCGATATCCTCGCGCGCCACCAGGTCAAGGTCGCGCACTGCCCGCAAAGCAACATGAAGCTCGCGGGCGGTAGCGTCATGCCGCTTGCCGAGATGCGCGACCGTCACATCGACGTCGCGCTCGGGACCGATGGTGTCGCGAGCAACAACGCGCTCGATATGCTGCGTGAGATGCACGTGTGTGCGCTCCTGCACAAGCACCACTACTGGGATCCGACGGTCACGAGCGCGCAGGGCGTCCTCGATATGGTCACACGTGACGCATCGATTGCGCTCAACATTCCAGGCATCGGCAGCATCGAGCCCGGCAAGATCGCCGACCTCATCACACTCGATCTCGACGATCCGAACCTGCAGCCGCACGACGCGGCACGGATCGTCTCGCACATCGTCTACGCCGCGAACGGGCTGAACGTGGCCGATGTCCTCGTCGACGGCGAGATCCTGCTGCGCGACAAGCGATTCACGGAGCGTGCGCAATGACCCGCCATCGCATCCCACAGCACGCGCGCATCACGCACGAGGGCAAGCTGTTCACCGTCTACCAATGGGACCAGCCGCTCTTCGACGGCTCGATGGCAGTGTTCGAGCGCGCGGTGCGCCCCGACAGCGTCCAAGTCATCCCCATCAAGGACGGGAAGATCCTCGTCGCGCGCGAAGAACAACCTGATACGAAACCGTTCTGGGGGCTGTTTGGCGGCGTGATCGACCCCGGAGAGGAGCCGCTCATCGCGGCAAAACGGGAATTGCTCGAGGAGACCGGCCTTGTGAGCGATGACTGGGAGCTGCTCACGACCATCGAGTTCGACGACAAGCTGCATTGGAAGATCCCCTACTATGTCGCTCGCGATTGCCGCCAGGCAGGACCCGCGCACCAGGAACCGGGCGAACGCATCGAGGTGGTGTCGGTGGACTTCCCCCGTTTCGTCGACATCCTCTGCCATCCGGAATGCCGATCGAAGGCATTGGCATTCCACATCCTGCTTCTTGAGCGCGCAGGCGAGCTCGACGCGTTCCGCAAAAGGATTGTTGGCTAGATGCTCTCGAGCGCATCGATGATCCGCTGCGCAGTCGTATCCCACTGGAAGCTCTTCTCGATGGTCTTGCGCGCGTTGAGCCCGAGCCGCTCGCGTGCCGGCCGGTCGTGCGCGAGGTGCGTGATGCGCACCGAGAGCTCATGGGCATCCGTGTTGTCGAAGAAGATCCCGTTGTGCGCATCGATCAGGTAGTACTTGATGAATCCCACCTTCGCGCTCACGACTGGCAACCCACACGCCATCGCCTCGAGGACGGAGAGCGATGTCGTCTCCGTCAGGCTCGGTTGGACGTACACGTCCATCGCCTGCAGCCACGGCACGACGTCCGGGGTGAAGCCTGTCACGCGGATATCCGGGTGCCGCCGCAACCGATCGACGATCGATGGGACCCCATCGCCCACGATGACCAGCTGCTTCTTGGCGACGCGCAACCTGCGGAACCCACGCAGCAGGGTCAGGAGATTCTTCTCGTGCGCGACGCGTCCGTGGTACCCGACGATGAACGCATCGGTCGGTAGGCCGAGCCGCTCGCGGGCCGCGCGACGGTCGCCCGGTGAGAACTTGCGCGTGTCGACGCCAAGGTGCGCGACCCGCTTGGGCGTGCGGATGCGTTGCCAGGAGAACTGCTCCGCGATCGATTCCGAAGGGGTGATCAGGAGCGAGCAGCGGCCGTAGAGGAATCGCGCGAACGATTTCGTGAGCGCGACGATCGGCCCGCGGAAGATGGGTGCGGCAAGCGCCTTGGGGAATAGTTCCCACTCGACGCTGTGGATGTACGCAGCGACGGGTCGGCGCACGCTGCGCGCAGCAAGGATGGCGGCGATCCCAATGGGCCCGAGCGCTTGCGTGAACACGACGTCGGCGGCGCGCACGAGCGCCTTGATGCGGCGGTACTGGTACCGTGCCGGCCGGTAATCCCCGTAGCGGTTGCGCGATAACGGTATGCGCACGATGCGTACGCCCGGCAGCTGCGCATCTCCGTATTCCGGCGCCACGACTGTGATCTCGTACCGGTCCTGCAGCCGCGGGATGATCTCCGAGAGGAACCGCGCGATGCCGTCGTGACGGGGGAGGAAGTTGTCGGTGGCGATCAGGAGGTGCCTGCGGTGCTCTGCGGTGCCGTGCTTGCGCGGCTCGAACTCCTGCCATTCCACGTTCTGCCGCTCATCCCAATCGATCGTGATCTGCTTGCCCATTCACCGCACCTTGTAGTACCCTTCCGCGAACCGGACATGGCGCCGCAGGCCCCACATGATGGCGCGGGCATAGACGGGCAGGAGCAACGTGATGATGGCGACCTTCTGGCTCTTGAACGCCTCGATGGCGTCCAGCTTGCGGCGGAACGTATCGGTGACATCGATGATGATGCGCGGCGTGCGCCGCTTGAGGTTCCACAGGTTCCAGATATCGAATGTCCAGACCTCGCAGTGCAGTCCTGCGCCATCGCGCACACGCAGCACGATCTTGTGCACGGCGCGATGGTCCGGATGCGGGTCGTCGCTCGAGTGCGTGATGATGAGATCGGGCGCGAACCGCTCGACGTGCTCGACAAGGCGCGGGTGGAGATCGCGCGCGTCGTACTCCTTGCGCAGGTTCCCCTCGCGCAAGCCCAGGAACATCACGCCCGCGCCACCCAGGATGCGGTCGGCACGCTTGCTTTCGAGCACGCGCATCGTGCGCACCTCCTTCTCCTTGAGGTGCGGGTGGCTCTGCTCGCCAAATGACGCGATGATCGTGCGGACTTCCGCACCTTCTCTCGCGAGCTTCGCGATATAGCCGCCGGCGCCGATGGCCTGGTCATC
>CAYNGK010000062.1:1171-3225 GCA_964396935.1 uncultured Methanosarcinales archaeon | reverse complement strand
GCGAGCGCACGCGCCGAGCCGCTCCCGTCCTCTTCATACCGGATCGGACCGACGGGGAGGTTTAAAAAGGTTTGTCGGTTCTTCCGTCTGATGCACCGGCTGGGGTTCGAACCCAGGCGGACGGCTTGGAAGGCCGCAATGCTACCACTACATTACCGGTGCGTCGACCTTCGAGAAACCGAGATTCCCTTTTAAACGTTGCCTGGAAATCTAGCGATAGACCCTTCTGCCGGTGCGACGGTTCGGCCCCGTGCCCCGCAACCGCCTCTCGAACTCCAGGATCTTGCCGGTCAGCTGCTCGATGCGCTCACGCACGCGCGGCTCCCATTCCTCGCGCGGCAGGCCCGAGAGCTGCGAGAACCCGCCCCACACGTCCTCGTGCGTGCGCACCTCAAGCGTCCCATCGCGCAGGGCCGCCCCGACCTGCTCATCGAGGACAGTCTGGCGCATGAATCCTCGCACGTTGTTCTCCGGGATGAGCACGCGCATGGTCGGCACGTCCTTGCCGTCAAAACGCTTGCGGTGGTATTGCAGCGCTCCTCTGATCTTCTCGAACGCACCACCGATCACGCCGACATGCCCTTCGAGATCGAGCACGGTGCCGGTCGCGTACGCGTTCTGATCGAGAGGGATCTCCCCGAGCGCAGAGAGCGTCGCGTACGTGTTCACGGCGGAACTCGACGGGCCGCCCATGCGTGAGAACATGTTGTTGCTCAACTGCACGCCGACGCGCAACGGCCCGAAGGTCTTGTGCAGCCACGCATCGGTCATGCGCAGCCCCTTGCTGAACGTCTCTTCGGTCAGCTCCGCCTGATCGTCGGCGCTCGTGATTGGCGAGAACGCATCGGCCACCGCTGCGGTCAGGTGGAACGCGCCGCCGAGATCCTCGCCCGCGTACAGCCCGTTCGCGTGACCGATGAGCCGGTCCGCGTTCGGCAACGGGTGCTGGGAGAGTGCGAGATGCACGAGGTACTCCTCGTACCGCTTTACCTCGGCGCGTTCGCTGTCGAAGAACTTGCGGATGTCGGCGGCAGTCACCAATGCGCGGCCCTGACCCCCCACGCGCGCCGCGATGGGCTGGAAGAGCTCCTTGCTCATCTGCCCGACGGTGAGAGGGAACAGCAACGACGGCTCGTACTGGCTGAGGAAGTGGTGGTAGAGGAGATTGAGCGCCTCCGGCTCAAACCGCACGGGTTGCCCGTTCGTCGCTCGCACCTCTTGTGTCGTGCGGGCAACCAGTGTCGGGAACGAGGCGACCGTCTTTGGCGTGTGCTCCGTGATGTTCGACCAGCGGGTGATCGCGAACCGGCGCTCCATGCCATCGTCATGCTCCGGTTCCGTCCCCTCATAGATCTGCCTGCGGAAGGGATTCGCCGTCTCGCATGCGAACAGTTGGCAGTGCGAGTTGCATTCGATCTGGATATTGTCATCGGCGACGCTGATGCGCCCTTCGCTCAAGTAGGTCAGGAGCGCTTGGCGCAATTCCTTCATGGTGAGCAGATCGGCGAGGCCGTCATCGATGAACAGGACATCCGCGTATGCGAGGTCCCCGAGCGCTACCTGGTGGTGCAGCGGCACATCCTGATCCTTCTCGTCCATGTCCTCCTCGGAGATGAAGAGATCCATGGCGCTTTGGACGGTCGGCGACCGTATGACGAGCTTGTCGCCTGCTGGAGCGCGTTTGCGGCTTGGCCGCAGCAGCGAGACGAGCGAGTGGTCCTTGTCAGCGACATGTACCGTGAACTCGTCCTCATCCGGGTCGCTGTTCCCGAAGGCGTCTTCGGCCTTGCGGGATTTCCTGCGCGCGATGCCTCCGGCGTCCGCCCAGATGCCTTCCATGAGCGATTCCCTGCGCTTGTCGTTGCGCAGGAACTCGGCGACTGCCGCGTACCAGGACGCGACGGCGGGTTCGGTCTCCTTCCACATCTCCCCTTCGCGGTCGAGCTCATCCGACCACGTATCGAGGCGCTGGTAGATCTCCCCTTGCGCGCGTGTGCGGTTCTCCTGGAGATGCGTCTGAGCATCCTGGATGATTCCCTTGCCCGGCTGCAGGA
>CAYNGK010000062.1:0-1161 GCA_964396935.1 uncultured Methanosarcinales archaeon | reverse complement strand
CGGCGGCGAGCACGTGCTCCCGTGGCAGGAAGATGGAATGGAGGCCAATCGTCGCACGCACCGTACGGTTCCACCGGTCGCGCAACACGTTTGGGGTGCTCTTGCGGTATGCGAGCTGCACCGACCGGTCCGTGCGCTTCTGGACGCTCCAGTCAAGGCGGTGCATATCGCCGCGTTTCGCTTCCAGCTCCGCATACCCCCCGCTGAGGCTTTCGAGGACGATCTCGTACGTGTGCGCTTTCTTCGCGATCGCGAAGCACTCGCGGTACACCGCGCCGATCATCTCCGTGTTGCGCTCGCCGATGATCTCCTCAAGAGAGAGCGTCGCGTTCGGGTCACTTGCCCGGAAAAAGACGGGCTTGTAGTAGTCTTTAGGGTTCCACAACGCGACAATCTCGCCGCGTGGCGTGCTATGCAGCTTCTTGTGGTATGCCTTGATCTGCTCGGCGTACGCGCCGGTGATCTCCTCGCCGCGATCGAGCTTCTCGAGCGCGCCAAAGAGCGATTGCACGCACGTGGTCTTCCCGACGCCTGCGGCGCCGAGATTCAACCGCCCGCGCACGTCGAGTGCCAGCGATTCGACGAACCGTTCGAGGCTCTCCTCCTGATTGAGCAAACCGCCGAACGTATCGCTCGTTTCATCGACGGTATTGCGGAAGATCTCCGTGTACTCCTCGACGCCCGCCTGGGTGTAGTGCTGCAGCGTCAGGCCCTGTGCCCCCCCGGAAACCACGATACCCACGCGGCAGACGATCCAGATGCCCTTTTTATCCGTTTCGACACGCCACCACCCGTGAGAGGTCACGATAGACCGGGCTTTGCCATTCTCGTGCGATCGCGCTCGCAACCCTTTTAAACCGTCCGCCAGGCCCTCCAGACTGATGGTCCTCGAGAAGCTGGGCGATTCGCTCAAGAGCTCGCTGCGCAAGCTCACGGGCACGTCGTTCGTGGATGAGAAGGCGATTAACGAGCTCGTGAAGGACATCCAGCGCGCGCTCCTGCAATCGGACGTGAACGTCCAGCTCGTGTTCGCGCTCACGACCCGCATCAAGGAGCGCGCGACAGGTGAGAAGCCCCCCAAGGGTATCGCGATGCGCGAGCACGTGGTGCGCATCGTGCACGATGAGCTCGTCGCTTTCTTAGGCGGGGATAAGACCCAGA
>CAYNGK010000061.1:0-8898 GCA_964396935.1 uncultured Methanosarcinales archaeon | reverse complement strand
ATCGCCGGCAGGCGCGGGAACGGCAGCATCAACGGCCGCGCGGTGACGAAGGTGATATCATACGATTGTCCGAGCCGCCCGATGGATTCCTTCGCGCCCTGCACCGCCTGGAGGTTGCGAAACGCGTCGGTCTCGTAGAACCGGTGCAGCTTCTCGACCATCTCTTCCCTCGTGCCGCCAAGGGGGACCCAGAGATCGTAGCAGTGGATGTTCGCCTTGCGCCAGGAGGTGCCGTATTGCGCGTTGTACCACGTGAGAAACGGTGAGATGAAATGCAGGCTGGTGTCATCGATGTCGATGGCGATCCCCTGACGGTCCACGGACGGTCAGGAGCCGGTATCAGCTCTTAAGGTCTTCCCCCGGGATTTGCCGTTCTCCGGCGATCCCGACCAGGGTAGGCGCAATCCGGCTTGCAATCACCCGTACGTATTTAAACAACCTCTTCTGTCTCCAGAGGTGATGGACCTCGAAGGCGTCTTCTACGCGCTGGCCGGCCTGTTCGGCATCGCCGCGGTCGTGTACTTCGCGTGGGAGTATCTCGATGTCCTGCCACGGATCACGAAAGCGATCCTCCTGTTTGGCCTCGCGATCATCCTCTACCTGATCGGCGGCCTGCTGCGCGAGGTGGATGCCTAAATGTTCTCGAGAACCACGTTCGAGAGAACTCCAGAAATCACCAGAGGTGATTTCTGATGTGGTGGCAAATCGCGTTCTGGATACTCCTGATCCCGCTCGTCGTCGCAGAGATCATCGTATTTCTCAAGACGAAGCGTTTCGCGTGGCTGCTCTATGCGCTCGCGATCTTCACGTATGTCGTCTCGGTCTGCTACACACTTGACGTGTTCGACGCTGGCCGCAACGCGATCATCCTCACGCTGCTCGCCTCAAGCGCGCTCATGGTGCTCATCGGCAAGCGCTTGGGCAGGAAGGCACGCAAGGCAAAGCAGGTCTCACGCCCGACCACGTACCTCGTGATCGGCATCGCGGTGCTGCTTGCGCTCCTGTTCATCGCGAATGTGATCGGCGGCCCGGCGCAAGAGCGCCTCACCCCTGTCCAGAGCGTCGCTTCGGGCGACCTCCTGTACCGCTCCGATGCGGGCAAGGTCGAACCGTATGGGCCCAAGACCATCACGCTCGCGACGCGTGAGCTCACGAACTCCTTCTGGCTCCCGCTCCCCGCGCATCGCACGACGTACCGTGCGTGCCTCGAGACGAGCATGGGCTGGAGCGAGCTTCAGTGGAACAGCGACTGGGAAGAGTACCCGGAAGTCCCCGCGTTCGACACGAGCACGAACGATATCACCTTCAGCCCTGCGTGGGGCGACAAGGACACGCGCATCGTCGGTACGGCAGTGCTCCTGTACGCACAGCCGCAAGATGACCAGCTCAGCACGCAGATGTACCGCGCGTGCGACGCGTTGGGCGAACCGGCCGCTCGCATCCCCATCGTCGCCTGAGAACGGCCCTCCTGCCGGCCGCAAGCGAACTCCCACCGCTCAAAATGGCGCTGCTGTTTCTCCTCAACGGCAAAGAACCGCTGCTCGCTGCCGCTGAAGCTGCAGCGGCGCTCCACCCGCGCGACTGGTGGCATCATGTGCCGCCAGCGAACGATGGGTTCGCGTTCTTCCCCGCCGCGCGCAAGGCCCCGGCCGGCCTCGGTTTGACGCACCGCGTCGTCCTCACGGCATTCGCCGTCCAGAACGGCCGTGAGGATGCCTTGCTTGCGGCCATCGACCGGACGCCGTGGGCGCGCATCATCCGCGGCCGGCGCTTTCGCGTCCGGCTCGAACGGATAGGCATCGCCGGTGGCGTGTCAGAGCGGGAGTGCGCCGCTCGCATCATCGCGCGCGTCCCCGATGCCCACGTCGACCTGCACAATCCGGAGATCACGATCGACATCGTCCGCTCGCGCGAACGATCGTTTGGTGGTGTGCGCGTATGGGAGAACACGGAAACCTGGCGCGCGCGCCGCGTCCACCTGTGGGCGCGCCCGCACCCGACGGGACTCGATCCGACGGTCGCGCGTGCGCTCGTGCGTCTCGCGGGCGCGCGTCGCATCCACGACCCGTGCTGCGGCGCGGGCGGCCTGCTCATCGAGGCCGGGCTCTTGGGCTTGCGCGCCTCCGGCGCGGATATCGAGCCGGCCATGCTCGCGCGAGCGCGCGAGAACACCACACCGTTCCGCCTGCGGCCGGAACTGCGCGTCGCCGACGCGACCCGCTGGATCCCGCGTGTGGGGGCGATCGTGACCGACCTGCCGTACGGACGAGGCACACGGCCTGTCGAGGTCGAAGGGTTCGTGCGCGCGCTGCTCGCACGGGCCGGCCGCTCGACCCGTCGCGCAGTGCTTGGCGCGAGCGCGCCCCTGCCAGCCGTTCCCGGCTGGGTAGTCCGCGCGCGTTTCACGAGTTACGTGCACAAATCCCTCACGCGTCACTTCACCGTCCTCGAACGGGTGCGCACATGAGGACTGTGCTCGCGTTCGGGACGTTCGATCTCCTGCATCCTGGCCACAAGCACTACCTGCGCGAAGCGCGTACACTCGGGGACCGTCTCGTCGTGGTCGTCGCGCGCGACAGCACCGTCCGTCGCGTCAAGCGCCACGCCGCGCTCCAAGGTGAGCGCGCACGGCTCGCCGCTGTGCGTCGCGTGCGCGTGGTCGATGAAGCGCTCCTGGGCGGTGCGCGCGATCCGTTCGTGGTCGTGCGTACCGTGCGGCCGCAGGTGATCGCGCTCGGGTACGACCAGCGCCATTTCACGCGCGGGCTCGCGCAGAAGCTCACGCGTGAAGGGATACGGGCGAAGATCGTGCGCATCGGCGCGTACCGACCCGACCGGTTCAAGACGACGATCCTGCGTCGGGCGCTTGTGGCGGCTCGACGATCGGCTCCTGCTCCGGCTCGAGCAGCACGTCGAACCCGAGCCGGTTCACCCATAAGAGCTCGTGCTGCTCGCCGACACTCGCGAAGAACGCCTTGATCGGCGCGGTGAGCTCGCGTTCCGCCTTCTTCGCGAGCCGTGAGATCTCGGCGAGTTCGCGCTGCGCGAGGTGGTCTGCCGGTCCCTTGCGGTCGACAGCGACGAGGTCGAGCGCTCCTTTCTCATCCACGAGCAGCGCGTGCGGCTGGTCACGCACCTCTTGCGCATCGATCTTGAGGTCTGTGCGGGAGATCGCGTAGTAATCCTTCGTCACGCGCTCACGCAGATCAGGATAGCCGCGGTACGCTTGGAGGTACACGTGCTCCTTGTCCTGCGGCATGCTCGAGTACGCGTGCACGGTCACGTCCTGGCGTCGCATCGCCTGCACGATCACCGCGACCGCGAGCTTGCTTTCCGGGAATCGCTCGCGGGACCGCTCCGCAAGCTGTGCGGGGCTGTATGCGAGCGCCCAGCACTCGCGCAACGCGACGAGGAACTCCTGCATGTCACGGACGCATTGGATGATCGTGTCATTGTTCTCGGAACCGATCGTGCGGTTCATGCTCACGATGAGGCGTACCGGCAGCTTGGGCGCGTTATCCAGCCCTAGGCCTGGTGCGCTCACCGCCTCGTACAGCTCCTTGACCTCCTGTTCGACATCCGTCGGGAGTGGCGCGTCGAGGATGGCCTTGCGCACGCCTGTGTACGCGTTCGTGAGCGTGTACGCAAGTCCCGGGTCGACCCGGGCCAGGAGGTAGTCTATCTTGTAGCGCAGGTTGTTCGTGTCCAGCACCCGCTGGAGCGCGGTCGAGAGCACGACGAACGACGGTGGCACGACGAATCGCGCCTGCGCCAGGCGTGCGAGATCGAGCGCGCGCTGGCCTGCTGCGACGAGTTCCGCATCCGACACTGCTGTGAGCTGTTTCGCGTAGAGCATACGCACCGTCCGCGCAATGGATTTTATAAACGTTTGGCGTGAAGGATATAAACCGTCGGCCGCTTCCGGCATCGTGGACTTCGGTACGGTGATCTCGTGGTACGCGCAGCACGTCAGCGCACCACTGGCACAGGCGGTGCAACACGTACAAGACCTCTCTCCCGTACCGTTGGATGACCTGATGGTCGGCGCCGTCGCGACATGTGCTGGTGCTGCCGCGTGGCGGATCCTGCGCGCAAGGAACCCGACGGAGCGCGTCCGTCGCCTCACGCAAGCCATTGCGGTCACTGGTGCGATCACGGCGTACGGTTTCACCGCGTCAGCACCCGCATTCCGGGACCCGTTCATCGACCGCCACCATATCGGGACGGCGCAGATCGGCCTTGAGGAGCACCAGCGAGCGTTCACGCGGCATCAGGATACGGCGCTCGTGCTCGAGCGGGACGCTGGCGCGTCGGCGATCATCGTCCCGGACGATGTGGTGTGCGCGCAGGTCCTGCGCGTGACTGCCGCGCTCGGTGAACCGGTCATCCGCACGCCGTGCGCCCCTCTCACGTCGATCACCTTCCGCACCGCGCAGGCTACCGACGGGACATTGGGGATGTTCAACCCCTTCTCGCGCACGATGAGCCTCGGTGTCCCCTCGCACAACTACTGGCGGCCGTGGTATCTCGCGCACGAGATGGCGCACGCCCAATTGTTCCAACGAGAGGATGAGGCGCAGTTCATCGCGTACCTGTCCCTCGCGACCGCGCAAGGGGAGTACGCAGCCCCGATGCGCCAGATCGCGCATCTCATGCGTGCGCACGACGAATCGATCGCGTTGCACGAGCGCGCCGGCATCAAACAGCGTCTGGTCATGCCTCCGCGCGCGTACGAGGATTTCCAGGCGATCGTGGAACGGCGACCGTCGGATCGCCAGAGCGCGCCGCCCACCCCTGGCGAGATCCGCTCGATTGAGGAAGCGATCGGGAGCGCTCCGGTGAGGGTCGGCCAGTACGATCTCGGCTTTCTGCTGATCGCGCACGCCTGGGAGCGCACGCACGGGCCAGAGCTCCCGACCACCCGCTCACCTGTGATTCCTGGCCTGTGAGGTGCTGCTTCTTTT
The DNA here is from genome assembly GCA_964396935.1 of uncultured Methanosarcinales archaeon. Lineage (GTDB taxonomy): Archaea > Nanobdellota > Nanobdellia > Woesearchaeales > UBA525 > UBA525. Next base: position 3,934 of record CAYNGK010000061.1, on the reverse strand, counting down.
CCCTATGGTCGCTTTGGCGGAAGGTTTAAAAACGTCCACGACGGCGGGGGAGGCATGGCGAGGAGGGGTAGACCAACGTATAGTAAGGTCCGGCAGAATGTCGTCGAGATCCTCGCGGTGATGGGCACCGGGTACGGCTACCAGATCTACAAGGTGTACAAAGAGCTCTTCCCCACCGTCACCTTGCGCGTCATCTACTACCACCTCGCGAAGGGGCAGCAGATCGGGGAATTCGAGGTCGCTGGCGTCAAGAAGACCAAGGGCGAATACTCCTGGGGCGGCGAGGCGGAGAAGATCTACTACAAGGTCGGTCCCAAGGCGAAAATCGCGGGTGACGAGACCGTCAAGGCATTCTTCGAGAAGCAGAACGCGCCGAAGTGAACGCGCTCCATCCAATACGTATCATTCCGGTTCTCGGCTACTGCCTTGGAATTCCTCTGAGGCCGCGATGTGGGGAACGCAAGGGCCCCCACAAGAGAGCGGCCGAAACACGCCGGCAACAAGAGTTCCGCAGTAGCCTGTTCGTCAACGCATCGCGCTCGTGAACGCCCCGTTTCCGTTCCGCTCAACCCTGCGGGTCCTGACAAGGTATTCTCGCCTGCAGGTTCTTCGCAAGCGGATTCGTCGTGACGATGCTCGCCTTGTCTGTTGCGCAGATGACAGTGACGTGTGTGCAGGTCGCGTCCGCGGTGAAGTCCGACCGGTACTTGCCTTTGGTCGCATCCCACGCCGCGAAGGTGTTCATCGTCCCGCCGCTGCCGCTGAGTTTCGGTCCCGCGTGACCTGTTGTCTGCCATCCGAATGTGCTCGAGCACCAGACGCTGAACGTCGAGCCCTTGACGACGCTCGCAGGTGCCTCGATGTCGGCGTTCCAAGGCCAATCGCAATCTGTTCCTTCAGCAAGGGCAGTGCCCGCGCCGCCCTGCAGATCGAACGCGCCATCCTGATCGTTGTCGACCCCATCCCAGCAGCTGCTCTTCGTGGGGTCGATGGGGCTGTCCACGCCGTGGCGCTCCTCGGTCGGCGTCGTCACGCACGGCCCGGTCTCGAACGCGTACGCGCTGCCGGTCTGCTTGCAGCAGACCTTGCTCGTGCCGCCCGTGCTCATCTCCTGATTATTGTGCGACGCATCGCACTTGTAGAGCGCAGGCGAGGTCTGTCCGGAGCCGTACGCGCACGCCCACGCGAGCTGGTGCGCACCAGGCAAGTAGCAACCGGCGGTCGCGGCGTCATAGCCGGTGCAGTTCACGGCAGTGTTGCACACGAACCCGGTCTGGACCCCGTTCTGGACGCGCGCGGTCCAATCGAGGCCGTCGATACCGCCCATGTAGCGGTCCGCAGTCGCTCCCGTGCCGCCGCCACCTGCCGTGCAGCTGTACGTGTGGGTCGTCGTGCTGTACACCGCCGATTGCCCTTCGGGGCATTGATAGCATTGCTGTGCCGGTGGGCAAGGGCTGATCTGGCATCGGCAACTCAAGTCGGATCTCGGCGAACTGCCGGCGAACTGGCTTGCCGAGCACGCGGTCCTCGGCTGCGTGCTGCACAACGGCCGCGTGTCGCCGTTGCCGCCGCCACCAGTGCCCGCGCACGCGCTCCCCTGGCAGGTCTGCCCTGTCGGGCAACTCTGCGCGTTGCCCCACTCGAGGCACGTATCCGTATCGTAGTTCCCGCACAAGCGCACTTGCGTGCTTGCGCACATCGTCGCGCCGGCCGCGCAATCGTCCGTGCACCCGGTGGTGGTCGTCTGGTACTGGACGATCGTCCAGCGCCGTTCGCTTGACGGGCTCGTCGCGTTGCGCGGTCCGCACGTGTAGTTCGTGCGCCCAGGATACTTCTTGCAAGCATAGATGATCACGTAACCGCTCGTCGGGGCGCCGGCAGGCAATGCCGCGTTGAGCGAGCCGTTCGTCCAGTTCGTGCCGGCGATGCCGGCGGCCGAGAACTGGAACGGTTGCCACTGCGCGTCCTTGAGATAGTACCCGACGCGCCAGACGTACCGGCCGTTATTGCCGTTCGCGGAGACCTGCACGCCGGTCGCGCTCGTCGACGCCGCGAGATACGTCACGCCATCGAGCGGATCGGTGGGTGGCGCGAACCCGGCTGGCGCCGAACTGTTGCCGCTACCCGGCGTCATGCTCACGCAATGACTGTTGCTGCACGCGTTCGAGCAGCAGTTCGCGTTCGTGGCGCACACCGCGCCGATTGCCGAACAGGCGTTCGTGTTGTTGGTGGCGCACGTGAACGTTGGCAAGACATGACCGGGAATCAGCGTGTACGCGCCGCCGTTGATCGGAACAGAATAATGCCACGGATACGCTTGCTGCCAATCAGCAATCAGATAATGGACGACCGCGCTATCGCAGCTGATCGTGAACTCCTGCACTTCGCCAAGCGTGCTGGTATTCCAAGGCTGGCTGATGCGTACGCTTGTGCCTCCGGTTATCGGCACGGAATAGAGGATCCAATCGCCGGTGACGGTCCGCCCTGATCGGTACACGAGATACTGGCTGTTGGGAGAGATTCGTATCCCTTCTACATCGTAGTCTGTCGGGAGCGTCCGGCTGATGCGGGTGCTCGCGCCGCCAGTGATGGGGACCACATACGCTTCGTACTTCGTCCATTCTTGCGGGTCCGCGACGTATACGACACGTTGACTGTCGGATGAGATCTCCATATCCACGACATCCCCTGTCGTCGGCTGTCCTGCATCCGTGCTATAGACGGGCATTGGTGCCGAGAGTTTCGTCACCGTGCCGCCGGTGATGGGTACCCCATAGAGTTCCGCCATCGTATTCGTCTCAGCATCAGCGACGTATACGGCGCGTTGGCCATCTTTTGAGATGTTGAACATCATCACGCCGCCCTGCGTTTGCATCGGCCCGCTGATGCGCGTCACCGTTCCTCCGGTGCTTGCGACCGTGTAGAGCTGCCAGTTCCCTCCCCACGTTAATTCAGGTAAGGATTTTCCCGCACGGTACACGACGCGTTGTCCGTTGGTCGTGACCTCGAAACCCATTACATCTTCATCGTTGGGCAACGGCCCCGAGATCTTCGTGATGACACCGGTCGCCGTGTTCTCGCTGTAGAGCTCGTTCTTGTTAGGGGTATCGCGATCATCGATGAAGACGCGCACGGGTGCGTTGTTCGTGTTGCCGCCGCCGCACGTCGGCGTCACAGCGGGGCAGTTGAGCGCCGGGAGTTGCGTGCCCCCAAGCGGCGTGCTGGCTCCTCCGGTGACGGGCATGGAGTATGCTTGCAAGGAGGACCCGACTGGATGGGTGAAGAAATAGACGGTTTGGCTGTCGCAGCTCACGTTGAACTCGTCACGTTGCACTCGTTGATCCGGTTCGACGAGCGTACTTGACGATCCGCTTGCGCGCGGTGTGGAGTAAAGGCCGCCTTGCAGCGTGACGGTGTTGTGTGTCGTGTAGATGATGCGCTGGCTGTCTGGGGTGAATTGGAAGCTCCACACATCAGTCCCAACAGGGACATTCGTCCGTCGTGTGGCGGTGCCGCCCGCCATGGGACTTGAGTAGAGATCGAATTGGGCGTGGCCACCCACCTGTCCGAGGTCGGCGGTATACGCCACGTGCTGGCTGTCTGGTGAGCTGCTAAATCGCAGCACCTGCGACCCGTTTGGCAGCGGTGTGTTGAGCTGCGTGACCGCACCGCCGGTGATGGGCACCTTGAAGAGATCGACAGTGAACAGCGTATTCGGCACGGTTTTGCTCGCGAGATAGAGCACGTGCGTGCCGTCTGGCGTGATCTGGAACGAGTACACTTGCCCTGGCGATTGTATGGGGCCGGACAGTTTGGTGATCGCGCCCGTTGCCGTGTTCTCAGCATATAACTCGTTCTTTCCCGGTGTGTCTCTGTCGTCGATGAAGATGTGCGGGACGCACGAGCCCGTGTTCCCCCCGCCGCCGCACGTCGG
>CAYNGK010000060.1:0-9260 GCA_964396935.1 uncultured Methanosarcinales archaeon | reverse complement strand
CAGCGTTGCACCTTCACCTTGCCGGGCGGCGGAACCGTGTCCGGGTCCGGGCCGGTAGCCATGAAGCTGCCGTTGTACATGCCGGTGACGGCCTCGTTGAGATCGCCGCCTTCGTACATCGAACGGTCCTTCTCCGGGAACTTCCCGTAGACCGAAGCGCGGTCGCTCGTCAGATACCGAACGCGCTGATTGAATCGCTCGATGATGAGGTTGGTTGAGTCGGAAACACTTTGAGCCATGTCGCTACTCCAAAGAGCCTTTCAATCACCGTCGCGGTTCGAGAGCGGCGATTTCGCTGTTGAGAAAAGACGCAAACTGATCGGCAGGCAACCGCGCCAACTCCTCGGGCTTCACAGCCTTCGGGGTCGGAGTCACGCCGTTCGTTGACGTGGGCGGAATCCGCTGCGCGAGGTCAGCACGTTGCTGAGTCCCCACCGTCGCGGCAGACCGGAGCTTCTGGACCGGGTTCTTGGCCTGATCCACGAGGTTCGCAACGATCGAAGAAACCATCGTCCGAGGCGTGTCAGGACCGATGCGGCCCGCTTGCCACAGGCTGTTGATCTCGTGAGCAATCGCGCGAGTGACGATGGGTTCGAGGTCGCCGAATACCTTGGAATCGACGGCTCGACCTCGGATCTCGGAAGCCAGAAAATCCCGAAAGCCCACTTCGCGGGACGCCGCCGCCTCCTGCTTCGCCTTCGTCTCCATCTCCTCGCGGATCGCCGCGCGGATCTGGTCCAACGTCAGCGCCGGTTGCTGCTGCGGCTGCGGCTGGCCGTACGGGGACTGTTGCCCCCGCACGACCTGCGAGTTCACCAGCGCCATGTACGCTTCGGGATCGCGCAAGGCCAACTCGCGCAGCGCGTTCTGCTGCTGAAGCTCGGCCTCGTACCGCTGCTGGAGAGCGCGGGTTTCTTCCTGCTGCGCCTGGAACTGACGTTCGCGCTCCTGGATCTCAGCCCACTTGTTCTGCATCTCCATGAGCGCCTGCTGACGAGCTTCGTACTCGCGCTGGTACTCTTGGACCTGCTCGACCGTGAACTCCTGGTCACCGATCTTCACCGTCGCCGGAGCGGCGGGAGTCTCGACAACCGGAGCCACTGGTTCGGCGGCAGGAGCCTGCGGAACGAATCGCCCCGTCGCCGGGTCACGCACCATCTGCGGCGCTGGAGTCGGAGTCGGCGTAGCGCCTTCGTCCAACATCGCGTCGTGTGCATGACCGGCAGCAGCAACGGCAGCGTCCCCGCTCACGAGTCCGTTCAGACCGCTTGCGAACTCCTCAGCCGACGCACCCGGGTTGAAATCCTGAGTCATCCGTCATCCCTCACTTCTGACCGCCAAGGTCCTCGATCGAAACACCAGGACGCAGCGTGCCACGCAGCACGACGCGAGCAACAGCCGTGGTGGCCGCGCCGAACGCGACAGTCGCCGCCGTAAGGTCGGCATCGTCCACGACTTCGTTCAGCGCAATCGCGGCAGCGTTCGCCGGAGCGTTGAACAGAATGAGCGAAGGAGCCGAGCCAGCCGTGTGCTTGATCACGCACGGGTAGCCGACCGTGTAGTCGGAAGCCGCCTTACGCAGAATCCCCAAGCCGTTCATCATCGTGATCGGCTGGTTCACGTCCAAACCAACGTCGCTGGCGTTGGCCGTGGTGAACAGGTTGGTGAGCGGGATGCCCGTGTCGCGTTCGTACGTCTCGCCGGAAGCGATGACAACCGACACGTCGGCAATGACCTCGATCTCCGGGGCCGACGTGCGGCGCTGGCTGTCCGGGGTCGCGTAGTTCACCGAGATCTTCTTGGCGGAAACTGCGGCAGCAAGAACGTCAACCATGTTCCATCCTCACAACTTTTGGTGAGCGAAAACGCCCACTTCGACCGTTTGGCTTGCCAGGGCACTCTGCCCCGAGATGTTCCAAGTAAATCCAGAAGCAGTCACACTCTGAATGGCCCACGTTCCGTCCGTGGCAGTCGCCTGCGGCGGAATGATCGCGGTGACCGGGACAGAATCGAAAGCCGTGGGCCACGTCTCCGTACCGCTGGTGTTCGCGCCTGACCCGTTCAGCGTCACGCGCTTCACAAGCAGGTAGAACGGCAGGTTGCGGATTCCTTGGCCGACGACTGGCATCAGGTGCCCCAAACCGTGACTTCGACCGTGTGCGTGTCCGAGTACGCCCCGACCTTTTCCGCGAGAGACGCAGCGGCAGCGCCGTTGGACGTGTAGCCCTGGATCTTGCCGTTGCTTCGCGTGAACGACAGCGGGACGCCGGTATCGCCAGGACCCGCCGCGCTCTTGGCGACACCCGAGAACTGGATGTCGTAGATCGTGTTCAGGTTGAAAATGTTGGCCGCAGGAGCATCGCCGCCATCGGTCGGGGTTCCGCTGATCGACAGCGTTCCCTTCACCAGCTTCAGCTTGCCAACGCCGTCGTAACCAACGTCGGGAATCACCGAGAACGAAAAGCTCGCTGCCATGTTGATCTCCTGTGCCCACAATCCTGTAAAGCTGTCAAACGCCTGTCAAATACTTTTCATCTTCCGCGCAAAGGAGCGCCACCGTTATCCGCCATCGGGTTCAGCGGCTCCATACCCTGAGTCGCCTTCGGACCCTGCGGTGCCGCAGCGCCTCCCTGTTGTGGAGTCATCTTCTTCCCATCTTCCGGTCCAGCTGGCGGCATCGCGTTCTGAGCCTGAACCGCCGCTTGGTCAGCGGCCTGCTGGAGCAGGAACATCCTGGCCTCGTTGAACGCATCGACCATCGCCGCCACACGGGCTGCCGCAACCGGATCGGTGACTTGCAGCTCCTCGAAGTCGTCGGTCTTGAGGTACGCCGTGTACGCCATGATGTGGATGGAGAGGTCGTCGAACGGCGCGGGTTCCGGGACTTCCTGTGAGTAGATCGCCTTGACGATGTTGCGCTGCGCCTTCTTGAAGTCGGCGGCACCGTCGCGGAACTCGACCGACAAGTCCCCGCGATGAATCGCTACCAGCGCACGCTGCTTGACCATCGGGTCGTTCAGGTCGATCAGTTGCGCCTTAGCGAGTTCGATGATTTCCGCCCACGTCGCGGTCCTCGACTTCGGAAGCTCGTTCTTCTCAGTGAGGATGATCCGCATGTTCGGCGACAACATCGCGCCGCTGACGAGCCGCGCCTTGTACTTGTTGTTGTTGCCGAGGACGTTGATCGTGCGGGCACCTCCGAACAGCCGAAAGTTGTTCAGCAGCATCTCCCACATGGCGTTGATGCCGAGTTGATCGTCACGCACCATCGGCGCGACCATCTCCGTCTCGCGCTCGTCCAGCAGCGAAAGCTGAATGCCGCTCGTCGCCTTGCTCGCACGTTCCATCGAGTCCATGCCGAACGGCGTTGCGATCTCGTTCATCGCACGCATCGAGAACTCAAGCGACTGGTACACCGGGTCCGGCAACTGCGGAGGCTGGATGTAGTTCGGAGGATTTGAGTCCTGCGGATAGCGGACGACGCCACCGATCTTGTCGGTGACGGCTTCGCTCGCTGGACCGTTGTTCGGGATCGCAAGCTGCGGGTTTGACGTGCGCGCCGCAGTCCGCGAGATTTGGCGAACGCGGTGGTTCACTTCTGTCTGCGGGTCCATCAGGTATTGCGTGATGGAGTCGAACCAGAAGCGCCCGGTCACCCGGATCATGCCGAAGTGGATCGCCGGGATCGTGCCGTACACATTGATGTCGGAGTGAAGGACGACGCCTGGACCGCCAGACGTTCCCGCACACACGATCAGCTGGCCCTGCGGATATCGCGGACACGGCTTCACGAAGAACTCGAAGATCCGCACGAGTCCCTTGCCCTTCGGCAAGTTCATCTGCGTGAGTCCGTAGCTCGACCGCGACCCGTTCATCCCCATCAGCGCAAGCTGGAAGAAGTCGGACGAGTACGCCTCGTTGTAGTAGTTCTTCGGGACGAGGTGGTAGGTGTCGGGGAAGTTGCGCTCGACCCATTCCTCGGGCTGAAGCGTCATGCGTGCCGCGTAGTCCGCGCGGCGGTAGTGCGTGGCTCGCGGGTCCCACATCCAGTGGAATCCTGGGTCCACGATCATCTGCGGCATACCAGCAGGTCGCCCGGTTTCCGGGTCGATCGGTCCCTCGTTCGGCATCCACGGCAGGTAGACGATCGAGTTGCCGGTTTTGACCTTCCAGTCCAGACGTTCCGCGTTCAGTTCGTCGAAGTGGAAGTGCTCGTGTGCCCACGAGAGGATGTCGGTTGCGGTACGCGCGGCCTCGATGTCCGTGGTGTCCGTGGTCGTCGCGTGCGCTTCGCGCTTCGTCGGCACCGAACCGAGCTTGGAGATGACGCGCTGGAGGATCGGCAGCGTGAAGTCGTAGGTGCGATACGCCTTCTGCGGGAGACGCACCGGAGTCCCGGTCACCGTGTCGATCGCGTGGTCCTGGTTACCGTGCGCGAAGATGATCTGGTTGTACCACTCCGCGTGAAGCTGATTCAGTTGGTCGCGTTGCGACTCGAACACGTCACGCGCAAACGACAGCGCATCCTCGTTCGCGGCGGTGAGTGCGGCGCGGTCGATGTCCTCGCCTTCGGCCTCAAGCGGAACGCTGATTCGGTTGCCGGGTTCGTAGGTGAACATCAACGCTTCCTGAGTTCGCCATTCTTCACAACGCGGAATCCGGCGCGGGCCTTCTGCGTCGTCAGGATGAATCCGAGGTCACCGTTGCGGTGGATCTTGTTGCGCGATCCACACGAGCACGTTGAAACGCCTTGCTTCGCTTCCAACTGCTTTCCGCAACGGCACTGCATCACTTCTCTCCCATGCCGCCGAGGAAACCGCCGAGCGCAGGACCGAGCAGGAGCGAGAGTCCGCCAGTGAACGGAGCGAGTGCCACGCCAGCGCCAAGTCCAAGTGCGCCGCCCATCGCGGCCTTCTTCTTCCCCTGTGCCAGCGACATCGCCGGACCAAGCGCGGGAGTGACCGCACTCGCGGCGGCAGGCATCGCGGCACCCATCGCGCCGGATGAACCAGCGCTATCCATGAAAGGCTTGATGAACGTCCCCGCGTTTCCCGAACCGTATGGCGTCAGCGGGCCAGGCATCCCACCCTTCATCGCTTCCATCGCACCAATCGGGTCACCAGCATCAGGAACCATCGTCGGCGTTGGCTTCACGATCGGTTCCGCGAGTCCGACCTTGCTTCCCCAAAGTCTCGGGATCTTCGACCAGCCACCAGCGTCCTCGGCCTGTCCCTTCATGAACGAGCCGAACATGGAGCCGATGCCGCCGCCTGCGTCGGCCATGTCCTGGTCAGCGCCGCCACCATAACTGGCGGAAGCGACTGCCGGATACGACGGCGACGAGACGTTCATCCCCGCAGGCTGGATCGGTTCAACCTTCGCTCCGTACACCGCCTGAAGAAGCGTGTCCGTGTACGGGTCGTTGCTGTAGTCGTAGAGTCCCATCACGACTCCTCAAGAATCTTGCCGGGATCGCGGGATAGCGTGTGACCGTTCTCCTGGTGGAGTCGGTTCTGGAACTGGATCTGGCGTTGGCGAGCACGCGGCTTCGCGGCGCTCTGACTCATCACCTCGTACATCTCTTGCAGCTTTTCGCGCAGCATGACGTTCGTAGCGAAGTTCGCCTGCTCGCGGTCCTTGAACTCCGCGCGGTCGCGGTCCCACTGTTTCCCAAGTGCCTCGATCGACTTGACGGTCTGCCGAATGCCGAACACGCGCTCGGCCACGAGAAGCACCACGATCGTCAGGACGACGATGACGAGAAGATCGCGCTCAGAGATTGCCCACACCAGAGAAACCCTCCGTTATCCGAGAAGCGTGTATTCGATGTACAGGGCCGTTGCGCCGTCAGCCGAGATGAACGAGATGCCGGTCTGATTCAGAGGCATCCGGCGATGGATCACGGGTTCCGCGCGGATCAGAAGCATCTGATTCGAAGTGGTTGCCGTGGTCCCGTACTTGAAACAAGCGTTCGTGGACGGGAACTGGCTCGTGGTCTTTGTGGCGTTGTTGAAGAAGCGGAACTCGTACAGACCGCCAGGAAGCAACCCGGCAAGGTCGATCGCCGAACCAGCAGCAGCAGTTCCGCTACCGCTGATCTGCGCCGCCGTAAGCGCGTCGTAGACAGACGCATCTGCGTACGTCGGGATTCCCTGGACCGCTTCGTGCGTGTTCTCGAACGTCGCGGTCTGCGGGCGATACTTGCGCGGGAATGCCGGTGGAGTTGCGGTGTTGATCTCTGATTCGCCAGCCATGCGTGTTCCTCAGAATCGGTCCTGGAAGTAGGCGTCTGACTCAGAGCCTAACTCCTCAAACGCCTCTTTTCTATCCCGCATATTACGCGCATGTTCCATCGCGTCGTCGAACAACCCGCGCTTCGCACGTCGCAACCCTTCCGGCACGTCGTCCGAGTTGGCGATCGGGGATTGGTGAAGCGCCTGGATCGTGATTGCCAGCGCCATCGCCAAGTCGTCGTGCCCGTCCAGCGCGCCGAACCCGTACGAACCCTGCCGGTGTTCCTTCAGGTGCCCGTAGTTGTCGAGTTCCTTCAGCGTCTTGGCACAGTGGACGATGATCCCGCCAGGACGACGGTCCACCGAGCGGGCAAGCGCCACCCGGAGTTCTTCCAGAGCCGGGTACTTGCTCCGCTTGTCCGTGAACCAGCCGAGGCTGTTCATGGCTTGGTCGATCCGACCGCCGAACGACTGCCTGCGGTAGATGTTGCCGTAGCCGTTCTGCTTCAGCCCGTGGAGCAGCGCGGACCCGTCGAAGTTCACTTCCGGGGCCACCAGCGCGTAGTTGTAGAACTTCGCCGCCAGGAACAGTTCGAACCCGAACTCGATCGGCTCGATCCGGTTGGAGTGAAAAACAGCGACTTGCTCGTTCGTGTTGGCGCAGAGGATGTGCGCCGCTGAGAAGTCGCCGCCAGTTCCCTTGCTTGCGTCAGCGCCGATGACGTACTTGTAGCCGGGTACGGGTTGCTCGTAGACATCCCATCCGCCGTTCAACTTCGCCGAGTACGGCTCGAAGTTCGCCACGCCCTTGGCGTCGAACGTCAGATACCACTCCGGGTCCTTCACGAAGTTCTTGTAGATGAACTTGAGGACCGACCCGTCCTTGTCGAAGAACCGGCTTCCCTGGAGCAGGACGTAATCGCCGAGCACGCGGATCGCGTACGAATCCTCGGACAAGTCCGCCGAGCGGAGGTCGATGTCCTCGCGCTTCAGGTGCGGGTTCGCCAACTGCGAAGCCTTGAACCACGCGAACTTCCCCGACTGAGCGCAGCGGTAGTCCGAGTCCAGCTTGTAGAGCTTCTTGTAGAGCCACGTCGTCCCGTTCTTCGGGGTCAGCGTGAGCCACAACATGCCGGACGTGGACACGAGGCGCTGTTCGCATTCCTCCCAAATGTACTCGGGAGGCTCCTCGTCGAACCGCACGATGTCCACGGCCTCGAACTGGAAATGGTCCTGGGACATGCCGTAGGACTTGATGCGGATGACAGCGCCGTGTGGCCGAAGCTCGGACGGCGGGAACCGAACGTGCTCATCACCGTGCGATCGGTAGACCTTGTGCGGCATGTCAGGCGGAATCCGCATGACGATGTTACGCAAAGTCTCCCGCGTGAACTCCGCAGGTACGCAATGCCATACCACGAACTCGCGGTCTGACACCTTCGGCGCACGCCAGGATGGGCGCAGCGGGTCTTTCCCGCGAACCCAAATCACTTCCTTCTGATCCCCACAGAGCGTTTTCCCGGATCTGTTCGACCCGCAGAACGCTTGCGTCTTTGCCTCTGAAGTAATGAAAGCACGCTGGTCCATCGGCGTCGATTCAACGCCGGTATCCAGCGGCCTGAACTCGAAGAACTTGTGCAGCTTCCCGTCAGCGTCAACGCGGGTACGCATGTCCGCGTCAACGAGCTTCTTCTGGAGCTTGAGAAGTTCGTCTCTATCGAAGGTCATCGTCCATCACTTCGTTCAGATCTACCTCCGAGAACAGTTCGCGCATCACCTTCCCGTTGACCCGAAGTTCGAATATCGGATACCTGTTTCTCATCGCAGTCTGGCGGTCCACGAGACACAGAACGCGACCGTTCCACCGCTTTGCGTTTGCTCGCGGAACGTCAACGATGTGCTTGCGGAGGATGCGCTTGGCGATCTTGAGATGGTGGCGGAACACCACCATGAAGATGAAGTCCGGCTTGTAGCCCCCGAAGAAGCTGGACAGCAGCAGGCATTCCTTCTCATCCGGGAATGCGAACGTCCTGATCTGCTCCAGCCGCTTCTCCGTCACCTTCCCCACGAGTTGCGTGGAGATGGACGCGGATGTGATGATCGGGCTTCCGTTCAACCACTTCCGCATGGATTCAGGAGGGACTGGAACCTCATCTGGAAGTTCCAGCCCGAACAGCCTGTACCCGCGACGAATCTTCCTGCGGTTGAGTTCGCTGACACTGCCATAGTTCGGGCCTTGCGGCATCTGCTCCGCAATCCGATCTACCGTGTCGCTCATGGTTAGAAGTCCACGTTGATCGAGATAGCGGACGCGGTTTCAGCCGACCCAGCCGTATCCCAGATGCCCTTGTTCGTGATCTGCTTCCCAGTAGGCGCGGTGCCCGAGTAGTGCGCCGTGCCCTGCTTCACCGTGTTGCCGCCGAAGTGGACATCCGCGAGCGCCGAGTTGTTGGAGTTGCGAAGGATCGGAACGCGCGTTCCGGCAGGCGTTGTTGACGGCCAAGTGAACGTGTTGCCGAGGACCGACAAGCGGCTGACCGCAGCACCAGTTCCAGCGCTCGAATCGACGTGGATCGCCTGCTCACAGTGGAGTTCGTTGAAGTCGTTGGCGAGGATCTTCACGTCCGTCGCCTTGCGGATGTAGACCGCCGAGCATTGGCGGGTACTCATGCCGCCCGGATTGTGGATGTGGTTGGCCTGGATCGTGATGTTGGTGGAGTCGTCGCCGGTCTGCCCGGACGATCCCTCGATCACGATGAACCCAGTGCCGATCGTGTCAGCGAGCGTGTTGTAGCAGAAGAAGTTGCCCTCGATCTGCGCCCAATCGCACCCGCGAAGCTGAATCCACGCGGTCGTCTGCGTGGTACACAACGCCATCGTGTTGCCGCGAATGACGAGGTGACCGCGCTCCTCCGTCCCGCCCGTTGGACCCTGGTAGTAGATGAGGTTGGTGACGCGGTAGCTGTCGTACACGCCTGGAGGGTTTGTCTCGGCGATACCGAGCGCCCACCAGTAGTTGTTAGTGAT